>JBBQLG010000003.1:0-101203 GCA_038327655.1 Cytophagales bacterium
TTTCGGACCGAAAGCGGAGCGGGGGTGTATGCCCGAATTTCGGGGTTTGTCTCCACCATGAGAAAGAACGGTCGGAACGCGGTCGATGAATTAGCCAGCGTTCTGGGCGGCAGCTTCCAATGGGCTACCTAAATAGTTACTCCGGCTCAATAGGCATTAATCAGGCTTGTAAAAATATTTTTTTAATTCTGTAACATTCCAGACAGGTCCGTATCTAAAAGGCGAACAATCAAAAAAAACAGGAAAATGAAACTATCTTCACGTAGTACAGCCGCTATTTTAGCCCTCATATTGCTTCTCGCGGATAGAGTTGATGCTCAAAATAATACGTATCCATTTGCTGTCAAAAAAAGCGGACAAGGTGCAAAGTCGATAATTTTTATTCCTGGGTTTGCCAGTTCAGGAGACGTCTGGAATGAAACGAAAGCTACCTTCGAAAATGAATTTACCTGTTACACACTGACCATGGCCGGGTTTGCGGGCATACCACCGCAGCAACAACCTACCTTTAAAAATTGGGAGAATAGCATTGCCCGGTACATCAAGGATAAGAATATTGAAAAGCCGGTTATTATTGGACATAGTTTGGGTGGCGGTTTGGCCCTGGCCCTGGCATCGGATTATCCGCAACTTATCGATAAAATAGTTGTAGTAGATGCGCTCCCCTGTTTAGCGGCAATGATGAACCCAATGTTTACGGCCGCAGAAAAACCGGACTGTTCGGTCATGGTAAATCAGGTAACTTCGGCCACGCAGGAACAGTTTAATCAGATGCAAAAACAATCCGCGCAGCGACTGGTGGCAGACACAGCCAAACAGAAACTGGTCGTGAGTTGGAGCATGACATCAGACAGAAAGACGTTTGCTGACATGTACTGCGACTTTTCGAATACTGACCTCCGAGAAACGATAAAAAATATTACCTGCCCGGCACTCGTATTGCTGGAAGACTACTTTAAGCAGATGAAATCAACCATTGACGCGCAATATAAACACCTCAAAACCCGTCATTTAGAGTATGCAGACAAGGGATTGCATTTTATTATGTACGACGACCGTGCCTGGTATCTCAACCAGTTGCATGCTTTCGTAAAGCCGGAGTAGTATGGTGTTTGAAGACATATATAAGGAATATTGGCAGAAAGTATTTCGCCTTTGCATGGGCTATACCAACGAGTATGAGCTGGCACAGGACATGGCTCAGGAAACATTCATCATCGTGTGGCAACAATTACCAAAATTCAGAAATGAATCGAGTATTGGAACCTGGCTCTTTCGCATCGCAACCAATAGCTGTTTACGGCAAATCGAAAAGCAAAGTCGCTATCCGAAGACAGAAATGCCCACAAATTTAGCGGAAGAACAACAAGTTAGTCAGGAGCCACAGTTTCAGCTGCTCTACAAGTTTATTTCTGAACTGCCTGAAGCGGACCGCATCATCATTTCGCTGGAACTGGAAGATGTCAGGCAATCAGACATAGCCCACATAGTGGGGCTTTCAGAAGCTAATGTCCGGGTGAAAATTCATAGAATAAAAGATAAATTAACGCAAAAATTTAAAGAACATGGACTCGGGTAATATTAATTTTAAAGCACTGTGGTCGGCTCAGAAAATAGAACAGCCGACCCTACAGAATTTGCGCGTAAGACTGGATGATTTTAAAAAATCGAACAGAAAAAAAATCATTATTACTAACTCACTCTTGAGTGCTACCGCCTTATTTATACTCTTCATCTGGGTATATTATCAGCCTCAACTGATAACAACTAAAATAGGAATTGTTTTAATTATTCTGGCTATTGCTATTTTTATAATCTCCTCGAGTCAAAATCTGAATGTGTTAACAAGAATAAACGAAGCGGAAAATAATCAGCAATATTTGAAAAATCTTTTGGTGCTCAAAGAAAGGCAGCACTTTATGCACACGACCATGCTGAATGCCTATTTCAGTATCCTTTCGGCAGGCCTTGCGCTCTACATGTATGAATACACGTCGCGAATGGCAATCCACTGGGCATTAGTAGCTTATGTACTTACAGGGAGCTGGATTTCAGTTAATTGGTTTTACCTGCGACCAAGGCAGATCAGGAAGGAGCGGTCGAAAACGGACGATATAATCAGCAGATTCGAGACGATACAAGCACAGTTAAACCAGGAATAAACAGCCGTAGCAACTACCGATGAAATATAACCGCCAGCTCTGTCAGCGTTTTGGCATGTTTTTACCCCGGCAGACTTTACCCCGGCTTGGTTAGTCATTAGCAGGGAGCCATGAAGAAATGACTTTTCGGTTGAGAGAAGCGGTAAATGGATGACCAGTACCGTCCAGATGACTCCCAATCGAAACAGGACGGAATCCGATTGGCAGAGTCACTGAGGCTGCTACACGTTCGGTTATTATTGATACCTATTCCAACCGGGTTCGCGTCCTGGATAGCCATTGAGCACATCGTTCAAATACGGTGTGCTGGCTTAATCACTGAATTGTACGCACGTTGATTATACGCTCCCAGACCGCAAAGCCTGCAAATAATACATACTCTACCAAGATCAACCAATTATTCTCCCCGTAAGGCCTTGCCTGATAAGCACTGTAGGATAGCCACACCACGCCTGCCCATAGTAATGGGTAACGCGCTTGCGTAAACACCGTCCCGGCCACCAGCGAAGTAATATACCAGGGGTGTACGGTGGTCGTCAGCAGGAAATACAGGGTAAGTGTCAATACCACCACCCGCCCCGGTTGCGAGTGTCCCCACCGCCATGCCAGCCCGCCCGCACCAAGCAGCGTCAGTACCGATAGACCAACGCCCGTCGCAGTGCTGGTGTTGGAGCCGGTAAGCCAGTGTCCTGTCGCCCGAACGAGGGGATAGATACTGGCGTTGAAACCAAACGTATGCATGTAAAGCCCTAAACTGCTGCCGATGTTGCGGATCAGATCACCGGTAACGAAGGGCAGAAACAGCAACACAGTAAACAAACCGGTTAGCCCGGTATAGCGCACGCCCCGACGCCAGCCAAGGTGAACCAGTAGCAGGGGGAATAAGATCACCGGGAGGAATTTGGTGCCAATGGCCAGTGCCAATGCTCCCGCCGACAGGACAAACCAGTCGCGCTGCCAAAGCCAGACGGCCAGTAGTACGAAGAAGATCATGATTGCTTCGCCGTGGAGGTTGCCCGTTAACTCCAGAATAACCAAGGGGTTCAGCGCATACAGCAGGGCCAGATTTGGGTTTCGGTTGGCCCGCTGCAACAACTTGACCATCAGCCAGACCGTTCCGCCTTCGGCCAGCAGAATCGGCACCCGAAGGGCGATTACATTCCCCAAAATACTATCGGGCGACAGCCAGGCCGCCAGTCCAAACAACGCTTGACTAACAGGGGGATAGACCGTGAAATAGTGGGGTGAGTTCAGCGACTGAAAAAGCGCAGCGGACAGGTTGGCATCGGTGGCGACGAGCGTACCCAGTAGCCGGGCGGGCAAGTACAGATACGGGTTATAGCCATGTGCGAGCAGCCGACCATCCCAGATAAAGCGGGCATAATCGTCGGACAACTGTGGCATCGTCCCCAGTAGCAACAGCCGAAACAGGATGGCTGCGCGGAACAGAAACCAGTCCGGCCGGGCAGAGGATAGCCTTTTGTCCGGCCTCGACAACATCGGCCAAAGCTGCCACCCGTACCCGATACATAGCCATCCATACAGGCTTATTTCGTAGCCAAACGCCGATCGCGGCACCTCATACCCCAGCAATCCATACGCTGCGATGGAAACCGCCAGCCAGCCAATACGTCCCCACGTACCCTGGTAGCGGGACATCGTTAGTCCGCCCATGATGCTGTCCGGCTATCCGTATAAACGGCCAGTGCAGGTGCTTCCTCCGCGAAGGTAAAATTGGGAGCCTTTTGCGGAGGACCAGGTAACCGGGGCCGGGCCGACTGCACCAGCGAATAGCCAACGACCAGACCATAACCCGTAACGAGCAGTGTATGCAGGGGCAGTGCTCCGTAGTGTTGCCAATACAGATCCAGCCCCATACCGATCAGGAAATAAAGCAGCAGTACTCCTTCGGCCCAGATAATGCCCGGTAATCGTTGCTGGTGGTACACATTTGTTCGCCAGTCAGAACCGGTCAGGTCGAATTTGGGGGTACGCACGAAGGGCGTTTTCCGGCCCAGATAGCCGTCTACCACGGCGACCGTATTGTACAGCGACAGACCCAGCATGAGTGTGGGGTACAAAAAGAACAGCCGTAAAAAGTGCAGCAACCGCTTTATCCACCCAGAATTATTCCCGGCCTGAACCTGCCAAAAGGGGATGCCGTACAGCAATATCATGATGAAGAGGTTGACCTGTAGCAGATTACGTAACCCATAGGACCAACCCCCGGCAGGCGACGGCATAGCCGCCATGGGTACACTCAATACTGACAGCAGCAGCAACAAACCAAACATCGAACTACTCAACAGGTGGAGCAGGCCGTGCATTTTAGCCGATAAAGACACTTTCGGGCTGGCCAACAGGGGCCGGGCCAGTTTACGAACGCACTCGGCGGCTCCTTTCATCCAGCGGTATTGCTGCGAACGAAGCGCAGCCATCGTTACGGGCAGTTCGCCGGGTGAGCCAACGTCTTCGCGGTACACAAACCGCCACCCCCGAAGCTGGGCACGGTAACTCAAATCAAGGTCTTCGGTGAGGGTATCGGGTTGCCAGCCGCCCGCGTCGAGGATGGTTGCTTTGCGCCAGATACCGCCCGTACCATTGAAGTTGATGAGCAGACCGGTGGCGTTACGTCCCCGCTGCTCCACAAAAAAATGAGCGTCTAAGCCAAACCCCTGGATCTGCGTGAGTAAAGAATAATTCCGGTTGAGGTACGTCCAGCGGGTTTGTACAGCCCCAATATGGGGGTCGAGGAAATGCGGTACGGTTTGGTACAGAAAATCGGTGGGCGGCACAAAGTCAGCGTCGAAAATAGCCACAAAATCACCCGTTGCGCTGGTGAGGCCCTGCGCTAAGGCCCCTGCTTTGTATCCCGCCCGGTTGCTGCGCCGTATGTGCTGGATGGCTACTCCCCGCTGCTGATGGTAAGCCACCCGCGCGGCAATAAGGGCCACGGATTCATCGGTCGAGTCGTCCAGCACCTGAATCTGGAGTTTGTCGGCGGGGTACTGTAGGGCGGCTACCGCGTCGATGAGCCGTTCGACCACGTAGCGTTCGTTGTAAACCGGCAACTGCACCGTCACCGATGGCCAGTCTACCGGAACGGCGGGAGCCAACATCCGTTCCGGCTTACCTCGTCGGCGGGCGGCTATGTACCTGACAATCAGGCTTAGCTGCCCCAGGTTGTAGGTAAACAGCAGCACGATCAGCAGGTTGTATAAAACAATCAGGGCTATTGCCATTGGGGTAATGGGTTTGGCTGCCTCAGCGGTACCGGAATATAGTGGTGATGATTTTATACCCGGCCAAAACCGTGCCGCGCACCGTACCGGAAATCTTCGAGTGGCCGATTCGTTGCCGGTAGCTCACCGGCACCTCCGTGGCCGAGAAGCCCAGTTTGGCGGCTTTAAGTTGCATTTCTACCGTCCAGCCGTAGGTCGTATCCTGCATATCGAGGGCCAGCAGGGCATCGAACCGGATGGCCCGAAACGGTCCAAGATCGGTGTACTGTACCCCGTACAGCCTGCGCAATAACCGGGTCGCCAGCCAGTTGCCAAAAAGCTGCTGGGGGGTCATGGAGCCGCGCTGCCGGTTGCCCAACGCCCGCGACCCAATCACCAGATCAACGCCCTGCTCCACAATGGGGGCAATAAGCCGGGGCATTTCGGCCGGAAAATCCGAGTAATCAGCATCCAGAAACACCACAATGTCGGGTGGCGGCTGTAGCGTCCGGGCGTAGGCAATGCCCCGCAGACACGCCCGGCCATAGCCCGGAATCGGTTCGTCCAGCACGGTAGCGCCAGCGCGCACTGCTTCCACGGCAGTCTGGTCGTTGGAGTTATTGTTCACCACGATCACTTCCCGCACCAGCCCGGCCGGGATTTCCCGCACCACCCGGCCAACCGAGTTCTCTTCGTTAAACGCCGGAATAATCACCACAACACTGGGCTTGCTCATAGTTGCCGGGCCGGGTGCTGCGCGTAATCCGGCCACTCATCAATGTCGGTCAATTCGTCCAGCAGGGTGTACCTCAACCCGTTTTGGTGGATGATCGCTTGGGTACGTTCACGTAATATCGGCTGGCTCCAGGGCATATCGTCGGCGAACAGAGCGGGCTGCAACTGGTTCATACCCAACAGGTAGTACCCGCCGTCGGTCGCCGGACCTATTACAACGTCCGCCGTTTCGAGGGCCGTAAAAGACTGCTCTAAGTGATCGGCAGTGAGGTCCAGACAGTCGCTGCCGATGATGACTACCTGCCCGGCCCGGAAGTCCGTATCCCCCGCGTCGAACTGCTCCCGAAAAGCCGTCAGCATTCGGTGGCCGAGGTCATTGGCTACAGCCGGGTTGCCCGTCTGGAGGTGTTTTCCGAAACCATTCCAGCCGTCGTCGGGATTGATGAAGTCGCCGTAGTACACCAAAATCTGGCGGGCCGGGTTCGCTGCGCCGAAGGTTCGGACAAGTTGTTGGGTGTACGCCAGCAGGTGGCGGTACACGGCAACGGCGGTATCGTGGCCCATGACCCGGCCAATGCGGGTTTTAACCTGACCGGAAACGGGGTTTTTAACAAAAACAATCAGGTGCTGTGGGGTCATGCAGATTTTCTTATCCTTCGATTAACCAAAACCGGAACCGCCCGGTTTACTTTGCTTAAAACATCCCCCCATATGCTTGAGCAAATTCAGGAAACGACCCGTTTTATCCAGTCCAAAATCCAGCTAAAACCAACCATCGGCATTATTCTGGGTACCGGCCTGGGGGCATTAGCCAACGAAATTACCGTTGAGACGACAATTCCCTACGAAACAATTCCCCACTTTCCGGTATCGACGGTGGAGTACCACGCCGGTAAACTGATTTTCGGTACCCTGAGCGGTAAACCCGTTGTGGTGATGCAGGGCCGGTTTCACTTTTACGAGGGGTACACCATGCCGCAGATCACGTTTCCGGTGCGGGTGATGCAGCAACTCGGCATAAAAACGCTGCTCGTTTCCAATGCAGCCGGGGGACTGAACCCTGATTTTGCGACGGCCGATCTGATGGTGATCGACGATCACATTAGCCTGTTACTGCCCCAGAATCCCCTTACTGGCCCCCACGACCCGCAATTTGGCGACCGGTGGCCCGATATGAGCGAACCCTACCGCAAAACCCTCATCGACCAGGCGTTTGCGTTGGCCCCGGAATTAGGCATTTCGCTCAGGCGGGGTGTTTACGTCAGCGTGACCGGTCCCCAACTCGAAACCCGCGCCGAATACCGGATGCTGCGGCAGTGGGGTGCTGATGCGGTGGGAATGTCGACCGTGCCGGAGGTAATGGTGGCCCATCAGATGGGTATGGCCGTGTTTGGCGTGTCCGTCATCACGGATATGTGCTTGCCCGACACCCTCGAAAAAGCCGACATCGGCAAAATCATTGCAGCCGCCGGCGTCGCCGAACCCAAACTCACCGCTCTGATACGGGCGATGGTTGGGCAACTCTGACATCAGGCTACCGTACCGCCACAACTCGATCCGGCTCCGGCGGTGCAACCAAAACAGTGCTGATTGATAACGACCGACCGCTGATTAAGAACCGCCAGGTCGAAATCGCGGATGTGCTGCACCGGGCTGGCCACGTACAAATCAAGCATCTGGTTGAAATCACAGTCGTACAACCCGCCGTCCCAACCGACGGACAGCGTTGTGCGGCACATGACGCCCGCTGCCGCTGCCGGATTGAAGGCATTAACGAGCTTCTCCATGTAGCCATCATAGTTTTTGGACGCAATCAGGTAGTCTAAATACCGGCTGACGGGGATGTTGGTGATGGCGAACAAATCGTTGAACGTCACGCCAAACTCGTCGTACAGCACCCGCGCAAACTGCTTTTTTAAACTCTCCTGCGACGCGGGCAGAAACGCGCCGTTGGGGTTATACACCAGATTCAGCGTCAGGCCGGAGCCGGGTTGCCCGTAGCCAACGGCGTTGAGCATCTTCAACGCTCTGATCGAATCGGCAAAGACACCCTGCCCGCGCTGTCGGTCGGTCTTGTCGGCGTTATAGAACGGCAGCGAACTGACCACTTCTACTTCGTGCGTTTTAAAAAAGTCGGGCAGGTCGTGGTATTTGGGGTTGGCCACGATGATGGTCAGGTTGCAGCGTACCAGCACTTTACGGCCTAATTTGCGGATTTCCTCTACGAACCACCGAAAATCCGGGTTCATTTCGGGTGCCCCGCCGGTGAGATCGACCATCGGGATGTCCGTTTTGGCCAGCGCGTCGAGACAGAATTGCATCGTGTCGCGGGTCATGATTTCCTTCCGATCCGGTCCGGCATCCACGTGGCAATGCTTGCAAACCTGATTACACATCTTGCCGACGTTAATCTGCAATACGGCCGGGCTGAACACCGTCAGGGGCAGTAGCCCGGCCGTTTGCAGCTTTTCGTGAAATCGCGGCAGTCGCCCGGCACCGGTTGGGTCGCCGTGCAGGGTCTGCAACTGCGTGGCCGAGTCGGCTAAGTGATGCCCGGAGGCTTTGAGGCTTTTCATTTCTGGAATGATTGACGGATTGAATGGTTGATTGATTGAATGGAGTGGTCAGTCTTGTACAACTTTCCTGACTGAGTCGATAGGGCCATTAGACAAGATTGCCTACTCCATTCAATCATTCAACAATTCAATCCCTCAACCTTACATGGATAACTCTTTCGCTTTGTTCATCATCTGGACGCTATGCACCAGCGTGGCCCCGCCCCGGATGGCGGCTGCGACATGGACGGCTTCCATCATTTCGGCCTCCGAACAGCCTTTTTCGAGGGTGTCAACCGAGTAGGCATCAATGCAATAGGGGCATTGAACGGCGTGGGCAACGGCCAGCGCAATCAAGGATTTCTCCCGGGCGGTCAGGGCACCTTCGGCGAAAACGGCACCGTACCAGGCGAAAAACTTGTCGGCAAACTCTTTCTGAAACTCGCCGATGTTGCCGAATTTCTTGAGGTCTTCGGGGTTGTAGTAGGTATCCATTGTGTTTTTAGGGGGTTAGATGAGGTATGAAGTAGTGAAGTTAGCAAGGGCATTCCGAGCGTCACTCATAAAAATTCCGCATCCGGCGGGTCGTGGTCATCACCACCCAGTCGCCCAGGCGCGGCAGGTGGGTATGAACCAAGGCAATGAGCCGACCCAGGGCTGAAATAACGGTGCGCTGCCTCCGCCGACGTATATGCATGAGAATAATCCGGGCCACCTCGGCCTGCGACTTTTGCCAGCGCGGGGGGCGGTGCGCAATCGGCACGGGTTGGCCCTGCGCGTCCAGCACCCGTTTGTCGGCATCGTTTTGGGTAAAACCAATATGCACTACGCCAAACTGAATGCCCGTGTCGTGCAGTTCGAGCCGCAGGGTATGGGCCAGGTTACTCAGAGCGGCCTTTCCGGCGCAGTAGGCCGACCCGCTCGGCATCCCGTTCAGGGCCGATATGGACGAAATAAACGTCACCACGCCTTTGGTACGGGTGAGGTAAGGCAAGGCGGCTTTCAGGGGAAAAACGGTGCCATAGACGTTGCTGTCGAGCACTTGCCGGAACACATCCGGTTGCATATCGGCAAAGTACGCCCGCATCGAAATGCTGGCGTTGGTAATCAGAATATCCACCTGCCCAAAGGCGTCGACGGCCGCCCCTACGAGCCGTTCGCAGTCGGCATAAATCGTCACGTCGGCCAGACAGGCCATCACCGTATGCCCCTCTGCCAGTAATGCCTGCCGGGTTTGCTCCAGTCGGTCCGGCGTCCGGCCATTGAGTACAACCAATGCGCCCTGCTGACACAGCAAGCGGGCTGTCTCGCGACCGATGCCCGATTCGGAACCCGTCACGATGGCTACTTTTCCGGCAAATGGGGCGGTGGAGCTATCGGATTGGTATTTGTTGGGGGCAGGAGCAACGGGTGGTAACGCAGTCGGCCGACGGACTGCTTCCGACGCTGAAATCTGCTCACCGGGGGCGTCGCGCTGGTCAATTAACGGGGGTGTCCGGTCGAAGCCGATTGGGGGCTTGCCGGGATTTGGTTCAATGGGCATTGGTGCGAAAGCGAACGCCATGACTGGTAGATAGTGACCGAACGGTAGCGGCCAGAATAGCCATAAGTACGTAAGCGGGATGAAGATAGTTTTTCCAGCCGGATAACTCCGCTGGTGGCAGTCAATATCAACGATAGTTAAGCAGGGCCTTGTACGTGCGGGCGATGCGGACGGGCGGCAGTTTCATGAAAAACATCGCAAACGCGGTTAGGTTGGCCAGTTGTACCCGCAGCCAACTGTTGGTTTCGTATTTCCGGGCCGACACCAGCACGTCTTTCGGAATAATCAAAAACCGGGCCACCTGCCGGATGCGGATGATGATCTCAAAATCTTCCATAACCACATACTGTTCATTAAAACCGCCCAGCCGGTCGAACAGAAGCCGGGTGATAAACAGCGTCTGATCCCCCCCCCGCGACATCAGCCCCGGAAACCGGGTGCCGTAGCTGTTGACCCGCAGCATTGGATGGGCCGAATCGAACCGAAACCGGTAACAACCCGCTTCGTACCCCGCCCGGACGCCCTGCTCAAGGTCAGCGACAAAATCGGGATGGATGCCCACGTCGGCATGCACAAAATACAGCACCTCGCCCGTTGCCCGACTCGCCCCGTAATTCATCTGCGCGGCCCGGCCGGGTTTGGGCGCAGTGAGCACGGTAGCCCCAGCTTGCTGCGCAACGGTCGCTGTGCCGTCGGGACTATTGGCATCCACCACCAGAATCTGCACCACCTGTTTCCCGCCGTACTGATGCAATGCCGTGACGAGCCGTTCGATGTTTACGGCTTCGTTATACGTGGGAATGATTACGCTGATGGTCATTTGGCAAATATAATTCTTAAAACGCTTCGCCGACGGTGACGTACAGGCCGCTCGAGCGGTTACCCACGCCATAATCGACCCGGATATTGATGTGGTCGCGCCGGTTGACGGTGAACCGCAGTCCCGCGCCGTAGGCTCCTTTCGGGTCATCGGTCCGCAGCAGCCGATTATCGTCGCCCAGCACACCCACCGCCCCGAACACGGCCGCGCCCAAGCGTTTATACACATCAAAACGTAGTTCAGCCTGCACCAGTGCCGCGTTTTTGTCGCGGAACCGGCCTTCGTAATATCCCCGCATCCGTTTGGTACCGCCCAGCAGCGACATCGCATTGAACGGAGCCGTACCCGCCGTGAAACTCGCAAAATAATTGAACGCCAGCACGGTGTGCGTACTCAGGGTATGGTACGTCGACACATCGGCACTGTACCGGTCGAAAGTGGTGGTTTGGCCGGTTGGGTCGGTGGCCTTTGCCCGGTTGTGCAGCAGGCCCGTCAGGTCGGCGACGACACCGCGCCGGGGGAAAAACAACTGATCCCGCGAATCATAAAACACACCCAGTCCCCCGCCCGACAGCCGACTGCCCAACCCACCCGGCACGGTACCGGAAGCCAGCAACCCGTCCGGTTGGGTGGCCGTTACGCGGAAATCTTCGTACTGGTAGCGCAGTCCGGCGTAGAGTTGCCCACTGCCCAACTGCCCGTTGCCCGCGATGCGCCGGAACGCATTGATCCGGATGCGGGGGTAGTTGACTTTGTACAGTTCGCGGGGGATTTCGCGCTGACCCACGCCAAAGAAATAGTAGCTATAGCGATAATAGCCCGCTTCGCCGACAAACAGGTACCGGCTATGGTCGTAAAAGACCTGAAACGGTACGTAGAGCAACAACTGCTGATTCTGGGTATAAGCCGCGCCGAAGCTCACCTGCGACGGGCGTACCGGCCGCTGACCGGCTGACACCGAATCGCGTTTGAACCGGAACGTCGCGGTCAGAGCCGCCCCGTAACCCAGCCGGGTTTCGGGGCTGTAATAAAGGAGCGGCAGGGGCAGCAGGCTAACCCGTTTAGGAACACTGTCGGCGGGGGCCGTGCCGGTCAGGCTTAGCAGTAAGGAAAGGGTCGGTACGATCACAGGATGGGATGTTCTATTCGTATACTACGTGAAAACAAGGCCAGTGGTTTGCTTATCAGGCCTATAAAACCGTTCTTGCCCTCAGGTCGTATATGACTTCATAACTAGTTTGCTAACGTAATGATGATTACCCAACGAATGCTCCTTGTCGGTTTGGTGAGCCTTGCCCTGACCAGTTTTACGACTGCCATCCATACGGCCCCGGTGGTCGACCACAGTGCCTACGACCAGTTGCTGAAGAAACACGTATCGGCAAAAGGGCTGGTCGATTATAAAGGTTTCAAAGCTGACGAGACCGTCTTTAACAAGTATCTGGCCATGCTCAGTGCCAACGCGCCGACCGATCAATGGTCGAAGAACGAGCAGATGGCCTACTGGATTAACGCCTACAATGCGTATACGATCCGGCTCATTCTGGACCATTACCCGGTGAAAAGCATCAAGGATATCGGCTCCAAAATTAAGATTCCGTTCGTGACGACACCCTGGGCCGCTAAATTTTTCAGCATCGGCGGCAACAAAATGAGCCTGGACAACATCGAACACGGTACGCTCCGCAAAAAATACAACGACCCCCGGATTCACTTCTCCCTGGTGTGCGCGTCCATCTCCTGCCCGCGCCTGCGCAACGAAGCCTACACGGCGGCTAAACTCGACGCGCAATTAGACGATCAGGGCCGCGACTTTTTAAACGACCCCACCAAAAATAAAGTCGGCAAAGACAAAGCCCAACTGTCCAACTACTTCAACTGGTACAAGGGCGACTGGAAAGACAACGGGCAGTCGGTGGCCAAGTGGGTCAACAAATACTCGACCACCAAGATGACTGACGATACGGATGTTTCCTATCTGGATTACAACTGGAACCTGAACGGGCAGTGAACCGGCTCGTCATCATTGGCAACGGCATCGCGGGCATCACTACTGCCCGGCATGTGCGGCAGCAAAACCCCGACGTTGGCATCACGGTGATTTCGGCGGAATCCGACCACTTCTACGCCCGGACGGCCCTGATGTACATTTTCATGGGCCACCTGCGCTATGCACACACCAAACCGTACGAAGACTGGTTCTGGGCCAAAAACCGGATCGACCTCAAACGGGCGTTCGTGAACCGGGTCGACGTTGCCGCCAAACAGATCGTCTGCGACGACGGCGCAACCCTACCCTACGATGCGCTGGTGATTGCCACCGGCTCCACGCCCGCCCGCTTTGACTGGCCGGCGGTCGGAAGGCCGCACCCCCGTCGTCACGGGCAGGACCTCACCGGGGTACAGGGACTGTACGGACTGGATGATTTAGCCACGATGGAGCGCGACACAACCGGCATCCGGCAGGCAGTCGTTGTTGGGGGCGGACTGATTGGCGTCGAGATGGCCGAAATGCTCCATTCGCGGGGTATTGCCGTCACGATGCTGGTGCGTGACCCTACCTACTGGCGGTCTACCTTACCTGCCGAAGAAGGCGAATTGATTGGTCGGCACCTGCGGCAGCGGCACATCGACCTGCGGATTAGCACCGAATTGCGCGAGATCTTGCCCGATGCGTCGGGCCGGGTGCGGGCGGTGGTTACGACGGCGGGCGATGAACTACCGGCGCAGTTTGTCGGCCTGGGTGTGGGTGTCGTGCCAAACGTCGGGTTTCTGGCCGGGTCGGGTATCGACCTGAACAAAGGCGTATTGGTGAATGAGTATTTCGAGACGAACGCGCCGGACGTCTATTCTGTGGGCGACTGCAACGAGTTTCGCGGGCCGGTAACGGGGTCAGACGGGGCCACGCGCAAACCCATCGAGCAGATCTGGTACACGGGCCGGATGCACGGCGAAACCCTCGCCCAAACCCTGTGTGGTCGGCGAACGGCCTACAAACCGGGCGTCTTTTTCAACTCCGCTAAGTTCTTCGACCTCGAATATCAGACCTACGGCACCATGAACGCCACCCTTGCCCCCGACGAGAGTACGTTTTTCTGGCAGCACCCCCGGCAGGATCAGTGCCTGCGAATCAACTACCGAACGGCCGACCGGTCGGTGGTGGGCCTTCACGCGCTGGGTGTTCGGCTGCGTCAGGCCGTTTGCGACCGCTGGATCATGGAACGGCAATCAGTCGATACGGTGCTGAATGACTTGCAGCGGGCCAATTTCAACCCCGAATTTTCGCCGTTTCCTGATCCGCAAACTACATCAACCGAGAGCCGTAAATCCTGGTTACAGCGGCTGTTCGCCTAAACCTCACATCAATTAATGAAACCACTGCAACGCATCGGCCTAACTTGGCCCGGCCTCATCCTGTTTCTGGCTGGCTTGACTGTATTTGTTGGT
Source organism: Cytophagales bacterium (assembly GCA_038327655.1). Taxonomy (GTDB): domain Bacteria; phylum Bacteroidota; class Bacteroidia; order Cytophagales; family Spirosomataceae; genus JBBQLG01. The sequence goes on from JBBQLG010000003.1 coordinate 14,484, forward strand.
TCGCTGCTGCTGAGCCAGTACCGGCTTACCGATACGGTGCTCAAGCAGACCGTCAAGCCCGCACAACTGGCTGCCATGCGGACGGCGACGGCACCGATGCGGGAAAAATTATATCCGAATGCGGTTGGGTTTGCGGGTGATCTGAAGGCGTCCATCGCGCAACTGAACGCGGGCTACAAACAGCGGCATCAGGACCAGAACATCATTAGCGACAGCGACACCCTGACCATTCTGAAAGCAGCCGGCACGGGGTTCTTTCCGACCCATACCGGGCTGTTTTTCGGCCTGAGCGTGTTGCTGGCCCTGTTCGGTGCGCTGCTGTACATTTTGCCCGATTACACCAAGCTGCCCGGCATAAAAAACGACGGCATTTTCAACAACCCGGCGACCAACGGCGGCTGGATTGGCTATATCGTGGCGGCTCTGCTGATCGGGTTGTACGTCCTGCTTTACTTCTACCCCGAATACCTCACCAGCTGGCTCCTGCTGTTCGACCCGCTGAGCTACGCATTGAACGGTGCGGGTGCAACGCAGTGGTTCGTGTACGGTTCGCTTTACACGCTGGTGATTTTGGTAATGGGCGTCCGGATGCTGCTCAAGTACCGGGGCAATCCCTACCAGCAACTGCGTACGGCCTCGGTCATGTTTTTTCAGCTCTGTTTCGCCTTTCTGATCCCCGAATTTCTGTCGTTTCTGCACCAGCCCGCCCAGGACATCAAAAGCTTCTGGCCGCTGGATTACTCTTTTTACTTCGATTACCGGCTCGACGAAAAAATTAAAGCCGGTTCGTTTGGTCTGTTTCTGCTCGCCTGGGGAACGGCCCTATGGATGATTGCGGTACCGGTGCTGACCTATTTCTTTGGTAAACGCTGGTATTGCTCGTGGGTCTGCGGCTGCGGAGGACTGGCCGAAACCTTCGGCGATCCGTACCGTCAGCTCTCCGACAAACGCCTGATTGCCTGGAAGGTGGAGCGGGTACTTGTCCACAGCGTGCTGGTTTTTGCCGTGCTGATGACCGGTCTAGTGCTCTACTCATACTTCTCGAAGCAGCCTGCCCTGTTTGGCGTGCTGGATGCGTATACCGTCCGGTCGGTGTACGGCTTCTGGATCGGGTCGATTTTCTCGGGCGTGGTCGGCACGGGGTTTTATCCGGTGATGGGCAACCGGGTCTGGTGCCGGTTTGGCTGTCCGCTGGCGGCTTATCTCGGTCTGGTGCAGCGGTTTAAATCGCGGTTCCGCGTCACCACCAACGGTGGGCAGTGCATCTCCTGCGGCAACTGTTCGGCCTACTGCGAGATGGGGATCGACGTGCGGTGGTACGCCCAGCGGGGGCAGGACATTGTCCGGTCGTCGTGCGTGGGGTGCGGCATCTGCTCGTCGGTGTGCCCGCGCGGGGTGCTGAACCTGGAAAATGCCGATGATTCGTCGCGGGTGCTGGACCCGATGCCCATCATCATCGGCAACGACAGCGTCCGGCTCCGGCCATGACTGCTTCGTTACACAGCAGGCTGGGCAGGCTCCGATTCCGATTAGTAGTACTGGCTTTGCTGTTGTATTCAACACCGACTAAAGCACAGGTAGTTAAGCCCATAATCGGTACGGAAACACGTCGGTATGGGATTGAGGTGGCTGGTCTGCGGGTTGGTACAATGACCGCAACGCGACAGGCGCAGGGAGCCGATGCCACCATCTACACGCTGGTCAGCGATGTGAAAGTCAATTTTCTGATCTATAAACTCCGAATCTATTACAAGGTCGTGGATGTGTTCCGGCGCGGGCAGTTACAGCGCTCCACGGTTGACGCGCACACCAACCGGGGTGATTTTTCGTCGCAGACCGAGTGGCAGACCGACCACTATACCATCACGGCCGAACAGTATAAATACAGCTACCGGGCTGTTGAACGAAACCCGATTGTACTCACCGTGACCAACCTGTACTTTGCCGAACCGGCCGGACAGCCGACCGCCTTTGCGGAATACTTCGGCGATTATTTTTCACTGTTGCCCGGAAAAGCCCCCGGTGCCTACCTCGCCCGGCGCGATGGCCGCGAAGATGAGTACCAGTACGAGCGGGGGCAATTGGTGAAGATTATCAAGAGAAATCCGCTTAAAAACTTCGTTATCAAGCTACTGCCTTAACGGTGAAGAATTTACAACAGTGCTGATAAATCTAATCGTAATAATACGATTAACAAAAATCGTCTTACCTTTGGGCATGGGATTGACGAAAACCGAACCGTTTACCACCGAACAGAACCGGATTGCGGACTTGGCTAAGGCCTTTGCGCATCCGGCGCGGGTAGCCATTCTGCAACTGCTGGCCCGGAAAAAGGCCTGCGTCTGCGGGGACCTGGTAGACGAACTGCCCCTGGCGCAGGCTACGGTGTCGCAGCATTTGAAAGAACTCAAACGCATCGGCATCATCCGGGGCGACGTAGACCCACCCCGCGTCTGTTACTGCATCAACGAACCCGTCTGGGAAGAAGCCCGGCAAACGTTTGGTGGATTGCTGGCCACCCTCGAAACCGTTGTCTGCTGCGATGGCTGCTGACCTTTTTTTACCCGTTTCAATCGTAATATTACAATTAATAAATCCAAGCCAAACACAATCATGCAAACCCTTAATACTGTTGCCGGTACCGATGCTTCGCTGAAGCAACTGGTCCGTGAGGCCTATACCACTATCGCCGACCAGCCCCGTGAAAAGAACGCGGCTTTGGCCTGCGGATGCGGTCCGGCCGGGCTGCGTTCAGTCGGGCTGCGTTCAGTCGGGCTGCGTTCAGTCGGGCTGCGTTCAGTCGGGCTGCGTTCAGTCGGCTGCGGCCCGCTCGACGATGCCACCATCATGGCCGACGATTATAGTCAACTGGCTGGTTATGTAGTCGATGCTGACCTCGGGTTGGGCTGCGGCCTGCCGACGCAATTTGCCCGGATCAAGCCCGGCGATACGGTGATCGACCTCGGTTCGGGCGCGGGCAATGATTGTTTTGTGGCTCGTCACGAGACCGGACCCACCGGCAACGTGATCGGGATTGATTTTACCGAAGCCATGATCGACCGCGCCCGCCGGAATGCTGATGAACGCGGGTTCAACAACGTCGAGTTTCGGTTCGGCGACATCGAGCAGATGCCCGTTGGGGATAATGTGGCCAATGTGATCGTGTCGAACTGTGTGCTGAATCTGGTGCCAAACAAGTCAAATGTGATTGCCGAAATTTTCCGGGTGCTGACCCCGGGCGGCCATTTCAGCATTTCTGACATTGTGCTGCTGCGCGACCTGCCGGAGAATCTGCGTCGGCCCGCCGAACTCTATTCGGGCTGCATCGCCGGAGCTATTCACAAAGAGGACTACCTCGACATTATTGCCCGAACGGGTTTTGTGAACGTGCTGCTCCAAAAAGAAAAGCCGATTGTGCTACCCGATGCGTTTCTGGCTGAATACCTCACTGTTGACGAAATCGCCAGCTATCGTAGTGTCTCGACGGGGATCGTGAGTGTGACGGTCTATGCCGAAAAGCCGCTGACGGGGGTAATTTCGCTGGTCGATGTGAGTTTGGCGGGTGAGGGTGGGGCCTGCTGTGCGCCGGGGTGCTGCTCCTAATGGAAACGACCGATGGACATACGCTACCGACCCGCCCAACCGGCCGACCGGCCTGCACTGGTCAGGCTGTTGCAACAAGCCGCCCTGCTCACCGATGATCTACCCGATGACCTGACGGGCTTTTGGGTGGCCATCGCCGATACGGATCTGGTTGGCGCAGCCGGGACCGAGCCGTTTGGTGGTGTGGGCCTGCTTCGGTCAGTAGCCGTCCGTCCCGATTATCAGCAACAACATATTGCCCGGCAACTGCTCGATCGCTTATTGATCCAGGCGCAGGCTGCCGGCCTGACTGACCTGTATCTGCTGACTATTTCGGCCAATGGCTATTTTGAGCGATTCGGGTTTGTTGTCGTCCCCCGTCAGACCGTGCCGGACAGCATCCGGCAAACCCGACAATTCGGCAGTCTTTGCCCTGATTCGGCCGTTTTGATGCACAAGTCCTTGTAAAACAGAATTTTATGAAACGAATCTTAGTACTCTGTACCGGCAATTCGGCCCGGAGCCAGGTGGCACACGGCTATCTACAACAGTTCGCCGGAAGCCGGGCCGACGTTTTTAGCGCAGGTGTGGCTCCGCACGGGGTCAACCCGCTGGCCGTTCAAGTGATGGCCGAGGATGGAGTCAATATCAGTCATCACACGTCCAATCACGTAGACGAATATGCAGCCCTGCCATTCGATTTTGTGATTACTGTTTGTGATAATGCCCGGGAGCAATGCCCGTTTTTTCCGGGGGCGGGCCAAACCGTTCACTACAGTTTTTCAGACCCGTCGCACGCTGCACCAGAGGACCGGCTGGCTCAGTTTCGGGTTGTCCGGGATGAGATCAAAGCATACAGCGAGCATTTTATCCGGGAAAATGTCTGACATGGAAACTGCAACCAATTCATCACCGGCAAGTCTGGCGCAACCGTCGGCCCGTCCGAAACTTTCATTTCTGGACCAGTACCTGACGCTCTGGATTTTTCTGGCAATGGCCGTGGGTGTGAGCATCGGCTATTTTTTTCCGCAGTCGGAAGCCTTCATCAATCCGTTCAACGTCGGGACCGTAAACATACCGCTGGCTATCGGGCTGGTACTGATGATGTTCCCGCCGTTGGCGAAGGTGCGATTTGCCGAACTACCAACCGTGTTTGCCAACCCGAAGATTCTGGGTTTGTCGCTGCTGCAAAACTGGGTCGTGGGGCCGTTGCTGATGTTCGGGCTGGCGGTGCTGTTTCTGCCCGATAAGCCTGAATACATGACGGGTCTGATTATGATCGGCATTGCCCGCTGCATTGCAATGGTGCTTGTCTGGAACGATCTGGCCGGGGGCGACCGGCTCTATGCCGCTGGTCTGGTGGCGTTCAACAGCGTGTTTCAGGTCTTGTTTTACCCGGTCTATGCCTGGGTGTTTGTCACCCTGCTGCCGCCCCTGTTCGGTCTGACCGGCTACACTGTTCATATCGGTATCGGAGAGGTTGCGCAAAGCGTATTCATCTACCTTGGGATCCCGTTTCTGGCCGGTATTCTGGCACGCATTTCCCTAACACGGCTCAAGTCAGTGACTTGGTACGAAAAAACATTTTTACCGGCCGTGAGTCCGATTACGCTCGTAGCCCTGCTGTTTACGATTGTGGTTATGTTCAGTCTAAAAGGCCGATTGATTGTCCAAATTCCATTCGATGTGTTACGGATTGCCCTGCCGCTGACGGTCTATTTTGTGCTGATGTTCTTCTCTGCCTTTTTCCTCTCCAAACGCGCCGGGGCCGGTTACGCCAAATCTACCTCGCTGGCCTTCACTGCAGCGGGCAACAATTTTGAGCTGGGTATTGCCGTAGCTGTTGCTGTTTTCGGCATTAATTCCGGGGCCGCGTTTGCCGCCGTCGTTGGGCCGCTGATCGAAGTGCCGGTGCTGATTTTGATGGTCAAATTTGCACTGCATCAACGCAATCGTTTCGTCTGATCTACGCTAAAAAATCAACCGCTTTAGTGGCCACATCTGCTCTGAAAGTTGCTCTGTTTTCCGATATTCCCACCAACCTGCCCGCAATAGAATCAGTTTTGGCGAAGATCAACAACCTATATTACCTCGGCGATCTGGTTGGGTATGACGTCTCGACGAATGAGGTGGTCAGTTTGTTCTCGAGCCGAACGATGCCAACACCTGGGTACGGGTACGGGCCATGATCGAAAATTTTCTCGTGCTGCAATGGCGGGCTGGCGCGTTACAGGGAGTCAAACCCGACCAGGCTTTTTACGTAGCGGTAGGCCTCAATCAGACAATGACCGCCTTAGATATACTGGAAGGCCGCATGAACGTGGAAATAGGGATGGCCATTGTTCGTCCAGCCGAATTTATCATCCTGAATTTCAGTCAGATGATGCCGCAGTCATAACGAGCACACCAATTCTGAAAAATCATTCGGGCAGAAAATAAAGCGACCAGACAAGCTACTGATCCCTCACTCCCGACGCCGTTGCTTCTGACCGCCACCAACCGGACGTTTGACCTCTGTGCCCAGGGAAAGGACAATACGGGTGGCCTGCTTTCGTACTCTACGATGATATTCTCCGCATCATTCGAAACGCGTTAGCATCCATTCGAAGGAAGGACAATTGATTGCGGCCAGAAACAGGAAGCCTGCTTCACAACTACCACTAACCGCTCAGCGGGGATAGATTACTTTGAAGCGACCACTCACAGTTACCGAAGCGGGCATGGTCATTGGCCCCTTTTGCTCAGCAAGCGGAGCGTCAACGATGCTGTACGTCCCTTCAATAACGTCCGGGCTAACCCGCTGCACATCGACCTGCCATTTCGCCGTTGGATTGGTTGATTTACGGGGGCGCACCGACCAGTAACCCGCTGCCCCCTGGTTGTTGGTGAACGAGAGATTAACCTGATCGCCCGTGTACGTACCGACGCCCGCAAAAGCAGGCCAGATAATGGACATCTGTTTCCAGCCCGCAGCGGACCAGGTGGTGCTGAAGCTGTACTCAACGGTGGTCTGCTCCTGGGGACGCTTGAGTTGAGTCAGCGAAATCCACTGGCCGTTGGCCTGCTCGGTCTTGCCCTCGTAGCTAAAGTCGGTACCGGGGGTGGTGAGCTGGCGCTGATCAATCCGCACCCGCGTTGCGGTGGGCGGGGACGGGTAACCATTCTCATTGGTTCCGCCCCCGGGGATTGGGAGGTAACCCCAGCCTTCGACCATCCGCTCCACATTGGTGTAGGCCCAGTAAGGTTCCCCTTCTGATTGAGTGCGCAGGTTACGATTTTCGTCCAGCATATTTTTGACCCGCAGGTTGATGCGCTCGGGGACAGCCCCGGGCTGTTTGAGGGTAAAAAGGAACTCGATGTCAATGTAGTCGGGAGTGATGGCCATGATCCGTACCTGCTTCTCCGCGCGGGACAGGTCGTTGATCTCCCGGGTGAACAGACCGACTGGGGTGCGTACGTAGGCCGTGACAATGTAGGCGTCGAACTTGCCCTCCCCATTGTCATCGGCCGGGTTGTAGACGCGGTAGCTCCGGCCAGCCTCGAAGGGGCCGTTAAAGCTAAATGATACTCTATATTGCTCGTTCTGGGCCTGAATGCCTAAATACGAGGGGTTACGGCTATAGAGGTCATAACCCTGGGTAGCCTCTACGGGAAAGGCCTGATCGGGTCCGAAGGCAATGGGCTGGCCGCCAATGGTGCCGGTCAGGGTACCGGTGATATCCGTCTTCGATGTGGTGCGGATACCGGGGGTGCCGGTAAAAAGGTACGAACTGACTTTGCTGGCGACCGGATCCGGTGTTGGTGGCTGCGTCAGATTGGAGGATTGGCAGGCTACCAGCAACAGTAGCGAACCGAAGCAGGTAAGGGCAGGCGTTACTTTCATAATTTACACTGGTTTAAACGTTAAGTGGTGCTGGTGCTTACCAGCCAGCAGTTGCCTGCCATCGAGGACATAGACACGCCTGGGGTTGCCGTGTGTTGCAGGTCAACGACTAATTTTTTGATACCCGCCGATAGCCGCTCAACCGGTAAAAAAAAGGTATATCATTGCAACAGTCAGGTATCCATTTGGTGTCTGTAGTGCACAGGGAGTGCGTATGCCCCGGTTGCTTATCCGACGTTTATGAATAGACGAATACAACTTGTCTGGCTTGGACTGCTGCTCAGCGGGAGTAGCAGTTGTAATCGCTTCACCGACCAACAGCCAACGCCCGACAGCGGCCCCCCGCCAGCCAGTGTTCAGGCCCTGACTCAGCAGTATCCCCAGGCCCAGGATATTCTCTTTACGACCATCGTACCCAACCGGCTGTGGCAGGCTACGTTCACCCAGCAACGCCAGCGCTACCAGGCCCTGACCAGTCCCACGCAGCTCTTAACCACGGACCAACTGATTGAGGGCAGCGTTCCCGACTCGCTGACCCGCGTTCTGGAATCGACCGTGGTGGCCGGTGGCAGGTACAGCAATCCCCGCTTTCGGCAGTATGACTGGTTCCGCGCCGTGACGACCAACGGGCAGTTTACGTACCTCTACGCCGACTACACCTGGCAGCAGCAACCCTACACCATTTACTGGTCCATCGCCCGGCCGGCCGTCGGAAAAGCGTTCTACAATGCTTACCTGTTACCCTTCCAGAAGGTCGACTATCAAACCAGAACGTTGGCCGACCTCCCCGAAACGATACAGGCATCTCTGCGAAACCAGAACCTGCTGTTTACCCTGGCCGTGATCCAGGTAGATGGCTTCGGCAAGCGACGCTATACACTGTCGGTCCAGCAGCCGACGGCCCCGCTGAAAGATCAGTATTGGCAACTCACGTACGATGATGATGGGCAGTTACTGGGGGCTACGAACCAGGCAACGGCGTATTTTTTTCAGCAACGGGACCAACTGCCCCCGGCGATTCAGCAGTACCTCCAGCGGCCCGAGCTGACAGACTTTGACCTGGGGACAAAGGGTGGTCAGTTCGGCTCTTTTGCGCGTCATACCTATGGCGCACTAAACACCTTCAGCGTCAATGTGGAAAAAGGTAACCAAGCCTGGGTGATGACTTTTTCGGATAAAGGCCAATTGATCAGCCGGGTTTTTCAGACCTACGGGTCTTTCTGATCTGTCACTAAAGACTCTCCTCACTGACCCGTCTTTATCATGGCGTTATTCGGTCGTAAGTCATACCAAACCCTTACCGAACTGGTCGTGGGCTGTCAGCAACAGCAGCCCCGGGCGCAGCGTGCCTTTTACGAACGCTATCAGGCCCGAATGCTGGGGGTTTGCGTGCGCTACACCCGTACCGTGGCCGAAGCCGAGGATATCTTTCAGGAAGCCTTTCTCAAAGTGTTCACTCATATCGACGAACTGACTAAACCCGAGTCGGCCGACAGTTGGGTCAAGGCAATCGTAGTGCGGACGGCCATCAACTACTACCATCGGACCACCCGCCCCCAGGAACACCTCACCAGCTACGAGGCCATCTGCGAGCCACCCACCAGCGATGATCACCTGCAGTTGCTGGCCGGTTACGATCAGGAAGCCCTGCTAAGCCTGCTGGCCCGTCTGCCCGACGCCTACCGGCTGGTGGTTAACCTGTACCTGATCGAAGGCTATACCCACGCCGAGATCGCCAAATTACTCCTGATCCCCGAAGCCACGGTACGCTCCCGCTTTAGCCGGGGCCGCCAACTGCTGATCACCTATACGAACCAACATGGCATCCAACGACATGAATTCCTGGGATGATGACCCCGATGAGCAGCTACGCCAGCGCTGGCAGCAGACATTCGCCAATTTTAAGGTCCAGGCTCACCCATCGCTGGGTGGTCGTATTCTCAACGCCTTACCGGCCGGGCGTCGGCGTAGACGAGCCTACCGGATGGTGGGCCTGTTGCTGTTGGTAAACGCTGGTTTCCTGTATCCGTTCCGGTTAGGGGAGTACCCCGATTCGGGGAGCAACCTCACCGTGATCCGGCCTGCCACCCCGAATCAGCCGCTCCCGGATGGCCGTATCCATCCGTCTGAGGCCTCGAGCGGTCAGTTGGTACCGCCCCGTTTATCAGTGCCTGACTTACGGCCTGGTGAGTCCATTGTCCATCGCCCGCCTGTGGTAAATCTACCAACCCGTCCCGGAGCGGCAGCCTCTGGGGTGGACGGACCATTCGGGAGCAATGCCACCCGCCAGCCTTCCTCTACTGACCGGGTCCGGCTTCGTTCCGGGGCGGGTTTGCATCTACGGCCGACCGCCGTCTCCGCCGATCCGTCTCGGGCTGCGTCAGTTCGTTCCGGGGGTACGCAGTTGCCCGTTCTGCTGGCGGGTTCGGGTACAACGGTTGGTTCCACGCCTGAATTGGCTCCAATGGGGCGGTCTGGTCGCGACAACAGGCGTTCCTTATCCACCTCCCAAAACCCCCAATCGTCGGTTGTCCAGCCGCAGACCAATGCTGTACCGGTGGCACGGCTCAAACCGGTGGGGATTTTGCCCCTGTCCAGCCAGTTGAGTGCCCACCCGGTTCAACTCCCCATCATCGAGGTAGTGCCCTGGCATCCGGTTGAGGCTATCGTGGCTCGTCGGCGTCGGCAGTGGTTTGTTGAGGGGATACCGCTCAATAGCTTTCAGTGGATGAGCGTCCCCCCGGTCGCCACCGCTTACCTGTCGCAGGTCAAGGCCCCGGCGGCTTTTTCACCGGCCACCTTGGGTTATCAGGTGAACGGCGGTATCCGCTGGCAGCACTGGCAGGCTCATCTGTCGCTGGGTCAGGTCCGGCGCTGGGCCTATTACACGGTCAATGAAAACCGGTACCGGGTTGAACCCCGTCCGGATAACCCCAATCAGTTGGTGCGGGAAACGGACGCCGTAGCCGAAAATGTGTCGCTGCCGCTGATCGGCGCGGGCCTGAGCCAGGAGAGGCTCCTGAGCCGGGGCCGCTACGCCGTTGACCTGGGTGGTCAGGCCACCTACCTGCCGACCAGTCAGCAAGCGCTGATTGGTTTACGGGGGGGAGTTGGCCGACGGCTGGCCGTGAGCCGGACCATTGAACTACAGGTCGGCTTACGGGTCGAGTACGGTCTGAATCGACTCCTGAGTGAGCGGCAACAAGTAGTCATTCATCCGTTGCTAATCGGTATCGGCTTCAGGATTCAGCCCCGAATCCATCCGTAAGAAATGCTACCTACAGCCGTTAGATTCTAAGCAATGGGTGAATCTTCCGACCCGAATTGCGTCGGTTGGTAACCGTAAGCAGCTTCGGCTCTAAGGAGTTTCTAAGGTTTGTCTAAGCCCGCTGTAAGCCGTGCGGAGCTTCTTGCCGACAAACCAGTGCGTTTTTAACGCAAAGCTGCCTATGACTATCCCGCACCAGCCGTTCAACCGATTGATTATTGTTGCCTACCGGCTTCCCCCTTCACGCTGCGAACGACCGACGATGGCGTTTAGCTTGTTCAGAATGCCGGTGGTCTGGTATCGGCCGTTTTGTCGATGGCCGAGCGGATGGGGCAGGGGGGAGCCGATTCGTCGGCCAAAATACACTGGGTGGGCTACGGCGAACCGGTCTGGCAGGAGAATCGGGCGGCCGTTTTTGAAAACGAGCATTTTATTGCGCACCCGGTTTTTCTGGACGACACCGTGCAGACGGGTTTTTACGAAGGGTTCAGCAACGGGCTTATCTGGCCGCTGTTTCATTATTTTCCGTCGTTTGGGTCGTTCCAGGCCAGCCATTTCGACCAGTATCAGCAGGCCAACACCCGCTTCCTGGAAGAGCTGACAGCCATCGGTGAACCCGGCGATCTGGTCTGGATTCACGATTTTCAACTGATGCTGCTACCCGATCTGCTGCGGAAAGCGATGCCCGACCTGACCATCGGCTACTTTTTTCATATCCCGTTTCCGAATTACGAAATCATCAAACTCCTGCCCCGCGCCTGGCGGCAGGCATTGCTCAGGGGCGTACTGGGGGCCGATGTGGTGGGCTTTCATACGGCCGATTATGGGCAGCATTTCCGGCAGAGCGTCGAAGAGGTCCTGAATTGCCCCATTATCGACGACCGGGTAGTGCTGGACGACCGCTCCGTAACCGTCCGGAACTTCCCGATCAGCATCGATTTCAATAAATTCAACAGGGGCGGGCAGACCCAGGAGGTGGCCGAAACCCGACAGATGTATAGAGACCTGCTGCGGCAGCATAAAATTGTTTTTTCGGTCGACCGGCTCGATTATGCCAAAGGGATTACGTACCGGCTGCAGGGCTTCGAGCGGTTTCTGATTCAGCATCCGGCCTGGCACAACCGGGTCACGTTTGTGATGACGGTGGTGCCCTCACGGGATAAGATTGCTCACTATCAGGAGCTTAAACGTGAGATCGAAGAAACCGTCGGGCGGATCAACGGGCTGTTTGGTACCATTGGGTGGCGGCCCATCGTATACTCGTACATGTCGCTGACGTTCACGGAACTGCTGAGCCTGTATACGGTCTGCGACGTGGACCTGATCACCCCCGTTCGGGACGGCATGAATCTGGTTTGCAAAGAGTTTGTGGCCAGCCGGTTCGACAACCGGGGCGTACTGATTCTGAGCGAACTGGCGGGGGCGGCTCAGGAACTGACCGATGCCCTGATTATCAACCCCACCGATACCGAAGAGGTAGCCTCGGCCATTGCGCAGGCCCTGGAAATGCCCCCCGCCGAACAGGAGCAACGCATGCAACTGATGCGTCGGCATCTCCAGAATCATACTGTGTTCCGGTGGTCGTCGGATTTTCTGGCCGCCGTCGATGAAGCTACTCAATCAACGTACCGTATGGAAACCAACCTCCCCCAGACCGCTTTTATCAATGATTTTGGAAATGCCCGTAAACGCCTGTTACTGCTCGACTTCGATGGTACGCTGACCCCCATTGTCAATAAACCGGCCGATGCCCGGCTCTCGCCCGCCATGCGAACCACGCTGAACTGCCTGGCCGAGGTCAGTGATGTGGTGGTTATCAGCGGACGCAACCGGCTGTTTCTGGAACAGACATTTAGTGGCCTTCCCGTTCAGTTGGTGGCCAAGCATGGCGCTTTCAGCAAGCGTGCCGATCAGCCCTGGCAGCAACTCGACCTCTCCGTTAATGACTGGACTGACGCCGTCCGAACGCTGATGAACCAGTACACCGACCGGTTTAGCGGCTCGTTTGTCGAAGAAAAAGAAACGACGCTGGCCTGGCACTACCGCAACGTAACCGACGAGGATATTGAAAATCAGGCTGGTATGCTGGCCAATCAGTTGCGTAAAGTGGCCTCTTCGGTGGCCTTAACCATTATTCAGGGCAGCAAGGTTGTCGAAGTGAAACCCGCCCGGCACAGCAAGGGAACGGTTGCGCTCAGCTTAGTCGAGGAAGCACCGTATGATTTTATCCTCAGCATCGGCGACGACACCACCGACGAGGATATGTTTGCCCAGTTGCCCAACTGGGCTTACACGCTTAAGGTCGGGGGCGGTACCTCGTTTGCCCGCTATCGGCTGGCGCGACAGCAGGATGTAGACCGGCTGTTGCAACAAATGAGCGCGGCTTCGGTTCAATCAACAGCGTTATAGGATACACACCATGAACGTAGTAAACGTAAACGCTGATTAAGCTATGAATAAGGACGAACAGTACAAAGGCTTTTGGATTATGCTGTCCATCTCCTTCGTGATTATGTACACCATCATGTTTCTCAACGTGGACAGCATCGACCACGTGTACCTGAGCCTGACCAGAGCCTACATGTCGTTGCTGATGGTGTCGTCGATGGCCCTGCTCATGCTGGGGATGATGGGCGGGATGTACCCCGACAAACGCCTGAATACCCTGATCATCGTCGGCAGTATCTCGGTGTTCATCACCACGCTGGCCCTGCTGCGGACCCAAACTTTTGTGGGCGACCGCCAGTGGATGCGGGGCATGATTCCGCATCACTCGTCGGCCATTCTGACCAGCAAACACGCTACCCTGACCGACCCGGAAGTCAAAAAACTCTCGGAAGACATCATCCGGGCGCAGGAAAAAGAAATTGCGCAGATGAAAGCCATACTGGAACGCCTGGAAAAAGCCGGTCAGTAATTTCGTTCTCCGTGTTCCCCGCCCGCCATGAAACTACTACTCGTTGAAGATGAACCCAAAACCCTCCAAGCCATTCAGCAGGGGCTGGAAGAAAGTCAGTTCGAGGTCGATATTGCCTACGACGGTCTGATTGCCAAACGGCTGGCCCTCAAAAATAACTACGCCCTGATTATTACCGACGTGATTATTCCGGGCCTGAACGGATACGAACTCGTGCGCCAGCTCCGGGCGGGGGGACTCACTACGCCGGTGCTGATGCTGACGGCCATGGGCGAAACCGACGATAAAATTATGGGCTTCGATGCGGGTGCCGATCAGTACCTGACCAAACCGTTTCAGTTCGGCGAACTGCTGGCCCGCGTGCGGGCACTCACCAAACGCGGCACCCAGGTTTCCCTGACGGCCCAGACGCTGCGGTACGGCGGTATCGAGATGGATCTGGACGCCAAAACCGTTCACCGCGACGGGCAGCCCATTGAACTGACCGCCCGTGAGTTTGCCCTGCTGGAGTTTCTGATGCGCAATCAGGGCCGGGTGCTGTCGAAACCCGCCATTGCCGAACACGTCTGGGACCTTAACTTCGATACGGGTACCAACGTGGTGGAGGTCTACATCAATTACCTGCGCAAAAAAATCGACCGGGATTTCCCCAAAAAACTGATTCACACCCAGTTCGGCATGGGCTACGTGTTGCGGGAAGAATAGCTCATGACCATCCGCAACCGACTGGCGCTCCGCTTTACGGGTTTGGTTTCGGCCATTCTGCTGCTGACGTTCGTGAGCATCTACGCCTTTTGCTCGTACTTTATCGCGTCGGACTTTTACCGGCGGCTCGACCGCAAGGCCAATACCTACGGCGAAATGCTGATTCGGCACCGGCTGGATGCCGGGCTGATTCGTCAGTTGAGCCAGATGCGCAAAGATCAGCTTCCGCAGCAAAAAATCATGGTCTTCGATAACCGCGACTCACTGGTCTTCGTCAGTAACGATGAGGCTGTGCAGCTCTCGATAACGCCCGACCGGCTGGCGGCCATCCGGCAGGAGAAGCAGAACGAATTTCGGGAGGGCATTTACCAGCTTTCGGGCATCCGGTTTATCGTGGCCGGTCCGCCCGGCAAAGCGGGTCAGTTTGTGGTACTGGCCTCGGCCGAAAACGTCTATGGCAATCTCTTCCTGCGGCAATTGGTGTGGGCACTGGCCGGCCTGTTTGCCCTCATTGCGGGGCTTACGGCTTTTTCGGGCTGGCTGTTTGCCGGCGATGCCCTGCGGCCCATGCAGCAGATCGACACGCGGCTGAGCCATATTTTTCCCCGCAACCGCGACGAGCGTCTACCCGTCAACCGCGACGACGATGAGCTGAGCCGCCTGTCGGTAACCATCAACCGCCTGCTCGACCGGGTGACGGAGTCGTTCCGGCTCCAGCGGATGTTCGTGGCCAATGTCTCCCACGAACTCAAAAATCCCCTGACCCAGATCAGTTCCCAACTGGAAGTCAGTTTGCTGAATCAGCGCGACCCGGCGGCTTACCGGCAGACGATCCGCTCGGTGCTCGACGATGTGCAAAACCTGTCGACGCTGACCCGCGAACTGCTCCAGTTATCCCAGATCAATCAGGAAGACGCGCCCCGACTGCTGACTGACACCGTTCGGATTGATGAGATCGTGTGGGACATCCGCCAGGAGGTGCAGGCCATTAACCCGCGCTACGGGGTGGCGGTCGACCTCGGCGAACTGCCCGACGAGTCGGACCAACTGACCGTGCCGGGCAACAAAACGCTGCTCTGCACGGCCCTGAAAAACCTGACCGAAAACGCCTGTAAATTTGCCACCGACGGTCAGGCCCGCATCAGCGTCCGGTTCGATCCCCGGTCGGTAACGATTGGTATTCAAAACGACGGTCAGCCGATTCCGGCCGAAGACCTGCCCTATATTTTCGAGCCGTTTTACCGCAGCCGCCAGACTGCCGATCAGGTGCGGGGCTATGGCGTGGGCCTTTCATTGGTAGAACGCATCGTGCGACTGCACGGGGGGCAGATCGGGGTAACGTCCGGGGCGGGTGACCCTACTGAGTTTCAGATCGTGCTGGTGCATGCGGATAAATAGGAACGGGTGTCGGGTCGTTCTAAGCAAATTCTAAGCAAATTCTCATTTCCGGTTAAGCAGCGGTGGGTAGCTTTGATTTTACTGTCTTCATCGTCCGAATCAATCCCTGCTATGCCTCAAGCGGTCTCCTTCTACCCGTCTGTTTCCCGGCCGTTGTTTAGTGGTAACGGCATGGGCTACGGGCCGGTATCATCCGAAAATCCGACCAGCAAAGAGCCACCGCGCAAACCGGACTGGTTGCTGCTGCTGATGATCGGGTTGTTTGTGCTGACCCTGCTGATTGCCTGGCTGGTCGATTTCCCCAACCCACTAACCAGCCATTGATGGTTACTCCACGATCAGCTTGATTTTTTTGCTCTTCGTCCGGCTCTGGAGCCAGTGCTCGATGCGCTGTCGTTCAGCGGGCGTGTGCCGCCGGGAAAACCGGGCATACACCAGCAGCACCGTATCGGGCCGATTGCCGGTGGCAGTCATGACTAAGGCGCGGGCGGCCGTGAAGGTGCGCACATCGGGCATGAGGGTTTTCAGTTCATTGCGCAGGTCCGCGACGGGCAGCCGGGAGGTCTGGTTCAGGTCGATAGACCGGCGCAGCGAGTCGATGATCCGGTCTTTGCGGACGATCGACGACTGGCTGTACTGAATGATCTGGTCGGTAACGGTCGTGGTGATGGCGTTTACGTCGACCGGCGTATCCTTGAAATTTCCCTGTTTTACGATCAGTTGCGCGTCGCTCAGGCCGTAGGCCGGCATCCGGGCCTGAAGCTGACGGATCGAATCGGGCGGGAGCGGTTCGCCCACCATGGTTAGTTCCAGGCGGCTCTGTTTGCGCCCGAACTGAGCCGCGTAATTGATTACCTGCCGGTATTGAAACGTACACTCACGGGTAACGAATCGTTTGGCGTCCTGCTCGAAAATCGTCTTGCGCACAATCTGATACCCTAAGTAGGTGCTGGGAATAATCACCACCAGCACGGCCAGCCAGATTGTATTCCGCACCCGCCGTTCAATGCCGGCCGATGGGTACTGTTTCTGGTGGTAGCCCAGAAAGCGAACGATCAGCAGCGTGGCCAGACTGATGCAGATGCTGTTGATGATAAACAGGTAAAAGGCTCCGGCAAAATAGTACAGGTTACCGGTGGCCAGCCCGTAGCCCGCCGTGCAGAGGGGCGGCATGAGGGCGGTAGCGATGGCTACCCCCGGAATGACGTTGGTCACCTTTTCCCGGCGCGATCCGGCCACAATGCCGGCCAGGCCCCCAAAAAAGGCAATGAACGCATCCCAGACCGTCGGCGAGGTGCGGGCCAGCAATTCGGACTGAGCACTGTGCAGCGGGCTGATGAGGAAATAAGCGGTGGAGGTCAGCAGGCTGATGCCAACGGCGATGGCCAGATTTTTCAGCGCCCGCCCAATCATGTTCAGGTCGTTGATGCCCACGCCCAGTCCGATACCCATGATGGGACCCATCAGGGGCGAGATGAGCATGGCCCCGATGATCACCGCCGTCGAGTTGACGTTCAGGCCGATGGACGCAATAAAAATGGCAAAGATCAACGTCCAGAGGTTGATACCCCGAAACTCGATGCCCCGGCTGATGGATTCGATTACGCCCGTTTCGTCGTCTTTGTCTTCTTCCAGACTGAAGCGTTCGAGCAGCATCCGGCCAAACCGGACAAGCGGGTCACGGCGTTTCGACTGGGGTGGTTCTGGGTCATTAACGATCATGGGCCGGAAAGGAAAAAGGAACAAACTCTAAAGCCGGAATAAGTGGCTCTTTTAATGGAAAGTTAACGTATTGTTGTTCAATTATTTTGCCCGCCCAATGGACTTATTTACCCTTATCACCCTGCTGATTGTTGTTTCGGCCCTGTTCACGTACCTGAATACCCGGTTTCTTAAACTGCCCGATGCCATCGGCATCATGGTACTGTCGCTGGGGTTCTCGGCCCTGCTCATTGGGCTGAATGCCATCAAGCCCGCCTGGTTTGGCCCCGTTCGGCAGGCCGTTGGCCAGATTGATTTTGAGCGGGTGTTATTCGATTTCATGCTTAGTTTTCTCCTGTTTGCGGGCGCGTTTCATACCGATGCCGCCCAGCTTCGGGTCGAACGGCGGTCAGTGATGTTGTTTGCCTTCGTGGGGGTGCTGCTCAGCACGGTATTCGTCGGCACGGGCCTGTATTACCTGTCTACCTGGCTGGGCCTGGGCCTCTCCTATACGCTCTGCCTGTTGTTTGGGGCACTTATTTCGCCCACCGACCCCATTGCGGTGCTGGGTATACTGGCCAAATTCAAATTGCCGGAGAATGTCAAACTCAACATCGTGGGCGAATCGCTGTTCAACGACGGGGTGGGTGTGGTGGTGTTTGCGTCGATTTACCACGTCGTCATCGAGGGCACGGCCGCTGTCGACGCGGGTCATATTGCGCTGCTGTTTGTGGAAGAAGCGGGCGGGGGTGTGCTGTTTGGGCTGGCCCTGGGCTACGGTATGTACTGGCTCCTGCGGTCCATCGACCATTACCAGACCGAGGTAATCCTGACCGTGGCGGGCGTGATGGGCGGCTACCTGCTGGCCCAGACCCTGCACGTCTCGGGGCCGCTGGCGATGGTCGTAACGGGTCTCTTCGTGGGCAACCACGCCCGCGAACACGCCATGAGCCGCCAGACCGAAGACTACGTCGATAAATTCTGGGAACTCATCGACAGCATCCTGAACGCGCTGCTGTTCGTCCTGATGGGTATCGAACTGCTGCTCATCAAGTTTCAGGTGACGCAGTGGACCATCTACCTGCTGGTGATTCTGCTGGTACTATTGTCGCGGTATCTGGCCATTCTGATTCCCTTTACGCTGGCCCGTCGCTGGCTCGATCTCGACAGTAAAGCCCCGCTTATGCTGACCTGGGGCGGTTTGCGGGGTGGCCTTTCCATTGCGATGGCCCTCTCCATCAGCAGCGAGGTTGCCCACAAAGACCTGATCGTCACCCTTACCTACGCCGTCGTGCTGTTTTCGGTCATCGGGCAGGGCCTGACCCTGGAAGGCCTCATCCGGCGGCTGTACCCGGACGGGTAATAGTCGGCTCCGCACCGTCCGTCGGGCAAACGGCTACACCACCGGCCCGGCATCCTGCGGGCGGATAAACAGCACCGGAATCCGGGCGTTGTAGACCATCTGCTGCGTAAAGGAACCGGCCAGAAAATCGTCAGGACTGGTGTAGAGCGTGGCCGTGATGATGAGCAGGTCAGACCGCAGCTCATCGGCTTTCTCTAAAATCGTTTCGGGAATTTCGTCCGTCGGGTAAAACAGTGT
The DNA here is from genome assembly GCA_038327655.1 of Cytophagales bacterium. GTDB lineage: Bacteria > Bacteroidota > Bacteroidia > Cytophagales > Spirosomataceae > JBBQLG01. The sequence goes on from JBBQLG010000003.1 coordinate 33,538, forward strand.
ATGGCTGCTTACCCCGTCGCTGCGTAGCTGACTATCCAGCGCGTCGACGACCTCATGTAACAGGTCGATACTGATTACTTCGCCGGGGGCATGGAGCGCCAGCAGGGTCAACTCAGCGTCGTTCTGCCGGATAATGGTTCGGGCATACTCGTATTTCTCTACTGCCCCCGATACGGGCCGGACCGGAAACAAAACGCGCCCGAACGGGTCCCACACCCGGTGGACGGGGACGGTCAGCACGGGACAGCCGGCCGTTTTAATGACTTTGTAGGCCTCCGTGTCGAGGGACAACGACCGGCTGTCCGGGCTGCCATACACACCCGTTACAATCAAATCGGCACCTGCCTGGTCGGCTTCGGCCACGAGCTGGTCGCTCACCCGGCCAACCCGGCAACGGACCGAACAGGCAATGCTGTACTGCCGGGTTAACTGGTCGGCCAGGGTTTGCAGCACCGCCGTTCCGGCCTGCGTAAGACCGCTCAATTCGTCATCCGGTATGGTTTCGGCCGGGCGGGTGTGGCGTTCGGAGTCAATCACGAGCAGCAGATGCAGCGTGGCTTCCTGCCGTCGACTCATGGCGGCTGCGGTATGCGGCACGTTGCCCGTCGGCTCGTCTAAATCGACTAAAACAAGAATGTGCTGGAGAGCGGGCATGTTTCGGAGGGGAAGCAAATGGCGTAAAGCTATCCAGATTCCCCTTACCGGCGGCTGTTTCAGGCTACTTCCTGTGTTTTTTCTGCCGGGGCAATCGGATGGGGCTGTGCCATTGTTTCCCGAACGAACCCTTCTTTCAGATGCTCGTAGAAGGACACCGGGTCGAGCAGCGACGCGGCTCCCTGCGCCATCAGACCAGCCAGTAGCAGCTGAAAAATGGCCGAATGCCGGTCGGTCATTTCCAGCACCAGGATTGCTGCCGTGAAGGGCGACCGCACCACCCCCGTCAGAAAACTGACCATGCTCACTAAGATAACTAAGTTGTGGTCGGCCGGTAATACGTGCGTCAGCCGCGCCAGCCCATCGCCCAAAATAGCCCCGGCACTGAGCGAGGTGGCAAACACGCCCCCGGCCGCGCCCCCGCTGTAGCTCAGGGCCATACCCGCAAACCGAACCGGAAACAGGTACCAGGGCGTTTGGCCCGTGTTCTGAAACAGCAGCCGGTTGATGATGGGTTTGCCCGTTCCCATCGCATCGGGGCCGATCCAGAAGGCCAGCCCGGCCAGTACCAGTCCACAACCGGCTACCCAGCCCGCTTGCGCTGGTAAACTTCTGAATCGTTTGCGGTAGTTATTCAGCCATAGCAGCGATTTGGCAAACAGGGCACCCGCCAGCCCGCAAACGATAGCTGCCAGCACCACGATGCCCAGAAACCAGCCCGTAGTGGCCGACACTTTGGGGTAGCCGAGGTACAGATAAGGCCCCAGGATGGCCTGTGCTGTCATCCCGGCAATGATCACGGCGGTAAAAACGGCGGTGCGAAACCGGGTGATGTGCGTTTGTGTCAGTTCCTCTACCACGAACACAATACCACCCAAGGGCGTATTGAACGCAGCCGCCAGCCCGGCGGCCCCCCCCGTGATGAGGGCAATCTGGCGGGATAACTGGGGCCAGCCGGGGGGCTGTAACCGGTTGATGGCCCGAAAAATGGCCGCCGACACCTGAATCGTTGGTCCCTCGCGGCCAATAACGCCCCCACCCAGCAACAACACGATACTGCTCAGGATTTTGACACCGGCCACGCGCAGACTCAGCAGGTAGCCCGTGCGGGCGTGAGTAGTTGGATTCGACAGTTCGATGGCGGCCATCACCTGTGGAATACCGCTCCCGCGCGCGGCCGGGGCCAGTTTTTTCACCAGCAGCCACGCGGCCAGAAACGCCAGCGGCATCAGTACAAACGCCAGCAGGGGTTGCTGGTGCAGCCAGCTGAAACTGATTTTTTCGGCCCACAAAAAGGCTTCTTCGTAGCCAACGGCCATCAGGCCCGTGAGGAGGGAGGCCACCCAGAACGGTAAACTCTGGAGAATAACCCGGCGCACCCGCTCGGTGTAAAGTTTACGAATCAGGTGCTTATCGAGCCAGGCCAGTACCCGGGCATACCGCGAAACGTGATCGGTCATTCGGACAGGGAGAAGTATGTGCGTACAGAGGTAACCCCGATTTCAGGTATATGATTGACTGTGAGCCAATGTCTAAGCAAATTCTAAGGTTTCTTTAAGACGCCTTTAACGACCGTACCGCACCTTTGAGACTATATACTACTGACTGAGTCTAAACCCATTTGTGCTATGGAAACAAACGTCCGTACTACCCAATTCCTGACCACTGCACTGGCAGTCAGCCTGATTGCACTCGTTGCCGTCGGTTATTATTACACGACGAAGAGCCATACCCTGCTGACGCAAACTGATCGTTTCGAGCAACGGGCGGATTCGTTGCTGTCGGCCAAACTCCAGCTCGAAGGCGATGTACGCTGGCTGAACAAACAACTGACTACGGCTAAAACCGAAAACAGCGACCTGACCAACGACCTGGCCCGCGTAAACCAGCACCTTACCGACAATCAGACCCGTCAGCGCGCCCTGCGGCAACGCAACACCGGTCGAACGCTGACTATTCAGGCCTTAAACCAGAACCTGACCCAACTCACCGGCACCCGCGACAGCCTGACCGCCCAGATGAACGCCATGCACGATAAAATCGACTGGCAGCAGGATTCGACCGAATCATTGCAGAATCAGCAGTACGCCTTGCAACAAAAATTGGACGTAGCCGATGCCCGTTTCGTGACGATGGTGCCGCGTTCGGCTGTTACAGGCGACGATTTTCGGGTCGAAGCCACTAAGGCCAACGACCGCCTGACGGCCAAAGCGAAGAAGGTAAACGCCCTGACCATTTCGTTTGCGGTACCGGCCCAGGCTGGATTGACCGGAACGCAGGCCGTATTTCTGAGCCTGACTAACGAACACCATAAGCCAGCCCTGACGCCCCTGCGCACGGAGACTGTTGCCCTGCCCGGCGTAAATGAAGTGGTGCCGGTTCAGGCCATGCAGACGGTTGATTTTACGAAGAACCCCCGGCGTATCTCCTTTCAGCTCGACCTGGCCGACGCCATCAAACCCGGCCTGTATCGGGCATCGGTTTACACCAAAGGCGGGTATTTAGGCTCGGTCGAGTTCCGATTCCGGGACAGTTTCTGGTTCTTTTAAGCATAGTCCGGACATCAACAAAAAAGCCTTTCAAGCCAATGAAGGGCTTTTTTGTTGGCTATATGTCGCGGAGTGGTCATTTCATAAGCCACTGTCGGGTCCGATAGAACTGTGGCAGGTACTGCCGGTCTATGGCCGGACTTAACCGGCTGCGGCTGTATGCGGTCTGGTTCATCGCGCTGATCATTATGTAGCGTGCCAGCCGTTGGAATGGCGGCATCAAAAGGTGGTACAAGCAGGCGTGGCTGCGTTATTTGTAACTTGCCCGCCAACGCCCGTTTCAGACAAAATGGCCAAAGAAGTACTTATCGCGTTTATCCAGAGCAACATACCCGTATCGGGTTCGGCTCTGACCAACATTATCGACCAGTTTGCCGAGCGGCTTATCAAAAAGAATGAGTTTTTTCTGAAAGAAGGCACCGTCAGCAACGACTACTTTTTTCTGGAAACGGGCTGTATGCGGGCCTTCACCCACGACCCCGACGGCAACGAAGTAACCACCTATTTCTACGCTAAAAACAAATACGTCTTTGAGGTATCGTCGCTGTTTATGCGGACCGTTTCGACGGAAAACATTCAGGCCCTGACCGATTGTGCCGGTTATTCCATTACGTTCGAGACGCTGAATAAACTCTTTCATGCCTCACCCGAATTTCGGGAATTTGGCCGGATGATGCTCGTCAAAGCCTTTGCGGCCTTTAAACAGCGGACGCTGGAGTTAATCAACAAAAGTGCCGAAGAACGATACGAGAATTTGATGACTACCGACCGGGACGTTTTTCAATACGCCCAACTCAAACACATTGCGTCGTACCTCGGCATTACCGATACGTCGCTGAGCCGTATCCGGCGCGAATCCACCAAAAAATAGGCTATCCTTGATTTCTTGCCATTTGGCAAGCATCCTGATTTGAGGGCATAGTTCCTTTGCATTGTCAACTAAACGCAATGTCATGGAACAACTTCCGCTCTACATCCCCCTCGTTTTCGGGTTTGCCGTACTGGTCGCTGTCTGGCTGTTTGCCCGCGCCACGCACGACAACCGAACGTTTCTGATCGCGATCACAGCCTGGATTGCAGTTCAGTCGGTCATGGGTCTTGCGGGGTTCTACACCGCTACCACGCCCGGACCACCCCGGTTTCCGCTGCTGTTGCTTCCGCCCATCCTGACTATCGTCTTAGTAATGAGTACCGCACGGGGCAAAGCGTTCGTCGATAGCTTAGACGTAAAGGCGTTGACGCTGTTTCACGTCGTCCGTATTCCCGTCGAAATCGTGTTGTTGTGGCTGTTTACACACAAAGCCATTCCCGAACTGATGACGTTTGAGGGCCGGAATTTTGACATTTTCTCCGGTCTATCGGCTCCGCTGGTCTACTATTTTGGCTTCGTGAAAAACCAGCCCAATAAGCCACTCTTGCTGATCTGGAATTTTGTTTGCCTCGCCTTAGTCGTGAACGTTGCAGTGAACGGGCTGCTGTCGGCCCCGACTCCGTTCCAGCAATTCGCCTTCGACCAGCCGAATATTGCCATTGGCTATTTCCCCTTCAATCTGTTGCCGTCGTGTTTAGTGCCGCTGGTTATTTTCGGTCATCTGGCATCCCTCCGGCAGTTGCTCAGCAAAAAAACAGTACCAACTAACGTAAACATCGTACAGTCATGAACGACAAAATTCTGATCACCGCAGCGACCGGAAAAACGGGGTACGCGGCCACCGTCGAGTTACTAAAAGCCGGTTATCCGGTGAAAATTTACGTCCGTTCCCGCAACGCGAAAGCCCTTGAACTCGAAAAAATCGGAGCCGAAATCGCCATCGGTACGTTCGATAATTTCGGGCAGTGGAAAAACGCCCTGACCGACGTAAAGAAAGTGTATTACTGCTACCCGATGATGAAGGGAATGCCCGGAAACATCCCCATTTTCATCAAAGCCGCCCAGGAAGCGGGTGTAGAAGCGGTCGTATTTATGGGGCAGCGCATTGCCGAATTTGCCGACACGGGTAGCCTGCTGACCAACGACATCCGCACCGCCTACGGCTTGCTGGAAAAATCGGGCCTGAACGTGGTCTATTTCATACCCGGTTATTTTGCCGATAATGCCTTTGTGGTCACGGAATTTGTGTTGCAACTCGGTTTCATGGCCAATCCGTTCGGTACCGGCAAAAACCCCTGGATTTCCAACGGAGACATGGGTCGGTGCCTTGCCGCCCTGCTGAAAAACCCCACGCCTTACATCGGGCAGCGACTATTTCCGACGGGACCAAAATCCATTTCGCCACCCGAAATGGCTGCCATTTTCGCCAAAGTCAGTGGGCGCAGCGTCCGGGCTGTGTCCTCACCGGAATGGTTGTTTTTGAAAGCGGGTATGATGTTGGGGAAGGATTTTGGGTTCGATGCGTTTAGTATTGTTCAGGCTACATTCTATAACCGGCAGATGCAACTGAACCGCTTCGATATTGCCCCCACCGACGTGGTGAAACGCCTGACGGGCCGCGAACCCGAAGACTTCGAGACCATCACCCGGCAGTATTTTGATAAATCACCGTACCGGAAGCGTACCTTTTCCAACTGGCTGTCGGCGATAAAAAAATTCATGCTGATGCCGTTAACGCCGGTGCCGGGTGTCAGACAACGGGAAGTCCTGAACACCTCGCCGATTACCAGTTTCCCGGCAGAACGAGTTACAGCCGAACCCCATCAATCTGTTTAGTGCCGGGCTTTAGGTCACCGACCAGTTCCAGCCGTCTCAACCGCTTCGGCACTTCCTCGTGGCTACTGCCGAAGCGGTTGAGACGACAGGAATAGATGATGTTTAGGATGGTCTGGACTGTATTAGCCGTCCCGAACGAATCACTTCTGATTGAAAACAGCCGCAAACTCGCTGGCAAAGTCGGTTAGTTTTACCTTACCCATCGTGGCGGGCTTGTGCCGGTCGTAGTCTTCCCGCAGCTTCCCGTTGTGGATGGCCGCGTTCAACTCAACGAAGAGCGTGGCCAGATGCGCGGGTACGCCGTTCTGTTCGAGACCAGTTTGCGCCTGCTCGTCCGTCAGCAATACCCATTCCATGTCGGGTTTACCAAGGGCAGCACCCAGGGCGTGGGCAACTTGGGTGGGCGTAGATTCGTCACTAACTACGTAGCGGATGCTGATTCCGGGAGCCGCCGAGCCGGGAGTTACCAGTTCTTCAGCCGCAACGGTGGCAATATCGCTGGGGTGTACCATCACCAGCAGGTCGTTGCCCCCGTAGTTGGTGCTGATGCGGCCCGTGTACTTTATCATGTTGATAAAACCGTAAAAATTGGTGTAGAACGATCCCGCCCGCAGGTGTGTGATGGATACGTCCGGCAATTCATTCAGGATGCCTTCTGTTTCGTGCGACCCGACGATAAACCCGGTTCCTTTGGCTAAATGGGCACCCCAACTGCTCAGGTGAACCACCCGCTTTACACCCGACTGCCGGATGGCCCGGGCGTAACTGTTGCCGATTTCGCGGTAATAGGCCCGCACGTCGGGAGCGGCAAAGTTGGGTGGCACCATGCAATAGACCGCATCGGCCCCGGCGAAGGCAGCCGTCAGGAAATCGGGGTCCTGCAACGAACCAATGGCCGCTTTTGCGTCCAGGGCGTCAATGTCGGATTGCCTTTCCGCACTGTGGCTGATGACCGTAACGGTGTGGCCCTGCCGGACTAACGTTTCGGTCAGGGGCTTGCTGATGTTGCCCAGTGAGCCGGTTATTACAATGTTCATCGCTCTGTTGGTTAGCTTGTTAAATGGTTGCCCGATTACCAAGGGCTGATCCCGGTTTCGGGCGCATTATCATCGCTGAAGAACTGGCCCGTTGGACCATCCGGCCCCAGCGTGGCGGCTTTTACCACCCGGCCAGCGGCATCGGACACGCTTCCGGGACCGCTGTGATTATTAAAATCAGTGGCGGTATAGCCGGGGTCGACGGCATTAACTTTGAACGGCGTATCGCGCAGGTTATGCGCCAGCACAATGGTGAATCCGTTGAGTGCCGCTTTGGACGAAACATAACTGGCCGGCTTGACCTGATAATACTTCCACGCAGGGTCATCCTGCAACGTCAGCGACCCCAAACCGGAGGTGACGTTGACGATTCGGGGTTCCGGCGACTGCCGCAGCAGGTCCATAAACGCCTGGGTTACTTCGATAACACCAAAAAAGTTGGTCTCAAACACCTGCCTGAATACGCTGATGTTGGTGTCGACCGCTGTTTGTGGCAAACCACCGGCAATCCCGGCATTATTAATCAGGACGTCGAGCACCGGTGTTTTCTGGCCCAGCACGGTGCGGGCTGCTTTTATGGAGTCGATGTTATCGACATCAATCTCGATAGGCTCCACCTGATCTAAGCCTTCTGCCTGCAACTGGCTGACCGCCTGCTGCCCTTTTTGCCTGTCGCGGCATCCCAGATACACGTAATACCCCTGCCGGAGTAGCTGCCGGGCGGTTTCAAAGCCAATGCTTTTGTTGGCTCCTGTTATCAGTACTGTTTTCATGTTTGAGTGGTTATGAATTATTGACAGTACAAAAGTACCGCACGCTATTCACCCGGCTGGAACACATTCTGCGGCATTACTGGTACATTTTACGGATGGTGCTTCGGTAGTTGGCAGGCGTCACGCCGGTTTCGCGTTTGAAGAAACGGGTGAAGTAGGAAGCGTCCGAAAAACCGAGGTCGAACGTGATTTCCTTCAGCGGGGTGCTGGTGTGAAAGAGCAAACGCCGGGCTTCGAGTATCAATCGTTCGTGGATGTGTTTGATGGCGGGCCTGCCACTATACTGTTTCACCACCTCGCTCAAGTGCCCGGCCGATATATTGAGCATCGACGCATACGCACTTACTTCGTGCCGTTCGCGGAAACACTCGTCAATCTTCGTTTGGAACTTCCTGAGCAACAGCTTGTCGGCCGAGGGGTCGTTGTTGGTATATTGCTCCGTGTACAGGCGGCTCAAATAGGTAAGCAGCACCGTGAGGTAAGCACTCAGCATCCGTTGCTGCCACTCGCCGGGCCGTTGGTACTCCAGTCGAATCTTGTTCACCATGTCTTCAACGAAGCGAACATCCGCTTCCGCGAGCAACAATTCAGGGCCATTCTGAAAATGCTGGATCAGTGGCAACCGGCTTAACGCCCCATTTTCCTGTAGTGCCAGGAATGCATCGGTGAAAGCAATGCCCGTACTCCACAACTGGTTAAACTCTTCCTTGACGATAACCTGGCCCGGCCCAGTAAAGTAAACCGTGTTGTCTTTCGGGACGTAAGGCCTCATATCGATCCACTGGCGGGTATTGCCCGCGTGCCTGACGAATACCAGCAGATAATGATCCTTCCGGTGTGGTACAAGCAGTTCCGCCGGGTTGGGGAAATCACCTTCGTAGGTATAGACCCTGAACTGGTTGCTACCGGTTACCTCGTCCGGCTCCAACTGGTAAATCGGTACGGGCGAATCAATAGTAATTGGCTGCATTGGCTAAAAGCTGTTTCCGGTAACAGTTGTTCCAAACCCTTTGTTCGGCTTCAATCAGTTGAATGACTGCCGGAAAGCCAGCGGGGTTAGGCTGGTTTTGGTCTTAAACAGTTTACTGAAGGATTGCGGATGTTCAAAACCCAGTTCGTAGGCAATTTCGGTAACCGACAGGCTGGTACCGGTCAATCGCTCTTTGGCTTGTTCAATGAGTTTATCGTGGATGTGCTGCTGGGCATTTTGCCCGGTTAGCGAACGCAGCATATCACTCAGATAGCTGGGCGATGTATGTACCTGGTCTGCCAGATACTGCACCGTGGGTATGCCCTGCTCCGCTGATTTATTGTTGCCGAAATAATCAGCTAAAATTTCTTCCAGTTTTTGTAACAAATCATGGCTGACGGCTTTACGGATGATAAACTGACGCTTGTAAAACCGATTGGCGTAGTTCAGCAACAGCTCAAGTTGAGCGATGACGACGTTCTGGCTGAAATCGTCGATTCGGCTGTTCAGTTCGGTTTCGATGAGGTTGAAAAGGGAAATAATCGTTGCTTTTTCATCTACCGACAGGTGCAGTGCTTCGTTGGTTGAGTAAGCGAAGAAGCCATATTGCCTGATGGCCCTGGCTAACGGATACCCTAAAAAGAAATCGGGGTGGATGAGCAGCGTAAATTCGGAACACACGCTGGTATCGTTCTCATGACTACCAATAACCTGGCCCGGAGCCGCGAATAACAAACCGCCCTCATCGAAATCGTAATAGCTTTGGCCGTACTTTAATTTGCCACTGAGGTTTGGTTTGTACGATAGTTTATAAAAACTCAGCACATGGTTTTGAGGAAATTTATCCGGTTCAACCGAATCAGTCGCCCCGTTGATCAGACTAATCAGCGGATGCTTCGGTTTCGGCAAGTCCAGCGCCTGGTGAACAGCGGATAATGACTCGAATTTGTGGGGGACGTTTTCTTTTTTCATAGTGAGCAGTATGTAAACGGATAACCGATACGACACTTTTTGCCTCGGTTATCCGTCGTTCTTTATCAGGAATCGGCCTGCGTTCTGTTTTACGTTTATTCGCCCTGCGCTGCGTTGGAAACGGTTTCCCACTCCTCCCATACGGCCAGTCGGTCGGCATACGCGGATCGCACCCAGGGCAAATTGTGTTTGCCGAGATTGAACCGCAAGGGCGGATTTTCCGCATCCACGATAGCGAAGAGAGCCGCCGGTGTCGCCTTCGGGTCTCCCCGTTCCATCGTGCCTAAACTACCGAAAAACTGCGCTTTAAAATCGGCGTAGATGTCGAGACCCGCAGCAAACGTCAACGACTCCGGGCTGCCAAACTCGGTGGCATACGCACCCGGCTCGATAATGGTCACGTTGATGCCAAACGCCTTCACTTCGGCAGCTAAACTTTCGTGAATCGCTTCGAATGCCCATTTAGACGAACAGTAATAGCCGATTACCGGCATCGTTACATGGCCGAGACCGCTCGATACGCCCAGAATATGACCTCCTCCCTGCTGTCGCAACAGAGGCAGGGCCGCCTGGATAACGGCTAATGCGCCGAAAATGTTGGTCTCGTACATCGCCCGAACATCGTCGGCACTGGCCTCTTCAATGGTTCCGACCAGTGAATAGCCCGCATTGTTCAGCACGACATCGAGCCTGCCGAAATGAGCGTGTGCCTGAGCAACGGCGGCCTTCACCTGGTCGGGCTTTGTCACGTCGAGTTCAAGCGTCAGCACGTTTTCGCCGTACTGCTCATTTAGGTCGGTAATACTGGCCAGCTTGCGGGCCGTAGCGGCAACTTTGTCGCCACGCTTCAGCACGGCTTCGGTCCAGACGCGGCCAAAACCACGGGAAGCCCCCGTGATGAACCAGATTTTGTTAGCCGTTACCGGCGTTGGTGCCGGGCTAACGCCTGACGTTTCCTGTTGAGGTATCATACTATCAATTTAGATTAGTGATATCACAAAGGTCATCGGCTGCTACTCGCACCCCGTAGTCGAATTGAGAGTTTTTGTAGGCAAAATGAGAAAGTCAGTCGTGCGTCAGTAGTTCGTTCAGGGTATTAGCCCGGTGTAGTACTAAATCGACGACACCGGTGCTGTTTTGCACATCTGCTTTCCGTCAGTTGAATGACTGCCGGAAAGCCACCGGCGACAAACTGGTTTTGGCTTTGAACAGGCGGCTGAACGACTGCGAATGCTCAAAGCCTAACGCATAGGCAATTTCGCTGACGGATAAATCGCTGACGGAGAGTTTCTCTTTCGCTTTTTCGATGAGTTTATCGTGGATGTGCTGCTGCGTAGGTTGGCCGGTCAGGAGCTTGAGCAGGTCGCTCAAATAGTGGGGCGATACGTTCAACGCGTCGGCAATGTGCTGTACGGTCGGTATGCCTTTTTCGTTCAGTGTATCGTCCCGGAAACAGTTGCCAAGAACGGTCTCCAACTGAGTCAGAATTTTGTGGTTGGTAATTTTGCGGGTGATGAACTGACGTTGGTAAAATCGTTCGGCGTAGGAGAACAGCAGTTCGAGTTGGGCCACGATGATTGTCTGGCTGAACTTGTCGATGTTGGCATTATATTCCTGCTCGATGTTTTGCAGGATGCCCTGGATGATTGTTTCCTCCTTTTCGGACAGAAACAGGGCTTCATGCACGGCATAATCGAAATACTCGTACTGCCGGATGGTTTTGGACAAGGGTGTGTTCCACAGAAAATCGGGATGGATAAACAATAGCCAGCCGGCTGTTTTCTGCGTCTGTTCGGTATCGGCGGCAAAGTTCAACACCTGGCCGGGAGCCGTGAAGGCCATACTACCCTCATCGAAATCGTACGCCTGCTGACCATATTTGATTTTAGCGTTAAAATGCTTTTTCAGGGATATGGCGTAAAAGTCATGCACGAAACTCATCGGCACATCCATCGGCACGTAGCCAGCCGTTTCAAGGTTTATGATGCTGATGAGCGGGTGGGCCGGCATCGCTATCTGCCTGAGTCGATGATAGTCACTGATGGTTTTAATCCGATGCGGCTGGCTGTCTTTCATAGGTTGAACAGTTTTTTTAAGCCCTCTTCCAGCGATGCGGGCTTGCGGCCCAGCGCGGTTTCGAGGTCGGTACTGACGACTGATTCCTGCCCGTTTTTGATGTCGGTGATAAACCCCGAAATCCGCCCAACCACCACATCGGGCAGACCGCGCTGTTTCAGACCCGCTTCAAAGTCCGACTTTTCAACCGGCTTGTAGTTAACTGTTTTGCCGGACAGTTTGGTCAGCGTGGTAGCAATGTCGGTAAACGACCAGGCTTCGGAGGCCGTAAAGTTGTACGTCCGGTTCTGGCAATCGCCCGTCAGCAATAGATTGGCAATGCCTTCGCCCATCTCGCTTCGGAGCGCGAACGGCACCGTAGCCTGACCAGCGGGGAGGTTTATGCCCGTGTCAAACACATTGCCCCCCATAAACTGCGGCAGCGTGTCCATGTACAATACGTTGCGAATAATAGCATAATCCAGACCGCTCGCTCTCAGATAGTCTTCGGTATCGAAATAGGTGTCCATCAGCCGATTCACCAATGTCGTTTTGTCGCGCAGCGTCCGGCTCGTGAACGCTACGCACGGCACTCCCGCTTTTTTGGCGGCATCCATTACGTTTTTGTGTTGCTGCAGCCGTTTCTGCTCATCCGTTCCGGCAATCAGCAGCACCTTGGTCACGCCCTGCATGGCCCGATTGAGCGAGTCGAGGTCGTCATAATTCCCCACCCGGATGTGTACGCCTTTGCTGTTGAGGTCGGCCGCTTTGGCTTCGTCCCGTACCAGCGCAACCACCTGGCTGGCGGGCGATTTTTCGAGTAACTGATTAATGACGGCCGCTCCTAACTGGCCGGTGGCTCCTGTTATCAAAATCATGGTTTCGGTTCGGTTTGTTTACGAACCCAAAGGTCTGACAAACAGGGGCCGCATCTGTAACATAATTCCGGATTCCCATAACCGTTTCTCTACCCGTCAGGAGTTTGCCCGCAACCGCGCTACTTCGGCTTCCAGTTGGGTAATGTATTCGCGTTGAGGGGCGAGGGACGCGTTTATCTCGTCGGTGGTGTAGCGCGGGGTAATGTGTCGCGGGCAGTTCCACCGGGCCGCCGTCGCGGTCGTAGGCCTCGACGTGTACCGATAACATTCGTTCGGGGCGGTGTTTGTAGTTGGTTGGGTCCAACTGCTCCAGCAGGTCGGGTCGGTCGGCGAGGTCCACGATTTCGGCATTAGCGTAGATGTAGCGTTCCTGCACCGCTTTAACGGGTTCGGTAAAGGCGAGGGATGCGTAGTGGCGTGCCATGTTGTCAGGGAAAACGTCCGTTTCGGTAAACGGACGGATAAGCGGATTGATTAGAAAACGCGCCGTTCGCTTTCGGTAATGGGTGCGTCGTTGATGCTGGCAAATCGTTTGGACATCAGGCCGTTCTCGTCAAATTCCCACAGCTCATTCCCGTAGCTGCGGTACCACTGGCCACTTTCGTCATACCATTCATACTCGAAGCGCACGGCCATCCGGTTCTCCCGAAAGCCCCAGAGTTCTTTCTTCAATCGGTATCCTTGTTCGGTTGACCACTTGCGGGTCAGGAACGCTTTCACTTCGTCGCGGCCGTTGATGAATTCGGCGCGGTTGCGCCATTCGGTGTCGGGCGTGTAGGCCATACTAACCCGTTCGGGGTCTTTGGTATTCCAAGCATCTTCGGCCAGTTGTACTTTTTGCCGGGCCGTTTCGAGGGTGAAGGGCGGCAGGGGTGGTCGTTGCGGAGTCATATCAGCCGTTAGTTGGTTTAGTACTGTCTCGTCCCACATCGTGTCGCCACATTCTTCATGTACGAAGGGAACATCATCGTAAAATTCGTCTATTGTTTTCATCATTCGTTGGTTGTTAATCAATACGTTTCGCTGTCATTGGTTGCTGGTTAGTATGACCAATGACAGCGAAACGTAATGACCGTATATCAGGCGGCTTCCGTTTCCAAAGCTGGTGCTACCGGGAAATCAATGGGTATCTCGGTCAAATTGTGGAGGTAGTTCATGGCAATTTTGTCGCTCACCTGCAAAATCACATCCACCAGATTGCCATTGGTATAACCCGCTGCGTAGAAGGCGTCGAGGTTCGCGGGCGATACCCGGCCTTTGTTTTCGGTGATGTCTTTAGCCAGAACAACCAACGTATTTAGTTTCCCGTTGCTGCTGTGACCAGCCCGGAAGTCGAGGATTTCGTCGTCCGAAAAGCCATTCATTTTGCCAATTACCGTATGGGCACTCAGGCAATACCGACACCCGTTCACTTCGCTCACCACGAGGTTGACCACTTCTTTCTCCTTGTTGGAAAGCGATGTTTTCGCTCCCTGAAAGGCTATGTATTTGGGCAGGCCGTTATCGGAATACGCAATGGTAGCGTACAGATTCGGGACGAAACCGAGGGCTTTTTGCAGGCCATCAAATGACTCCTGCGATGCGGGCGACACCTGGTCGCGGGTTGGGACGGTGAATTGTGACATGATTTTGGTTGATTTGGTGAACTGAATTGGTTGAAATAGACTAAATTGATTTACCGAACGTTCGGTAAAAATTTTGACCACAATAAATCACTGGTACTACCAACTGATTTACTGACGGGAAAGGAAATCGGCTTCTATGTCATGCAGGGTCTGCTCAAAAACACCTGGCTGTTGCAGTGTCTGGGCCAGAATCAGCGACCCCTGCACCCGAATCAGCGTGGACTCGGCCAATCGTTGGGCGGCTCCGGCCTCAAAGCCAAAGTCGCGGGCCAGATGGGCAAACGCAGCCACCCACGTCGTGAAAATGACCGCTATCGGCTCCCGGAACAACCTGGCGGCTGTGCCGTGCGATAACGCCCGCAGCACACAGGCCAAGCGGCCACCATCATAAATCTGATGCACAATCGTCAGGGCGTTGGTTAGACGGGTAGGGGCCGGGGCCGACGATTGCAGCACGTCGGCAAGCCGATTGTTGATTAACTCGGCAACGTGGTCGAGTACGGCGGTTGCCATAGCCTGTTTGCCGTTGGGAAAGCGGTGGTATAAACTCGCTTTTTGCAGACCGGTAGCGGCAGCAAGTTCACTCAAACTGGCTCCGTCGTAGCCGACCGACTGGAAAACGCCCATCAACCGGTCGATAACCACGTCCTGCTCTACTTTCACATTGGCCATGTTGTCCCTACAGTTAAATGTCTTTTAAACCGAACGTTCGGTAAAATAGTTTACAGTAGGGAAGAAATTACTTAAAGTGGTCCAGCAGACCACTACTGTAGTGCCTCGGTTACGGCCCGCAGCACTTTGGCCGACACGCGCTCTTTGAAGTTGGGGTTGATGTGTTCGTACTTGATAACGCCCTTCGTGTCCAGTACAAACACGGCGGGAACGGGCAGCAGTTTATCGACGTTTTTGCCGCCACTGCTTTTCACCAGCATCTCGCCATAGCGTTCGGGGGCTTTAAAAGCCAGCCCAAAGGCTTTGGTCGCCGTCAGGTCGGCATCGGAGAGGAGGGTATAGGTGAGCTGATTTTTCTCCGCCGTGGTTTTCAGGCCCTCCGGCGCATCGGTGCTGATAGCAATCATCTGGTAGCCCATCCGGTCCATGTCGGGCTGAAGCAGACGCAGTTCGGCCAGGTGAGTGTTGCAGTACGGACACCAGCCGCCCCGGTAAAACACCAGAATCGTGGGTTTTTTGGCGATTTCTGTTTTGAGCGCCGTTGTCTGGCCCGATACGGTCATCAGGTTCACGTCGGGAATGGTTTCACCCACCAGCAGCGGGCTAATGTCTTCGGGTTTATCGGGAATAACGGAATCAGCGGATATAAACGCAGTGAGTCCGAGGAACAGGCTGGTTAACAGAAGAATAGCTTTCATAGAATTGGGGTTTACGTTGCCGATGTTTCTCCTGCTAAACTCTATTTTGGCAAACTCCGTTCCGGTCTATGTCCGCAGTAACGGCCACTATTGACCGAAACGAAGTACAGGAAGAACGGCAGCACATCGACCCGCCGGGTCATTGCCCGCCCCAATGTATTTTTCCTTACGGCCAACCGGGAGCGGCAAATACTGGTTCAAGTCATGTAAACCTAACTTAATGATGAAAACAACGTACCTGACTCTCGTACTGGGCTTACTGGTTACGGCCGGTTTCGGCCAGGTGCCGTCGCTGCTAACGGAACTGCAAATCCGGCTCACCAATGCCAAACGATACACCCTGACCACAGCCGACCGGATGCCCGAGGCCAACTACAGCTACCAGCCCACCCCGGAAGAAATGACGTTTCGGGCGCAGACGGTGCATATTGCCCAGAACCTGACCTGGCTCACCTCCACTCATTTAACCAAAATGCCGAGTCCACTGTCGGCGGCTTCGCTGAAGGCGACCAACCAGAGCAAAGCCGAAGCGATGCAGATGGTCACGCAGGCCTACGACTACGCCATCGAGGCAATTCGGGTGTTCGATCCGGCGCACCTCGACGATACGGTATCGTTTTTTGCCGGGCCGCTCACCAAACGCCAGATCATGCTGCTCATTGCCGACCATCAGACCCACCACCGGGCGCAGTTGCTGGTGTATCTGCGCCTGAACGGTATCAAACCACCCGATTATGTGGGTTGGTGAAGAGTTTCGCCAGTATCTTCTCAGTAAACTCGTCCGGTTTATCCAAGCGATTACTTCTGCCTGCACACAGTCTGTACAAGCGCGTTGTGAACGCAATCCGGCCACTATAGCCGATAATGACGACATGTTATGAAAAAAATAGTGCTTTTGCTCCTTCTGTGTGCGCTCGGTGCAGCTACCGTATCGGCGCAACCCATCGAACGAGCGGATACCCTGCGGACTACGAAAGCCGAAAAAGCCGGGTCACCTGCTCGAAAGACCGAGGTGGTCAGTCTGTTGCTCTACAGCCGCACCATCGTCGATGTGCATGGCAATGTTCGGTTTGACCAGAACGTGGTGCCAACGTTCCGGCTTAACAGAACGCTGAAACTTCAGGTAGGTTTCCGGCTGGGCGAACGCCCGCGCAACTTCGATGCCTATTACCACTACAAGGTGGAACTCCAGACGCGTCAGTTCTGGAACACCGTACGGTTTCTGGCCCGTATGTCGACCAACGTAATCGAAAATCCCGGTCCGGACGGGGGCGTGCCCTATACCCGCAGCAATTACCTCGGCGTGGCCGAAGGGCGGTACCCGCTGTCGAAGAAGTTTCTCTTCGTGGGGGGGCTGGGCTATGTTTATACGTTCCAGAAGGATAATAACCTCGACGGCCTGCCCGTTGTCGACGGCGTTCGGAAAACCCATCTGATCTACAAAGCAGCCCTGCATTACGAGTTCAGCGAGCGGGGGTTTGTAGGCGCGGCTTTTGGTACTTACGACGTTTTCAATCCCTATAACCTCAACGAACCCTTCGCTCAGGTCGACTGTGAATACGACATCTCCGAGCGCAGTACGCTCTACACCTACTTCCGGTATCAGGAGGCAGGCCACTTTAACGAACCCCTCAACAGTTTTATCGGCCTCGGTGTCCGGCTGCACTTTCTCGGTCGATGAGGGGCCAGATAGTCAAGGGTGAGTCGGGCGGTCACGAAACCGCTGGCTGA
The DNA here is from genome assembly GCA_038327655.1 of Cytophagales bacterium. Taxonomy (GTDB): domain Bacteria; phylum Bacteroidota; class Bacteroidia; order Cytophagales; family Spirosomataceae; genus JBBQLG01. The sequence goes on from JBBQLG010000003.1 coordinate 50,859, forward strand.
TGCGGGCGAAAGGGGTATCGTTGCCGGGGTTCCGGCAGGGAATCATCGGTCAGTTCATGACCCACTGCCGGGCCTGTGTCGGCCCGTCGGGCTGGAACCGTTTTATTCAGTTTTGGGGAGCAGCCCGGCCAAAATTACCCCACGGTGTGGTAAGGGGCGGTTGCATCTTCGGCAACGCGCCGTTCGAGCACCTGCTCGGCTGCCTGGAACGCAATAGCCCCAACACCCACTTTATTGATAACATCGGCAATAGAAAAGGAAATATGAACCCAGTTGAGATCAAAGCCGCCGAAGGTGGTCAGGATGTAGCCGATGGGGTAAACACCCCAGAACGTTACGGTCAATAGGCCCATCGTACGGTAAGCCCACCGCTCTTCGGGCAGCACATTGCCGGAAAACTGTTTCCATAAACGCCACAGAATCAGCACAACAACAACGTAGCCCACTGTAGAAACAGCCCCCCAGATTAGTTTGGGACCGACCAGTATTTCGTTGGTGGCCGACAGTTGCTGCTCGCCAATGTAGCCGGTCACGATCATAAACAGGTCGGCGGCCAGCAGCGTATTGATCGTTGAGCGGTGTTCGCGGTAGTGAACCTTGAGCATGGAGACCAGTTTCATCAGCAGCAGCGGAGTTGTGATGGCCCAGTCCATGTAACGCAACTGCCCAATGGCGTTGTAGGACCGGCGAATCAACTCTGCTCGTGCATCGGCTGAGTCAATTTTGGCGAGTTCGCCCAGCATATCGCGGTAGTAGTCCTGCATCAGGAAGTAGGAAATCCCGGCAATGGCGGCAATAATGGCCGTGTAATGCCGCGAAATGCGGTGTTCGGGCGCGACACTCTTCTGCGAAGCGAGGGCAAAAATAAAATTGCCCAAGAAGGCGTAAAAAGCCACGAGCATACAAAACCAGGTAACCATAGGCAGCATGCCTACAGTGCCGGCAGTTGGTAAGAACTTGCCCATTAATTCCATAAAACTGAGTCGTTGAGTTGGTTGAAAAGAAACAGAAAGAGCGGGGCGGTTGACCGAACAGGTCAATCAATTTCAGAACCGGGAACAATAGAGATGGTTTGAGCCTGGTGAGCTACGTGGGTTGGCATGAAAACAAAAGTCCGTGATCTGATTGCAGCGTTGTGCCGCTTTTTGCTGCGATCTGCCTACCCCCTGGCTGCATTGTTTATATCTTGATTTTAGTGGAGAATCGTTGTCATAAAGTGGCCTCAGGGAGTCCTCAGGGCGTTTATTTCGCGTAACCTACCCGTTCTGGGGTTGATTCCCTGACCAACGGTATTGATCACTTTGGAGAGTCGGCGTTACCGATATGTCGTTAAGCGGGGTCTGGTGGGAATTCGCAAAAAATTAATTAATTCCTAATTTCCTGCAATCTGGTAAGCTGCCTGACCTGGAGTTCCTTTGCCTTGTCAACCAACAGCACCGTCAGGGAACAGCTTACCATCTACATACCTATCGTCTACGGACCTGGCCCTCCGGCTGGCTGCCAAAGCCGCGCCCAACCTGTTGAGTTACCGGGCCTCCATCCGGCCGCTTTTCAGAGAGAGACAGTACCAGCTAATGTAAATGGTTGAGCGTAATGAACAGGGGAATTTCAATCGCCACAGCAACCAAAAAAAACGGTCATGCAGCTATCGTCAACGAGTCGACGGTGGCTGCATGACCGGTAAAAAATTTGTATCCGTTCCAGACACAAAAAAGCCATTATTTCATTCGGATTCGGTGTAACGGCCCAGTCCGGTTTCTTTCTCCCGGCTCTTGTTTTGCCCCTTAGCCGTCGGGCAGGGAATCATCGGTCAGTTCATGACCCACTGCCGGGCCTGTGCCTGCTCGTCGGGCTTGAAATATTTCACCTCCAGACCCGGCACCAGGTTGGCCACCTGGGCGGAGAGACCAAGCACGTCGGAGTCGATGACGAACGCGGCCTTATCGAAGTCGGTCAGGTGCGAGAGGTCAAATTTAAGGTCTTCCCAGATGGCTTTGGGCGTAACGCCGTCGGCAGTCGTGTATTCGGCGTAGAAGCGCATTTTCTCGGTTCGGTCCGTCTTTTTATCCAATAAGTCGGCAATGGACTTTATCTCGTCGGCGGTGATTTTGCCGGAAAACTGATAGGCAACAATGCGGTCGCTGTGCAAATCAATGGGCTGTACCATGGCTGTGTTGGTTGGTTGTTGAGTATTTAGCTTAACTATTCAACCCGCCCGGAGTTTTTAAAAGATAGCTCCTACCATTCATGAACACCCGCTTTGGCCAGTACTGGCAGCAACTACAGGAATCGCTTTGGTTTGTACCCGGTTTATTGGTCGTCGGATCGTTTGGCCTGGCGTATGGTCTGATCGAGTTTGATGTCCACACGGCCTGGCAGGGACAAAAGCAGTTTCCGCTACTGTTCGGTACGGGGGCCGAAGGGTCGCGGGGGATGCTGACTGCCATTGCCGGGTCCATGCTGACGGTAGCCGCCCTGGTGTTTTCGCTCACGCTGGCCACCATCACCCAGGTCAGCAGTCAATATTCGCCCAGGGTGCTGCGGAACTTTATGCGCGACCGGGTCAATCAGGTCGTGATGGGCTATTTCATCGCCGTTTTTGCGTACTGCTTAGTCGTGCTGGGTACTATTCGCGGTACCGATGAGCACAAGTTTGTACCCGCTACGGCAGTACTGGCGGGATTGCTGCTGGCGTTGGGTGGGGTGGCCGCGCTCATCTTTTTCATTCACCACATCGCCGAATCGCTCCAAACAGGCACCATTGTTCGGCGTATTTTTCACGAAACCACCGAGGCCATCGACACGATGTTTCCCGGACGCTTTGGTGAACCCATCGACGACCCGGTGAAGGCCGAAGCGGCCCTGCGCTACGCCGATGAGCAGACCGGCTGGCATTCCGTGTCGGCCGGGCAGGCGGGCTATCTGCAACGCATCAACACCAATGGCCTGCTGCGCTGGGCCACCCGGCAGCGGGTGGTGCTGCGCATCGAGCAACCCATGGGCGCGTTTGTGGGGGCGGGCACCAAACTGTTCAGCGTCCGCAGCGGTATGGAGCGCGACGACCCCAACGAAGCCGACTGGCCCGACGACTTGTTACAGTACGTCAGCATCGGGCGGCACCGCAACATCGAGCAGGACGTGGCCTTCGGCATTCAGCAATTGGTGGATATTGCGCTGAAAGCCCTTTCGCCCGGCATCAACGACACGACTACGGCCATCATGGCGGTCGATTATCTGGGAGCCATTGGCGAACGGCTGGCCCGCAACGAGTTTCCGGCCCGGCTCCGTTCCGACGGAAAACACCTGCGGGTGATGGTCCGTACTGCCGATTTTGCCGACTACATCCGGCTCACGTTCGATCTGCCCCGCGTCAACGCGAAGGGAAATCATGCCGTATTCCGGCGGTTGCTGCGGGCGTTGGCCTTAGTGGACAGTACGGTTTGCTCGCCCGACCGTCGGCCCGTGCTGGCGCAGCAGGCCCGGATGCTGCTGGACTATGCCAATCAGACGCTGGCTACCGACTACGAAAAGGAAAGTGTGCGAAAGTTGTTCAGTGAGTTATTTTGACTCCGGGTAGTGAAAGCGATGCAACATTTTTCGATGTTTGGTTTAGGAACCTTATGTCGGCTCAATTTCCCGTTAACGAACGGTTTGGGGATTGGTGAAGTGGGGAAATTAGAAGTACAAATGCTCAGTTCAGCACTTCTGCCTCCATTTTGCCAAACCGCTGTTATGCCTTCGTTGTACTTTTTCTGTCGTGGTTTGTCTATCCATTATATCTGTCTTTGGTGCGGTTGCAAAAAAGCAAATGTGCCACCAAAAGCATTGGATTTCAATTCAAAAATATTTCCTTAAAAGCACTCTTACTTTTTCTTTTTCAACTCGTTGTTAAGCCTGTATCGCTTCCCCCAGTCTGCCATTGTTTGCAATATGGGCGATAGTGTGAGTCCAAACTCCGTTAAAGTGTATTCTACCTTTGGAGGAATCTCTGCATAAATTTTTCTGCTAATAATACCATCATCTTCTAATTCTCTGAGCTGTTGCGTAAGCATAGATTGTGTTATGCCCGTTACACTACGCTTCAATTCGCCAAACCTTGCGGGGGCAGTGATGTAAATGGCATTGATTAATATTGGTTTCCACTTGCCACCCAAAACTTTCATCGTAGAAGCCACAGGGTAGTTATTTTCATCAAAAATGAAATTTTTTCTAATTTCAACTTCTTGATTATCAAGATTAGTATTGTTTTTCATACTTACTCTGTTTAATAATCCTACTTGTTTATCTATTACATACTCTGGATGTTTGCAGTACAAAAGTAAATAAAACTAATGAGCATCGCCACTAATCATCAATTATTCACCACATTCAAACACTTTTTCTTATGACTCACACCCCATACCGCACCCTTGAAATTCTGCGCTTGGACAGTAGCCCGCGGTATGCCGATTCAGTAACTCGGCAACTAACCACCCAATTGGTAGCGCGCCTACTCCGGGATCATCCCGAAGCTAACGTTACAACCCGCGATTTAGCGGTAGGCCTACCCCTCCCAACGGAGGCAATGGTTGATGGGATTTTGTACTCCATGCAAAACCCCACCCCGGCCATGCAGGCCGCTAAGCAGCTTTCCGACGAAATGGTGGCAGAACTGCTCACCGCCGACGTGGTGGTACTCGGCCTGCCGCTTTACAACTGGACCGTTCCCTCCACGTTCAAGGCGTACGTTGACCATATCAGCCGTCCCGGCTCGACCTTTGAATACGTTGACGGCGTTTCTCACGGCAAACTTGGCGCACAAAGCGTGTACATCATTTTTACCAGCGGGGGCACCGGCATAGGCAGCGACAAGGATTTCGCAACACCGTACGCAAAATATTTGTGGCAAACGCTGGGTATTCAACACGTGCAGTTTATTGAGGCCTCCGGGCTTTTGTTCAACGCTGCAGAAAGTATACAGAATGCCGAAGCGCAGATTGACCAACTCGAGTTACCCGTATTTGCTTGATTACTGATGAATTTATATTGATAACTAAAAACAATAAACACTCGAATAAACTTTAATAAACATGGTAAATTCTCTAAATTGGTTTGAAATACCAGCTACAGATTTCGAAAGAGCAAAAACTTTTTATGCAAAAGTTTTAGATGTTCAAATTCATGACGACCCTAATATGCAATATGCATATTTACCGTCTGATCCACAAAAAGGCGGATTTGGCGGAGCAATTGCTTGCGGTGAAAACTATGTTCCTGCAATGACCGGCACAACTGTTTACTTAGATGGCGGAAATGACCTTTCAGTTCCATTAGGCAGAGTAGAAAGTGCCGGTGGAACAGTTATTTTGCCGAAAACTTCTATTGGTGACAGGGGCTTCATTGCACTTTTTATCGACACAGAAGCAAACAAAGTTGGATTCCATTCAATGGGATAATACAGAGTTCTCCCGCATATTTATAAAAAAGCTGATAGAAGTATCATCATTGATATTTCTATCAGCTTCGCGCTATGTCCATCTGCGTTTACGCCATTATCGGGGTTTACGTACCATCCCGTGGGCTTTGGAGTGTCGGGCAAAATTAAATGTGGTGTTTGTGTGTCGGCAATTGCGTTGATAAACACCTCTTTTAATTTTGTGAAGCGTTGGCATTTTCTTGTCTGATATCTGCAAAAATGTTAACGTTTTGTACTGTCGCTCTACAATGAGGCATAACTTTTCAACATACGAAAGTTTTGTTGTGCTTTGAAAACAAATGATTAAACTATTCGCATTGAACTTATTTTGGCGTTACCAAACTGTCTGGTGTCCTTAAAAATGAGATTTTGCAATTTGAAATGCTAACAATGTCCGGGGCCATTGCGCAAAAGCACACTTTTCGACCGAACTACACACTGCTGTTAACTCACGTAACGGGCTGGATATGGCGTTTAAACCAATCCTGGACCGACTCCAGCGTGTGCTCGGCCGAGGCTACCGCGAGGGTGAACTGCGTTAATAACTCGCCGTCAATGATCAGATCGTAGTCGTTTAGCTGTAGAAAAAGCAGGGCCGCTTCCAGTCCCGTACGCTTGTTGCCGTCCTGAAAAATGTGGTTGCAAATGATGTTGAACATATACAGGCCCGCCTTCTGGTGAATATCCGGGTACAGCGGTTCACCAAACATCTCGGCCTGCACGGCTTCCAGTAGATAATCCAAATTTTCTTCGTGCAGGAGGTCTTCCGGTGGCACAAAATTGCCGCCTACATCTTTGATCGTCAGATGATTGATAAGCGTAACATCCTCTTTTTTCAGGTACTCCATCAGGCGAGTGCTTTGAAAACGTCATGATATCGCTCAAAATCCCGGCGAATAATGGCTTCAATTTTGGCTTTTCTATCGGGTTCTGCGCCCTTCAATTCATCCTCGATCACTTCTTTTACGATTGCCTTTAATAAGGTTTTATCCTCCTGTAGCAGTTCGCGGATCACCTGTTTAACAGCTTCTTTCTCCAGTGATGTCATGGTCGTCGTGTTTTTACAAAAATAATCGGTTTTTCCGGTTTTGGGCCGACTCGTCCCGCCCGATGCCGTTCTCCCGGATTGTGGCGAAATGCCTCTAAGCATATTCTAAGTAATCGTTAAGCGGGTTCTAAGATGGGGTCGGGAAATTTGTAGCGTTGTCGGAATACATAGTCCGGCACTTACCAACCAATGAAACGTCTCATCTCCATCACTACGGTCCTCGTCCTTGCCCTGATGATCGGGTCCTGTACCCCCAAAATGAAATTTGCCACATCGTCGGTCGTGCCGGCTGCTACGGGTTCTGTCGCCGTTAAAAAGGACAAGAACAACAACTACGTCGTCAGTGTAAGCGTCATGAATCTGGCGCCCCCGGAGCGACTCAATCCACCCCAGCAGGTCTATGTTGTCTGGACGGAGCTGGAGCAGAACAGCGTGAAGAAATTAGGTCTGCTCAAACCGGCATCCAACACATTGAAGGCCAGCCTAACGGCACCGGCCGTGAGTAAACCCGTCCGCGTTTTTATCACAGCCGAGCGCGATGCCGACATTCAATATCCCGCCGGTGCTGAAGTGCTTACAGCCCGGTAGTAGGGATAGGGATATTGCCCGTGCTATTTGTATCATCCTTTACAAAGCAAACATCTGTATTAATGAACACGAAAAGCCAACCAGCCAATAGGGATGCCCCCGACAGGACGACCCTACCCCTCCCGCTATTTTTGTATGGCATTATCCTTTTTCTGGTACTCGGCGCGGGATATCTGCTTTTCCGAAACTGGCAACTGGCCAACGAGTTTGACCAGAACCGGAAATCACTGATCCAAACGGCCCGGCAAAATCAGTTGACCAGCGACCGTCAGCAACTCACGCTCGGCCTCACTACCTTCTCCTGGGCCGTACGCAATGCGCTGTTGCAGAACAAGCCCGGCGAAGTCAACGAGTACTTCAATACGCTGGTTCAGCGGCAGGGGATAAAGGAAATTCTGCTGGTCGATACGGCCGGTAAAGTGACGTTGTCGACCAACAAAAAGAACCAGGGATTGCCCTACGCCGGTCGTTTTCCGGCGTATCTGCTTGAGCAGACAGCGGTGTACTTCAGTGGTAAGGTGCCATACGAACTGTCGATACCCATCACCGCACCCAACCGACGGCTCGGTACGCTGGTTATGTTTTACCAGCCTCAGGCTGTGTTACCCGATGTAGCTGTAACGCCCTAAATCACGTAGCCCCGTTTCACTATTCATGTTGGCCAACCTACTGTTATTGCTCCAGCCCAACGGCGTTAACCAGCCGCCGTTCACCATCAACGACGGCATTACCCTGTTCTGGAACACCGTCCGGGATTTCATCAAGGGAGCCGTCGAACGGTTGCCCTACCTCATTGTAGGCACGCTGGTATTTTTCCTGTTCTGGTTGCTGGCCAAAGGCGTTAAGCGGGTCATTAACCGGGTAGCCGTGCGGAGCCATGCCATCAACGATACGCTGGCCAACTTAGTCGCCCGCATTGTCAGCACCCTGATTACCATTTTCGGCATTCTGGCCGCTGCAGTCGTCATCATTCCGTCGTTCAAACCCGGCGATGTGATTGCGGGGCTGGGCGTTACCTCGGTGGCCATCGGGTTTGCCTTTAAGGACATTCTGCAAAACTACTTTGCGGGTCTGCTGATTCTCTGGCAGCAACCCTTCATCGTAGGCGATCAGATTCGGGTGAAGGACTATGAAGGCACGGTCGAGACGATCAATATGCGTTCGACCCAACTCAAAACCTACGAGGGCGAACGGGTCATCATTCCGAACGGTGACGTCTATACGAGTTCGGTACTGGTGCGCACGGCCTTTACTAAGCGCCGGGTCAAGTTTGTGGTCGGCATCGGCTACCCCGACTCCATCGAAGAGGCCCGTCAGGTGATTCATGATGTTTTACAGGGCATCGAGGGGGTTTTGCCCGACCCCGGCCCCTGGGTATACGTGTCGGAACTGGCCGGGTCGTCGGTGAATCTGACGGTTTATTTCTGGGTCGAATCGCAGCAGGCCAACGCGCTAAACGTAAGCGATCAGGTCGTAACGGGTATCAAACTGGCCCTCGACAAAGCCGGTATCGACATGCCATTTCCGCATACCGTCGTCCTGCTGGAACAACAGCCCACGACCAACGGCCCGGCGATTCTGTCGCGCCCCCCCGCCAAAACCAAACCGGCCGAACCCGCCAACGGGCAGGCCCACTGACGTTTCTTTATGGATGCTACACCCCCTTCTCTCGCCCGTAATGCCGCTACCGTTTCGTTCGTTGCCCTGTCGTTACTGGCTCTGTTTCTGCTCATTGGCTACGCGGCCAACTTTTTCTTCCTGGTTTTCGGGGGTATCACTATCGCCGTCGTGTTCAGTAGCCTGAGCCACTTCGTTGAGCGCAAAACGCCCCTTTCCTACGGCCTTTCGGTGGCGGTGGTTATGCTCCTGCTGGTGGCACTGATCGCGGGCATCGGGCTGGCGCTGGCCCCGACGGTAAGTGCGCAGGCCGACCAACTGGTGCAGTCGCTGCCGCAGTCCATCAACGACCTGAAAGCCACGCTGGGGCAGTCGGCCTGGGGAAAGCGGCTGCTGGCCGACATCCCCCAGAACCCCGGCAAACTGCTGTCGTCGGGCGGGTCGGCCAAGGATGTGCTGTCGCAGATGACGGGTGTGGTGTCGGGTACGCTGGGCGGTCTGGTTAATGTGCTGATCGTGCTGATTACCGGCATCTATCTGGCGTCGAGTCCGGGCAACTACCGCAACGGGTTTGTGCGTTTGTTCAATCCCGCGTACCGCGACCGGCTATTAGGCGTACTGGATCAGTGCTACGAAACGCTCAAAAACTGGTTTATCAGCCGCAGCATCACCATGACGGTGGTGGGCGTAGCAACGGGTGTTGGCCTGGCCGTGCTGGGGGTTCCGTTCCCCATTGTGCTGGGCATCATTGCCGGAGTGCTCAACTTCATTCCGAACCTGGGTCCCTACCTCGCGCTGGCCCCGGCTCTGCTGGTTTCTTTCCCGCAGGGACTCATGCAGCCTGTGTACGTGTTTGCGCTGTATATGGGCGTTCAGTCGCTGGAGGGCTACGTGCTGACCCCGTTGCTCACCAAAAAATACGTGTCGGTGCCGCCCGCGCTGCTGCTCTTCGGGCAGGTACTGCTGGGGTTGCTGGTTGGGCTGGCCGGAATCCTGTTTGCCTCGCCCCTGATTGCGGTACTGCTGGTGATTGTGGAGGAATTGTACGTCAAAGACCGGTTGGAAAATAAAGCCTGACACCGTACGCAGGGGCAGCCCAACGAACTGATTAATGCGTACGAGCATCCGTTTCAGTGCATGCAAGCGGTGAGCCGTTTTTGGCTTTTCCGGCTATTTTCTAAGGGATTTCTAAGCAAATCGTAAGCCTGCTCTTAGATGTCCGGGATACCTTGCTGCTATAAATCAGACACCTGCTGACCATGCAGTTTACCCTAACACCCCAGAACGCTATGAAAACTCCCGTTGCTCTTTTAATCCTGGTCGGTCTGGCCTGTACGGTGCTTTCCGGTACGGTACTGGCGCAGACCCCGGCCCCTGCCCCCGATGCCACTACACTGATGAATATGGCCCGCTTCGGCGAAGCCAAAGCCCTGCTCATGCGTAACGCGCAGCAGAACCCGTCCATGCAAACTAATTTCGATGCCGGGTACGGCTATCTCCGCGCCGGTCAGCCCGACTCGGCCCGCATCTGGTTTGAGAAGGGCGTTTCGATGGATGAAAAACGGGTGCCGCTCAACGAAACAGGGGTGGCCATTACCAACCTGATGCAGAACAACGCGGGGGCGGCCGACCCGAAACTGGCCGAAGTCGTGGAGAAGAGCAAGGGTAAAAACGCCGATATCCTCTACCGCATCGGCGAAGCATACACCGGCTACCTGATGCCCGACAGCGGCTCCATCAAACCCCGCTACCCGAAGGCCGTCAACGCCACCAAAGCCATCGACTTCCTGAACCGGGCCTTCGAGCGCGACAAGAAAAACGCGTCCATTCAACTGGCCCTCGGCGATGCCTATTACCTCAACAAAGACGGTGGGACGGCCGTTTCGCGCTACGAAAACGCCATTGAGCTGGGCATGAATCCCTCGCGGGTGTATCAGCGCATCGGTGACATCTACTGGCAGGGCCGTAACCTGAATCTGGCCGTAGAGAATTACAAAAAAGCCATCGACGCCAACCCGAATTACGCCCCGGCCTACAATCAGCTTGCCGAACTGTATTTTCTGGTGAACCGCTATAAAGAGGCCGCCAAATACGAAGATGCGTACGTTCGGGTGGCTAAGGACCCTAACCCGGAGACGTTGCTGCGGCAGGCGCAGTTTCATTTTCTGGCCAAAGATTACCAGCGGGCCGTTGTCTTAATCGACAGTAATCAGGCCGTGCTGATGCAAAACCCCATTGTGTACCGGATCAAAGGCTGGGCCTATTCGTCGCTGAAAGAGCCACAGAAAGCCATCGAAAACCTGAATACGTTTATTGAGAAAGTCCCAAAAAAGGTTATGTCCGACGATTACAAGTATCTCGGACAGGCGTATCTGGCGCAGGAAGGATTTGCCAATGATTCGCTGAAAGCTAAAAACGATTCGCTGGGGGTCACCTATTTGGAAAAAGCCGCTCCCGGCGATACCAGCGACAACCTCTACAGCGACATTGCCAAGTACTACTACCGGGCCAAAAAGCACCCGCAGGCTCTTGCCGCGCTGGATTCGTCGGCAAAACACGGCTTCAAACCCGACGCGCAGGACTGGTTTCGCTACGGCATGAGCAACTACACGCTGGGTTTTGGCCGCGACAGTCTCGGTAAGTTAGTGCGCGACACCGTCCGGTTCGCCAGAGCCGACTCGGCCCTCGCCCTGTCGCAGAAGCCAACCCCCGAGTATGCGCCCACGGTGCTGTACCGGGCCAAAGCCAACTACTATGCTTATACGCCCGAGGCCGCCGTACGGAATGGCAAGGCAAAGCCATTTTTCGAGCAGTTTATTACCATGATCGCCGATAAGCCCGACGACCGGAAACGCTACCAGAAAGACCTCGCGCTGGCCTTCAAATACCTGATTTCGTATAATGAACTGGTCACCAAAGACAAAACAGCCCGCGAGGAATGGCTCAAACGGGGATTGGCGATGCTGCCGGGCAACAAAGACCTGGCCAAAATCGCCACCGCCGAAACCGACGAAAATCCGTAATTGCTTTTTTCATAGTTGAACACCATCGAAACGCCACCCAGACCAGATTCGGGGTGGCGTTTTTGTGCTTTTTGAGGAGACGTATCGCGTGAGACGCTATTTCTAAGCAAATTCTAAGAATTTTCTAAGCCGAGCTTTAAGGCATAATCCGTATTTGCTGACCACATCGGGCCGGTTACTGACCCGGCCACCCGATCAGGTAGTCCACTCAAAATATCGTTATGCACTGTTGTTCCGCTACAAAAATCATCCTTGTCGGCTTGTTTCTGGGCGGTTGCTCGGGTCATGCCGATACGGCAAAAACGGAGGAAACGGGCGAAAAACCCGCCTTCCCGGTTATTCAGCTCACCAAACAGGAAGCCACCCTCGACCGCGACTATGCCGGTAATCTGGAAGCGGTGCAGAACGTGGAGGTTCGCGCCCGCCTGACGGGGTATCTCGATAGAATTCTGGTCGATGAAGGGCAACCCGTTCACAAGGGGCAACTGCTGTTTCAGTTGAACGAAGCCGAATATCGGGTCGAAGTCTCCAGAGCGCAGGCCAGTCTGGAGAGTGCTGAAGCCGAAGCTAAATCCAGCGATGTGGAAACGGGACGGGTGAAACTGCTGGTCGATAAAGACATTATTTCACCCTCCGAACTCAAATTAGCCCACGCCAAACGGGCCGTTGCCCAGGGGGCTATCGACCAGGCAAAGGCGGCCCTGGCCAAAGCCCGGTTTCACATGTCCTTGACCAGCGTCCGCGCACCCTTCGACGGGGTAATCAACCGGATTCCGTTCAAACAGGGGAGCCTCGTCAACGAGGGTGCCCTGCTTACGACCGTGACCGACATCCGCCAGATGTACGCCTATTTTAACGTGTCGGAGAAAGAGTATTTAGCCTTTATCAAAAAACGGCGCGACCCTGACAAAGCTACCGCCCGCGAGGTCGAACTGCTGCTGGCCGACGATTCGATGTATCCCTACAAAGGCAAGATCGAAACCACCGAAACCATCTTCGAGGGTAACTCCGGTACGATTGCCTTCCGGGCGCGTTTCCCCAATCCAGGCCGCATTCTGCGCCACGGGGCCACCGGCAAAATCCGCCTGACGACCGATGTGGATGATGCCGTGCTGGTGCCGCAAAAAGCGGTGTTCGACGTGCAGGACAAGAGTTTCGTGTTCGTGGTCGACGCTGATAATAAGGTCAAAACCCGCGCGTTCATTCCCCGCAGCCGCGTCGACCAGTTTTACATCGTGCAGTCGGGATTACGGCCCGGCGAACGCATCGTGTACGAAGGGACGCAGAACCTCAAAGATGGCATGACCATCGACCCCAAACCCCTGCCCGCCGACAGTCTGCGGGCCATGTACGCCCTGGCGCGGTAACCCAATCCCCGATCGCTTATGTTCGATATTTTCATTAAACGGCCGCTTTTATCCACCGTTATTTCGGTCCTGATTGTGCTGATGGGCATACTGGCCCTGACGGGTCTGCCCGTGACGCAGTTTCCCGAAATTGTGCCGCCATCGGTCACCGTCACCACCCACTACACCGGGGCCAGTGCCGACGTATGCGTCAAGGCCGTTGCCACCCCGCTCGAACGGGCCATCAACGGCGTACCCGGCATGAATTACATGACTTCTATTTCGGGTAATGACGGCACCACGCTCATCACGGTGTTTTTCAACGTCGGCACCGACCCCGACCTGGCGGCCGTGAACGTGCAGAACCGCGTGACGACGGTAGTGGACGAACTGCCCGAAGAAGTAATCAAAGCCGGGGTTGTCACCGAAAAAGAGGTAAACAGTATGCTGCTCTACCTCAACGTGGTGAGCGACGACCCGACGGTGGACGAAAAATTCATTTACAACTTCGCCGACATCAACATCCTGGCCGAACTCAAACGCATCGACGGGGTGGGGCTGGCCACGATTATGGGCAGCCGTGACTACTCAATGCGCGTTTGGCTCAAGCCCGACCGGATGACGGTGTACGATATTTCGCCGGATGAGGTGATTGCCGCCGTTCGTAAACAGAACGTGGAGGCCGCGCCCGGCAAGGCGGGCGAAAGCGCCGACCGCAACCCGCAATCGCTCCAGTACGTGCTGCGCTATACCGGCAAGTTCAACGAACCCAAACAGTACGAAGACCTCGTATTGCGGGCTAATGCCGACGGGTCGCTGCTGCGGCTGAAGGACGTGGCCGACGTTGAATTTGGCTCGGCAGATTACGGCGTAGTGTCCAAAACCGACGGGAGACCCTCGGCGGCTATCATGCTCAAACAGCGGCCCGGCTCCAATGCCAGCGAGGTCATTGCCAGCGTGAAAAAACGCATGGCCGAACTGAAAGAAACCTCGTTTCCGTCGGGCATGACCTACAACTACGCCTACGACGTGTCGCGGTTTCTGGACGCGTCGATTCACGAAGTCATCAAGACCCTGATCGAAGCCTTCATCCTGGTATTTATCATCGTTTTCCTGTTTTTGCAGGACTGGCGGTCCACCCTGATTTGTGCCCTGGCGGTGCCGGTGGCCCTCATCGGTACGTTCGCGTTCATGAGTACGATTGGCTTTTCGATCAACCTGCTCACCCTGTTCGCGCTCGTGCTGGCCATCGGGATTGTGGTCGATAACGCGATTGTGGTGGTCGAGGCCGTTCATGCCACCATGGAAGAAACCGGTGCCACGCCCCGTGCGGCCACGTTTACCGCCATGAAAGACATTGCCGGAGCCATCGTGGCCATCACGCTGGTGATGTCGGCGGTGTTCGTGCCGGTCGCGTTCATGTCGGGTCCGGTCGGGATATTTTACCGGCAGTTCTCGCTGACGCTGGCCATTGCCATTGTCATTTCCGGGGTGAACGCCCTCACGCTGACCCCCGCCCTGTGCGCCATTCTGCTCCGGCCCATGCACGGGGAGAAAACCGGGTTGATGGGGCGGTTTTTTGCGGGCTTCAACCGGGTGTATGAATCGGTAGCGTGTCGGTATCAGGGTCTGCTGCGCCGGGTACTGAGCCGGAGCGTGGTTACGTGGGTGGCCCTGATTGGGTTCATCGTGGCGACCTGGGGGGTCAGCACCATTCTGCCCGCCGGGTTTATTCCGACCGAAGACCAGGGCATGATTTACGTCAACGTGACCACCCCCGCCGGGGCTACCGTGGATCGGACCGAAAAAGTGATGGATGCCATCGAGGAAATCGCGTCGGCGCAACCATCGGTCGAAAACGTATCGACCCTGGCGGGCTACAGCCTGCTGACCGACGGCGCGGGGGCATCTTACGGCATGGGGATGATTAACCTCAAACCCTGGGAGGCCCGCACCGAGTCGATGCAGACGCTGATTGCCCGGCTGGAAGCGAAAGCCAAAACAGTGACCGATGCCAGCATTCAGTTTTTTCCTCCGCCCACGGTGCCGGGCTTCGGCAACTCCAGCGGGTTTGAGCTACGGCTGCTGGATCAGGGCAAAAGCGGTGATTTGCTGAAGACCGCTACCATTGCGCAGGAGTTTATTGCCGCCCTGAAAAAACGGCCCGAAATCGGTGATGCCTTCACGAGTTTCGACCCCAGTTTTCCGCAGTACATGCTGCACGTGGACCAGGATAAGGCCGCCCAGAAAGGCGTATCCATCGAAAACGCCATGGGCACCCTGCAAACCCTGATGGGCAGTTATTACGCGTCTAATTTTATCCGCTTCGGCCAGTTGTACAAGGTCTACGTGCAGGCCGACCCGGCTTACCGGACCAAACCCGAAGACGTGCTGAATATGCGGGTTAAAAACGATCAGGGTGAAATGGTGCCGTATGCCAACTTTATCACGATGGAGCGCGTCTACGGCCCGGAACAACTGACCCGCTACAACATGTACACCTCGGCGATGGTCAACGGCGATGCCGCTCCCGGCTACAGCAGTGGCGATGCCATCAAAGCTATTCAGGAAGTTGCCGCCGAAAAATTACCCAAAGGCTTTGGCTACGAATGGTCGGGCATGACGCGGGAAGAAATCCAGTCGGGCAATCAGGCGCTGTACATTTTTGCTATCTGTCTGCTGTTCGTGTACCTGCTGCTGGTGGCGCAGTACGAAAGCCTGCTGCTGCCCCTGCCGGTGCTGCTGTCGCTGCCGACGGGTATTTTCGGGTCGTTCGCTTTTCTGCAACTGGCGGGTTTGCAGAACAACATTTACGCGCAGGTTGCTCTGGTGATGCTCATCGGTCTGCTCGGCAAAAACGCCATTCTGATCGTTGAATTTGCCAATCAGCGGCAAAAGGAAGGCCTGCCCATCGTGAAAGCTGCCATCGAAGGGGCCGTTTCCCGGCTGCGCCCCATTCTGATGACCTCGTTTGCATTCATCGCCGGGCTGATTCCGCTGTGTCTGGCGGCTGGTGCGGGGGCCGTTGGCAACCGGTCCATCGGTACGACGGCTGCCGGGGGGATGTTTACCGGTACCGTTTTCGGGCTGGTGCTGGTGCCGGGCCTGTACGTGATCTTCGCTAAGATCGGCGAACGCTTCCAGAAAAACCACCCCGATACCGACCCCGAAAACGGTGAGCCCTTAGTAGCCGATGCGCCCGATTCGGTTCCTGTATTCACGCAAACCCACACTCATGAAGCTGTTATTGACAAATAAATCCCTGCGTTCCGTTCGACTTATAGCGGTGCCGCTGCTGTTGCTGAGCGGGTGCCAGACCATACGAACCCTGCAACCGGCCCCGGCCACCGCGCTCACCAGTCGCCCGGTGCCGGGTTCCTTCGCCGGTCAGACCGACTCGGTCAGTATTGCCGGTCAGTCCTGGCGAACGTTTTTCGGCGACTCCAGCCTGGTACAGCTCATCGACACGGCCCTGACCAGCAATCTGGATTTGCGGGTCGCCACGCAACGCATCGAACAGGCCCGCGCCGGGTTCGACTACAGCCGGGGATTTCTGGCTCCGCAGGTCAATTTGGTAGCCTCGGCGGGCGTTGACCGGTTCGGGCAGTACACCATGACCGGGGTTGGTAATTACGACACCAATCTATCCAACAACATCAACGGCAGGCAGATTACACCAAACCCCACGCCCGACTATTTTCTGGGTGCCCGCAGCACCTGGGAAGTGGACATCTGGGGAAAACTCCGCAACCGGCGCCGGGCGGCTTATCTGCGTATTCTGAGTTCCGAAAGCGGTCGTCACGCCGTTGTCACCGCGCTGGTGGCCGACGTGGCCCGGTACTATTACGAACTCCTCGCGCTGGATGGCGAAGGGGAAATCATTCAGAAAAACATCGACTTTCAGGCGCGGGCCGTTGAACTGGTGCAGGTGCAGAAACAGGCCGGCCGGGTGACCGAACTGGCCGTACAGCAGTTTACGGCGCAACTCCTCAACACCCGCAGTCGGCAGGGGCAGGTGCGGCAGCAGATTATCGAAACCGAAAACGCCCTGAACCGGCTCCTGGGCCGCTATCCGCAACCCATTGCGCGGGGGGAGTCGTTGCAGGCGCGCGAACTACCCGGTCAGGTGCTGGCCGGATTACCCGCGCAGATGCTCACCCGTCGACCCGACATCCGGCAGGCCGAACTCGCCCTGGCAGCCGCCAACGTGGATGTCCAGGTGGTGCGGGCCGAGTTTTTACCGAGTCTGAACCTCACGGCCTACGCCGGGCTGAACACCTTTCGGCTGAGTACCTTAGTCAATCCCGCTTCCATTGCCGCCGGGTTACTGGGCGGGCTGACGACCCCCGTTTTCAACCGGCGTTTCCTGAAAGCCAACTACCGGCAGTCGGTGGCGCAGAGCCGCGAAGCATTTTACAATTATCGCCAGACGATTCTGACCGGCTTTAGCGACGTAACGACGAGTTTGCGGGGCGTAGAAAACTACCGCACCGTGGCCGACCAGAAAGCGCAGGAAGTGGCCGTGCTGCGGCAGGCCGTATCGACCTCGAACGATCTGTTCCGCAGTGGCTATGCGTCGTATCTGGAAGTGATTACGGCGCAGCGCAGCGTGCTGGAAGCCGAACTGGCCCTGATCAACACCAAACAGGCGCAGTTTTTATCCCTCACGGATTTGTACCGGGCGCTGGGGGGCGGCTGGGAGTAAGGGAGATAACTTCAAGGGCCGGGATGCCTGTTCGGCGGCACTGGTTATAGGCAAATAGCAAATTGAGGCAGCGTAGATGCTTCTGTACTTCACTGCGTAAACAATTATTGAATTTAGACTCTGTTCTCCTGAATCCAGGCGGTAACGCAGGTCAGGTAGTCGAGGAAAGTTAAATCGGCAACTTCCCATGTGAACTGTTCACAAATAGCAGGTAATGCTTCCAGAAACAGTTCATACCGCCCCGCAATGTAAGCGGCTCCCGATAGCTTCCGCCGGGAACTGGTAGCTAAAAAGTCACGGACGTTCTGAATAACGCGGCTTACCTGAATCTGACCCGTTTCGGAACCGTGTGCTTTAATATCCTGACCGCTTAAATCAGAAATGAATTTTTGGTAACGGAATGGCTCAAGGTCCATAATCATGGACCGTTTGTTTTTATTGTGATTTTTGGGGGGAGCAAAGTAATGAGCAGCCAGAAAAATGCCCAGTTCAAGAGGCATGTTGAATCGGGCTAACTGGGAGTGTTCGTCAAGGTCGGCTTTAGAAATATCATGAATACCATAGCGGCATTCGTCGATGATTTTCATGATCTTCTGAATGCGAATGTCACCGGCGTTGTCTTCCTCCTGCGCACAGCGCGGGGTAAAATCGCAGTCCTGAATGGCAAAAATAATCGCCCACAGAAAGGGCTTGTAGGCTTTGTCGAACGGGCAATTAATGAAAACGTTATCGTTATAAGCAACTGGCTCGTTCATTTCTGGCTCACATTCTTAACGGCCTGACGCACCTTGTTTAAATCGGCGGTTTTGATTTTGGGATGGACTTTCACCTGCCGTTTGGCCGCAATCTTCTGGTCGTCGGTCAGGGCATCCTTCCGTACCTGCCCTACTGTTTTATCCTTCCGTATTTTACGCCCGTTGGGGCCGTAGATCGAAATGCCCAATTCTTTTTCTATGGTGCCGATCTTCTTGTCTGACCGGGTCTTGCGGGGTGTGCTCATCAAGGTAGTGGCTTTACAGTAAAAGTAACAGAACAGGGCGAGAGTTCCAACTGCCGGAGCACCCCGGTTGCCACCCACCATAGCTAATCATTTATTGAGATAACCGGCTCATTGTCAACCAAATCTGCCGAACTGGTCAGTGTTGGCTGCCGCTGTTGCGACTGCACAAGGGTTTGATCGGTCAGGTATCGCTGTATAATGGCCTGCTTTCGGTTTGCCGCCCCGTCCAACACGGCCTGAGCCGCCGTAATCCGGGCCTCCAGCAACCCGACGGCAACAACCAACTCGGCCTGCTGCGCCAACGGCGGCACCGGAATCCTGTAGTTTTCATAAAACGACGCGGGTACGCGCCGGTGACCACTCGAACCGGTCATGTTTGGCTCGGCTTCGTTACGAACGGTTTCCCGGTTGAGCAGCGTGAAGGTGTACTTGGGTGTCACGTCATCGTTGGTGCGGATTACGTGGAGCTCTGAACTTCCCATTGCCAGCCCGTTTGTCAGTCCTTGCGCTAATGCGCTTTTGCCGTTTTCCATGCAGGGGGTAATTTTCGCCAGAATGATGTCGTTCTCGCGGAAATAGGTGTAGCTGCCTTTTTTCAGGTCTTTCAGGGGCCGGTCCTCTTTGTGTTCAATAAACCCGTCGTTACTGACGGATGCCATTTCCACAAACGAAACGAGGGTGTTCTCATCGACGGCTTTAATTTCCGTTTTGGATGGGTTGATGAGGGCCACCGTTCTTAACTGCTTCTCCGGGTAGCCTTTGCTAAACTCGTCCTGTATCAATTCCTCAATTGTCTGTTTAGCTTCCCCGATAGCCTGCTTGGCTGCGGCTGCTTCCGCATCGACCGCTTCACATTCAGCGACAATGTGCGCCTGTATGTCAGTGGGCGGGAGGGGAATTCTTACTTCGTAAGCATCATTACGATTCAAACCAGGCACACCCGTTCCACCACTTAATTCTTGGAGACCAGCCTTCAATAAGACAAGATACAAATAGCTTATGCTGATTTGATTTGTTTTCGTCACAATGTAAAACGTTGTATCAATTGGATAACAATTTTCACTCTCCCAAAAGATTACTCCAGCCGAACCTTTACGGCCGATTATGATGGCAGGACCTTCTACAACGTATTCATTATGAAATCCAACACGCCCATTTGATCCTATTACTGGGTATCTGCCGTCTAATCTTTTTCCTTCTGGCAAACTTTTTCCATACTCAAATACGCATACTTCTCCTAATTTCAGTACAGGCCAAACTGTGTTAATACTTGTGTTTTTCTTTGGCGTTAATGAAAACTGCTTCTCAAAATCAACCCGTGAGAAATCCAGCATATCCACCAGCCGGGCCGTTGATACGAACGGTTGCAGAGTTTCAGCGATAGTAAGCGGCTGTTTCAGGAAGTTCTGCCGGATGACCGTATTCAGCTTTTCGGGATTGGCTAAGCTTTTCGGATCATATAGAGGAGTCTGTATGTACTGTAAGCTATTAAGGTTTTCGATAATACGTTCTTCAATATCCACATCTTGCTCTACGTCCTCATCGTCCTCTGCTTCGTCTTTAAGAGATGACCCGGTTGTGAGATATTTGATACCCTCGCTACCTTTCGTCCCACTCCAATCATAGCCTAAGAATTGCTTTTGCGCTTTTGTTTTAGTGGGGCTTTTGATAATCACGACCGGCTGCGGATTGTCGGTCGCCAGCACGTAATAATACAGCTTGTCTTTCTCGACCCGGCGCAGGTAGGTCAGCAGGCGGGCGTTGATGGCCACTTGCTGCGCGTCGGCATCCAACGCCTTAAAGTCGCGTTGTTTTCTGAAGTTTTTCGTTTCGGTCCGGCTCTCAAAATCCCGCTCATAGTCTACGAATAACTCATGCGCGAGCAGTTCGGCATTAGGTTCGCCCAGCAACAGGGTTTTATAGGCATCGAACGCTACGTTGATGTGGGCGCAGTAATCCCGAATGTAGTGTTCGTCAGCAAACACCGCATCCTTATCGTCGTTGCCCCGGAACCAGGCGTTTACCCGGTTCTGAAAATGCTCGGCCGGGGCGGGGTTTTCGGCTTTCCGACGCAGAAACAGCGTGACGGTGTTAGTGCCGGTTTTACCGAACGTCCGCGAACCAAACTGAGCAATGGCCACGATGTCGAAATATTGCAGCAAAATGGCCCGCGTGGCAACATAGCCGCCTTTGGCATTGGACAGAATACTCGACGGCACAATAATGGCCGCTACGCCCGCCGGCTGAAGCAGTTGTTTGGCCCGTTCGATGAAAAACGTTTCGATGGCATTGTTGCGGGCCAGGGTTTTGGTGTCAATGTCACCGTATAACTGGTACAGCTTCCGGTCGGTGTCGGGCAGCGTTTCCAGAAACCCCTTCACGCTGTAGGGCGGGTTGGCCACCAGAATCGAGTAGCTGCCTTCGTTAACCTGCTCATGGCGGGCCAGGGCATCGGCATAAACGATACTAATTTCATTTTGGCCGTACATAGCCGCCGACACTTTGGCTACCTTCGACAACCGGTATTCTTTCTCGATTCCCTGAATGGCTTTGTAGTATTCTTTGGGGTCAGCTTTTTTGTGAGTTTCAACAAAGGGTTTGAGTTGCAGGGCCAGTTCGTTCAGGAAATGCCCGGCCCCGCAGGCGTAGTCGATGGCGCGGGGCGGCTGCTCACTGGTTTGCACCAACTCTTCCAGCGGCAGAGCTGACATGATGAACTTTACGATGGGCGTGGGCGTAAAAAACTGCCCTTCGCTCTGCTTTACGCCCTGATCGAGAAAACCCTCGAACATATCGCCCAGAAACTGATTTTGCTCGTCGCTCTGCAACCGGATGTCCTGCAACATGCGGACGATTTTAAGCAGTACTTCGGCGTTTTGGTAGAACAGTTTTTCGTTGTGGACGTCGATAAAGGCAAAGTCGTTGTTGGTAAAAAACTTCAACTGCCGGAAGTACTTTTTGATGGTATCTCTGGTGGCATCGGGGTCATTTTTGAAGAACCGAAACGCATTGTCAATCGCGGCATTGTCGATATAGGTTACGTCTTCTTTGAGCGATTCCTGCATCCCGGCCTGATACAATTGCTGGAGTCGGTCCTGCAAATCGAAGAACGAATCATAGGCAATTCCCTTCCAGTAAAATTTCAGGTCGTTGGGGTTTTTGGTCTCGTCAACGATTTTGCAGAGGAACAGATTGACGAGTTTGTCGAAGGCATTTTCACGCCCTGACACGTTGTGCTGCCGCAGAATGGTAGCAAATTCGTGGTACTTGCCCTGAATGTCGTGGTGGCTGATTGTGGTCAGATCGCTAACCGTAAACTTTTGCTTACCAATGTGATAAGGCTGAATATCGTCCTCAAAAATGCCCTTCGTCGCAAAGTCGAGTTTATAGGTTTCCTTCCAGGCTTTATAAATGGCCTCAACATCCTGGGCATCGCGGAAAGTCAGCGGCTGTCTGCCTTCGTATTCGTCCAGCAGTTTTTCGTTGTCTTTTAACGCAACGATATAATTCTGGTAAGCAACCCGGCCGCTTTCGATGGTGGAAGCATACAGGCAGACAAACTGGGTGCTGCGCTGCTGCTGTACGTAGCTAAGTAGTTGTCCGCCGTTTTGCTGGGTCACGTTCCAAGCATCTTTGAACTGTTTACCGGCTGTTTTGCACTCAATAATCAGCAGCGACTTGCCCGCATTATCATTGACCAGCACATCGGCACGCCCCCCGCTGGCACCATGTCCTACTTTCCATTTGGGTTCGAGTTCAATATGTTCGGGTTTGTAGCCTTTTTCCAGTAGCCGGTGAACGCACTCAAAGACAACGAAATTCTCGTTATCGGAGAAGTTACAGGTTTGGCGTTCATTTATTTTCAGGCCCTTTTCTTCGGGGTAAATGAGTTGTTTGCTCGTAAAATCAACTTTGAGATAAGCGTCGTATGCGTCAAAATATTTACTGTAAACAGTGCCCTGCTGTTCAAAATCCAAGTATTGCAGGAGATCTTCGAGGTTATCTTTTGTAATCATTTTGTCGGTTATAGCTAACGGCGGGAAACAAAGATTCTACTTGCTGCGTAAAGAAGCAAGACAACACTGCAATTCACCTGCCGGGCGCGTTGGGGTGGCCAGGAGTTAGGGAAATAGACAGACGCTAAACAACCCCATTTTGAGAACGGCCCGAAAACCGGTAAATTGAGTTTCAAACAAGACAGCAACTACTACATATCGGACTGTGTTTGATACCCTCGACTTCGCACAGGATATATTGACGCAGCAAACTAACCCGGTTCAGTCCGGTACTGATGTTGGCGCGTCTTCCCTGAATCGACAGCACCTGACCGCTATCGTTTCCTACCAGCATCTCACCGACGGGTGGGACGAAGACGGGGCTATTGCACCATCTCATGCAACGGTGTTGTCGGCACTCGATATTGCCCTGTTGCTCACCGCAACGGGGCATCTCGTCTACCATACGTCGCCGGGGCCGGTTGGCGAGGTCATGATTAACCTTCGTAACGGCGATAAGTCGGTTGAACTGCTGGCGTATCCGGGTGGGCGAAACAAATTTGTTTGTATCGCCCCCAGCGAAGTACCTCGGCAAGGCCCATTAACACCAGAGTCGTTGCGGGAGACGTTGCAGTGGCTGAACCGCTAACCTATTGATTGATGAATACTACTCCCGTAGCAGACGACGAACAGCTTTACCGAAGCATCTACCGTACTCCCTGGCATAAATACGTTGACCCCGATGGGCGGCCGACCTCCCGAAACTTTAAATTACCCCCAAAAGATGCCGATAAACTATCTGTCGATTGCTTCAGTCTGACCACGCCGGAGCAATCAGTGCGTGACCTTGCCAAATTCGCGTTGGCTTCCATAGCCAATAATGAGGTGAAAGCTATTGAGTTGTCAACGTTTTATGATCCCTGCACCGTTGCCGAGCATGGGTTTGACAATCCGGCTCACGCCTACATTTGGGGATTGGCTGAAGAAGACGATATAAAACCGGCTTTACTGGCACAAAAGGCGGTTATCGTTTTGAGTTGATGCTACGTGGGGGCCGGAACGACACCATGTGCCGAATTAAGGGTCGGGATGGGAACGGCGCAGCGCAGCGTGCTGGAGGCCGAACTGGCTCTAATCAACACCAAACAGGCGCAGTTTTTATCCCTCACGGATTTGTACCGGGTGCTGGGGGGCGGCTGGGAGTAAATATTGGTATAGCTCTTATCTTACTGTTGGGTAAGGAAGTAGCTTACACTCCGGTGCCGATTGAATTCAGTTGATAGACAGCCTTAAACCAATGTCCAACCGCGTTTCCGGCTACGGCCACAGCCACTGACCGATGAAAAATGCGTTCAGCCCAAGGCCCGCCAGCAGGGTCATGCGCATGGCCGATTGATACGTGGCGGCCTTTGGGTTCCGGTGAACACGGCTGTACCAGAACACAAAATAGAGCGTTGCCGGGAGGAGGCAGAGCTGGAGGCCGTAGAAAGGTATCCGGCCCTGAAAAAAGAGGTAAAACCCGCCCATTACTAGCGTAAAGATCACCCCGGTACACCAGAACGTACCCCGAATGCCCAACCAGCGACTCATCGTCAGATCACCCCGCCGACCATCTTCGCCGTGTTGGTACACCTGCGTGATGGGATAAATAGCCAGGATATTCAGGGTACACAAACCGGCTGCCAGGAAGAGTTTCGGCTGGATTAACTCGGTCATTGGTAGTTGATTGATGGCCTGATACGTGGCCAGAAACGTTAACCCGCCCTGGCAAAGCCCCACAACTAACCAGCCGGTAACCGGGTATTTTTTCAGCCGGATACCGTCATGGCTGTAGGCTTTGGAGGTGAACCCGTACACCAGCAGATAGGCGACAAACGGCCAGCCAACCCACGCGCCCAGCAACAACGCCAGCCCATCGAGCCCCCAGGCAACCCACCACAACGTTTTATCGACCGGGGGTGGGGTGGCCAGCAGGCCAATGCTTTCTTCATCTTTGTCGTAATAACTGTTGTAGGCGTGACTCGCCGGGTACACCAGCAGATGGATAATGAGCAGAACCGCCCACGTGCGGCCCGCGTCCGGGTGGGCCGACTGGCTCAGGGCGAACCAGAAAACGGGCATCAGAAAAAACGAGAACGGCACCCGCAGATGCAGCCAGACAGCCCGCAGGCTCATTCCTGATGACGCTTTAGTCTGAATCAATACGGGTGATTCCATTAGCTTTTCATGTTTAGTTTGCCCTGCATCGCCTTCTGTAAGGAAATTAATGTCATGCTGTGAGTGGATTGAAACGGGGAGCGTATTTATTTTTTGACGAACTCAGAAGGCGACATTCCAGACTAAGCGCACGGCCCAGTTTTCGTTCGAACGGTCACTGGCATAACTTCCCCACCGCCGGAACACGCCCAGCCCGGCCCCGATGTAGACCAGGTTTTTAAGTTTCTGCCGGTAGAGGTTATCAACCAGTACCCCCGACTCGAAATAGCCCTTTTCCAGCGTCTTGAACTGAATGCCTTCGTGATTGGACTTGTTGCGCAGGCTGCCAACGGCGATGCCCTGTACGACCGACAGTTCGGGCTGGAACCAGGGCGTAGTTGGTTTACCGAGCCAGTGTTTGAAATTATGCGTCACAAAGGCGTTGGCATACTGGTCGGAGGCAAATTCGTACAGGCCCATCGTCTGGAAATGGTTGGCCACCCAAATCAGGTTGTTCGCACCCAACGCCCCCCGGCCATTGTAGAGGTACGGATACGGCAAATCACCCCAGGTCTTGCCCGCCGAAACGGTCACGAATGTCTCGCCCAGCCCGCGTGTCTGAAACGAGTAGTCGACCTTCAGGTTAACTTTCACGTAGTCGAGGGTGCTGCCCGTAAACGCCATGATTCCTTTGGCCGCGTGCAGCGAAATCGTGGGCGACGGTGACCGGGTGATGAGACTGCCCCGCCCGACCTGGGCAAACTGTTCGTTGTAAGCGTACCGAATCCCCAGCCCGACCTCGGTGCTG
Source organism: Cytophagales bacterium (assembly GCA_038327655.1). Lineage (GTDB taxonomy): Bacteria > Bacteroidota > Bacteroidia > Cytophagales > Spirosomataceae > JBBQLG01. The sequence goes on from JBBQLG010000003.1 coordinate 76,640, forward strand.
TGAAACTGGCTCATTTGCCACATATCCAGATCGGGGTTGGCATATTTGTAGCCATAAGTCGGGGTGCGGATTTCGTCGGTAACGCTCAGTGAAACCGTCGCGTAGCGCAACGCCCGCAGGGACAGTTCCGATTTCCACTGCCGGAGTTTGTCGGCCCGGCTAATCAGAAACGTCCGCAGCAGTTCGTAGGGAATCTGCGGAAAATTCCAGATAAAGTACTGAACGTTAGCCGGTTCCGATATGTCGTTCCGGTAGCCGAGCGTCCAGGTCATCCGGCGGGCCTCGTTGAGGTTGACCCGGATGCGGCCTTCGTATTTCCAGGCTTTGTCGCGGAAGCCATACGCGATTTTGCCGTCCAACCGGACCAGTTGGGAAAAATTACGGTTCGTCAGCAGGTTTATCGTCGGGCGAAATCCTTCATACACGTTGGCGTCGAATAGGTTTTGGGTACCCAGATCCAGCGTTTTGCCGAGGGGAATCACCCCGGCGGTCAACCACTCGCCAACGTTGAGCACGGCGTTTTTCCCGAAGCGTTTGGCCGCCGACAACGACTGGTAGTATTGATAGGTATTTTGCTCGGTACGGCTCAGGGTCTCGGCTTGTTTGTCGGCCCAAAACGTGTCGGATTGGTAGATGGCATCGGGGTTGATGTCGAGCGTTTGCTGGTCGAACACCGTCGTCGGGATGGGTTGGTTGAGCCGGATGTTCGATAGCCAGCTCTGCGTCTGAAACAGGACCTGTTTGCCGTTGTGTTTAACCCCCGGCAGTGTCCAGTCAATCGTTTGTTTGGCCGGAAACCACTGGCCGTCAATGGGTTCGTAGGTCTGTTCCAGCAAAAAATGGAGCAGCGTATTCGGGTCCGCCGTCTGCGCCCGGACGTATTCGAGGGCGAAGCGGGTCGAGTTGAGGTGCATGGTTCCGCTCAGTCCCGAAAATTTAGCCCCAATTTTCGGGGTAAACTCAATCACAAACGTGCTGTCGCCGGTGGGGTTGAGCAGCGTATCGGCCATAAAAAAGTCGTAGCGGGTTTGGCTGTTGGGCGACAGTGGATTCAGATACGCTACCGCCTCCTGCACCTGCGGCAACTGAAACGTGATGGTTTCGCGGTAGAACCCAAACGACTGCATCAGCATCGACAGGCTCGACAGCAGGGTAGCCTGCGTACCGGAGGTGCGGCTGGCCGTGATGATTTCTTTCGAGCGGTTGGGCTGCGCAAACCGGCGCGTCGAAAACGTCTCGATCACAAACAGATGCCGGTCGCTGGCCGGGTCGGGCGGGCTGGTCGTGACCGCCGATTTGCTGTAGTTCTCGTACTGAAACGAAGCTAATTGTTCCGGATCGTTTTGGGCCCGGTTTTGGACCGCAGCCGCTACAATCCGGTGGGCCGGATTCACGAGCCGGACCCGCACTTCGGTCAGACTTTGCTGATCTTCGGTCAGAAGAATCGTCATTGCCCGGCCAACCATCTGGCTGACAGGCTTGTATCCTATTCGCGAAACACCGATTCGGGCCGAATCAGTGGCAACAGTTAGCCGGAACGTCCCGTCTTCGCCGGATACCGTGCCGATGGCCGTGTTCAGCACCCGAACGCTGACAAAGGGCAGCGGCTGACCCGTTTTCGCGTCCCGGACGGTGCCGGTCACAGCGATTTGGGCAAATGATGGGCTGGCGAGTAATACGAAAAACCAAAAGGGTTTCATGCCGGATGGGGTTGACGAATCAGGAAACAGCCACCGATATGGCCGGGGACGACTCTATCGGTGGCGCATCGGTTTGGGCTTCGTACTCACATCATGGCTTCGGCGGCTGCGGTCAGCAGTTTGGCCGAAATGCGCTCTTTCATGTTGGGATTGATGTATTCAAACTTGATAACCCCCTGTTTGTCAAGCAGAAATACCGCCGGAACGGGCAACAGATTGTCGACGTTTTTGCCGCCACTGCCTTTTTCGAGCGTAGCCGCGTAGGCCGCCGGGGCTTTAAAGGCCAGCCCGAAGGCTTTGGCGGCCGTCAGGTCGGCATCGGAGAGCAGGGTGTAACTCAATTGGTGTTTGTCCATCGACGCCTTCAGATTGTCGGGGCTGTCGGTGCTGACGGCCAGCATCTGGTAGCCCATCTTGGTCAGTTCCGGCTCCAGGGTGCGGAGTTCGGCCAGTTGTTTGTTGCAGAACGGACACCAGCCACCCCGGTAAAACACCAGCACGGTTGGTTTTTTGGCCACTTCCGCTTTCAGATTCACCGCCTTCCCGTCTATCCCCGCCACGCTGAGATCGGGGATGGTTTCGCCCACCAGCAGCGGGCTGATGTCTTCGGGCTTTTGCGGAATCTCGACCGGCGCAACAACGAATGCGGTCAGTAACAGGGTCAGCCCCAGCACAAAAATGTTTTTCATGGCTTCGATTGATTTGGTTTACTGGTTGGTGCCGTTCAGTTGGCGGCTACCGTTTGTGCCTGGGCCTGTACCGAAAGTGTGATGATTACTTTGTCGCTCAGAAACAGGTTCGACTTGCCGACTTTATAATCCAGCCGGTTGATGTCGAAACTGCCCGCAAACGTACCGGTACTGCCGGTTTGGGTGAAGGTAAACGGCATCGTGACCCGCTTGGTCGTGCTTTTCAGCGTCAGATCGAAGGTGCCGAGATAGGCATTGCCGCCTTTTTTCTCGATGCTGACCGACGTCAGGCTGATGCGCGGGTAGGTCGCCACGTCGAAATAGTCTTCTTTTTTGAGATGCTTGTCGCGCAACCCAACGCCGGTGTCCAGGGTAGCGGTTTCGACGGTGGCCGAGAGTTTACCGGTTTCGGGCTTCGCCGGGTCGAAGAGCAGCGTACCGGCGAAGCCACCAAACGAGCCGTTGGCGGTCAGTCCGGCGTTTTTGATGGCAAAGCCAACGCTGGCTTTGCCGGGTTTCCAGGCGGTTTGGCTCTGGGCCGGGCTGCGCGTGAGCAACGTCAGCGCACAGCCGACAGCCAGGCTGAACAGAAGATTTTTCATAAGAGTAGGGAGGTGAATCAGGGTTAGAAATGGTACGCTACGGCCAGCATCGGCAGGAAGTTCTTGGTCCGAAACCGATCATTCTCGAACGTCAGCTTGCGGGCCGTGGTGTACTCGTTGAACTGAAAACTCAATCCGCCCCGGACGCTGATTTTGGACGAGGCCTGGTACCGAACGTAATATTCCGAACTAAGGCTGCCGAGGTCGCTGTCGCTGATGAGCAGCAGGTTGAACGTTGTCGGGCTGGCTTCCTGAGCCGTGCCGCTCAGCGACGACCGGACCGGACTGTTGGCCGTAAACGTACCCGTCTGTTTGCCGCCGAAACTAAAGCCAATCGCGTCGATATTGGCCCCAACCGAGAACCGCCGGGTGACGGCATATTCCAGGTTGATGCTGACGTTAAGCGAATTGATCTGCGTTTTGGGAAACCGAACCGTGTCGATATTGGCAATGAGGTCGTTGCTGAACAGGGCGACAATGCTCTGATTACCCGACGTAAGGTTAGCCGGGGCCGTGCGGTAATCGGCGTTGGACCCGAAGGCCGAGGCCAGTCGCAGGCCGTAGCCGATCCGAAAGCGATGTGAACGCCCCAACCCATGCAACTGATTGACCGACAGCGCCACCACCGAAAAATCCCCCTTTGTGGCTACGCTCAGATCGAACGTCCGGGTCGTCTTTTTGAAATCAGACCCGTCCGCAGTGGGTCGGCTGGTGGCCGGGGTGATGGCATTGGTTTGGGCAGTGGCGGACTGGGCAAACCCCAGCACCGGTAATGCAAGCAGTAAAATCAGACTGAATTGTTTCATAAAGAGTCGAATACGGGGATGGTTAACTGAGTTTGAGGGTTGACGAACCGAAAAGTACGCTGAAGGCCTTACACCAGATCAATACCGCCTTGTGCTGGGTGGGGTTGTAGGTGCCGGGCAGGTCGACGAAAAACGAACCGGTTGTGGTTAGTTTAGACACCTCGAAGTAGTTGGTCAGCGCGGCATCTTCGGCCAGGTAAATCCGCAGGTCCGGTCCGCTTTCCGTCGAGAAATCAGTGAAGACCAGCGTTCGTCGGCCGTTTTTTTCGTAGACAGCCACGGTACCTTTTACCGGATGCACCCCGTTGACGAATGTACCCTGGGCGAGCAGTTTCTGGCCGTTCGGATCGAATGTTGTCGAGGTAGTAGTACTCGATGGTACGGTTGTACCCGGTGTCGTTGTGGTACCGACGGGCGTTAACTCGGGGCTTTTGACGCAGGCGGCCAGACTGATACCAAGCAGCAGGAGTACCCCGAAACAGGTGATGCGGGGAGAAATCAGGTTTCCAAACATGACGGTGACAGGATAAAGGGTTAGAATACTTACAGATTGAGTTGCGAAGCCCCCCGGATTTCGAGCCGTTGCTGTCCCTGCACATAGGCCACAACCGCGCCGTTTGCCGGGTCAAATCCATCGGGGAAGGTCAGCGTGACGGAACCATTGGCCGAGGCCGTTACCGTTCGGAAATCCCTGACGACGTTGTTATGCGCCAGTTTATGCCCCGCGTTCTCACCCCCCAACACCGTGGTTACCGCTGTTTTGCTGACTAAGGCTACGTTGAGCACCGCATTGGCCAGTTCACCATCGAGTTGAAAGTTTACCGTGCGGGTCCGGGCCGATGGCGCCGAGACCGTCAATTCCACCCCTGCCGTAGCGGGCTGACTCAGCGCGGCCTGTAGCAGACTGCTTTGTTTGGCGCGGTTCGAGCCAACGAATTCCTGTTGGCCGTTCAGCACTTCCTGGGGCGTGTAGACCCCGCTCAGCCCAAAACGTTCGCCGTAGGCATACTGCCGTTGGGTAAAGGCGTGACGGCTGAAGGGGTCTTTCCAGCCCAAGCGATCCCAGTAATCGACGTGAAACGACAACCCGATCACGTTTCGGTTCGATTTGGCCGCTTCGGTCAGGGTCTCGGTCAGCAGCCGGTCGGCGGAGGGGCAACTCGAACAACCCTCCGAGGTAAACAGCTCGACCACCGCAATTGGCCCGTATTTTGCCTTCGGGGGCGTATGACTGCCGGTTGGTAAGCCAATGCCGGTCAAAGCCAGCACCAGCGCAATAATGTTCAGTTGATAAGTCATGGTAATGGCGTTTAAGCAGGGGTTAGCGAAGAATGCTTCTGGTGATGCACCGTGGCATAAGCGATGCCGAAATTGGCGGGTATCTGTACGTGCGGGAAACTCTTTTCCAGACCGATCCGAATAAGGGCCGAATGGTGAATGGCGTGTTCGATATTATACAGCAGCTCCCGGAAAAACGTGGTCGAAATCGACACATCGGTTGTATCATCCGTCGAATAGGAAGCCTCGAAACACAGCGTCCGGTCCTCGGTACATCGCTGAAGCAATCCGGCCATCTGCTGCATGGTGTCGATGGCAAACCGGGGGTCATTTTCGAGAGCCGTCTGCCGTACCCGCCGGTCGTAGTTGATGTGGCCGGTTCGGTAGCCCGTCAGGGCAATGGCGTAACACTCAAGCACATGCCGGAGGTGCTTACCCACCGATGCGCCAAACAAAAGGGCCTGCGGCTGCGCATAGTCATCGGGCGTTAGCTGGGAAACAATGGTGGTAAGCTGTCCGAAAAGATCGGTCGAAATTTGCTGTAGTTTCATGGAATGAGGGATGGTCTTATTTACCGGCGAATCGGGTCCGGTTCTGGTCGGCTTTCCGGTGCGGGTTGTGCCGATAATGAACAGGATTGGTAGTAGCTTTAATGCGTTTTCTGTTCAGGATAAAGCCAAACAATGTGCCATGCTGACAAAAAATCCTAAAATGCCTTTCCAGACCCTGACAAGCCTTTTTTGACCGGTGAACCAGGGTTGCCGGGGAGGTTTCAATAGCGATATTTCAGGACGATCCCGATATTTCAGGAAAATAACTTCCCTGAATGCAGGGAACAATCAACTCAATTGACAGACAGTGGTCTGGAAGCCCCCATTTTGCGCCGGTCGGGCGGGTGGAATGACTATTGCGGGCCTTACGCTGACTTTATACCGTCCTTATGTACCTCATTCGGCTGCTACTAACGGCTTTTCTGCTCCTGACACTGGCAAACATCGGCCAATGTCAGCCCGCAGGCTTGCCGTTTATTCAACATTACGCCCCCGGCACCTACCGCGCTCATCCCGAAAGCCGGGCCATTATTCAGGATAGTCAGGGCATTATTTACGTCGGAAACCAGCATGGATTGCTCGCTTTCGACGGAAGCACCTGGCAACTGACCAACGTGCCGGGGCAGGCCGTTCGGTCACTGGCCATCGACTCGACGAATACGCTCTACATCGGCACCGACACGAATTTTGGTTACCTCAAGGTCGATGACCGGGGCCGACGACGCTACGTGTCCCTGAGCGACAAGCTGCCATTCACGCAGGCCAATACGGCCAAAACAACGTGGATTGCCTGCGCGAAGGGTAGTGTTTATTTCGGCACCAGCCAGGCCATTTATCACTATCGGCCGGGCCACGACGAATTAAATAGCTGGAAAACACCGGACGGGTTCCGTCACGCCAGCTTTGTGCAGGGTGCGCTCATCGTACAAACGAAAACCGGCCCGATCCTGAAAGCCAAACCGGAGTCGGCTACCGGCCCCGGTCAGTTTGTTTCGCTGCCCGGCACCGACCGGCTCGCCCGCGAACGGGTAGAAGCCATCCTGCCGTACGTGGGTAACCGGCTTTTGTTTGTTACGTGTCAGGGTGGTCTGTTTGTGTACGACCCCCGGAAAAAGGCACTTACCCCCCTGCCCACGCAGGCCGACGACTGGCTGCACCGGGCACGGGTGTTTCGGGCTATTTGCTTTCCCAACGGCACGGCCCTCCGCTACGCCATTGGCAGTGCCCGCGAAGGCGTTCGGGTACTCGACGAAACCGGCCGCGAGATACAGCACATCAACGAAAGCAACGGGCTGCACCGCAATGCCGTGCTGAGTCTGTTTTATGACCGCGAAAAGTCGCTGTGGGTTGGCACCGGCAGCGGACTCGACCGGATCGAAATTAACCTGCCCATCAGCCGGTTTGAGCGCAGCCTGAATGTCCGGTCGACGGTTCGGGCCATTCGCCGACACGCGGGTACATTATACATTGGTACGGGGCTGGGATTATACGGCTGGGATGGAACCACGCATCAGTTTGAGGCCGTGAGCGGTACGGATGCCTCCTGCTGGTCGCTGCTGACCGATGGGGCGGACTTATGGGCGGGCGGCTCAGGCTTTATCTGGCGGGTGCGGCAAAACCAGGTCGTCCAGAAATTAGTGACCGACGATCAGCCGGTTTTGGCCCTGCTACGACCCCGACGGTACGCCAACTACCTACTGGCGGCATCCGGTACCGGCATTCGTATGTACCGGCGCGAAAACGATAGCTGGGTGTATTCGGGGAACCTCGCGGGCATACGGGCCGAATGCCTGGCCTTGGCCGAAGCCCCCGACGGCAACATCTGGATTGGTACGCACCGCGCGGGTTTTTACCGGATCAATGCCGCCCGCGAACTTAATGTAAACACACCCGTTCAGCACTTTGCCACCGCCAACGGACTAAAATCGACCAACTGGAACCATGTGTTTGCGACATCGACGGGGCTGCGGTTCACCGCCGATGGACAATTCTACGCGTTTCGGCAGGCAACCGGGCGCTTCGCCGTCGATACTACGTTTGGCACCGTTTTGCAAGGCCTCAAAGCCGATGCGCCGTACCTCGCCGAAGGCAAAAATCAAAGCCTGTGGTTTGCCAGTCCGCCGGTCGTTTTTCGGCCCGAAGCCAGCGGTAAATGGCGGATAGATACGCTAAGTCTGAAACCCATTTTGCAGGGCGGCTACGTGGTGTATCCCGAAGCAAACGGCCTGGTATGGCTCGGCAGCGACGAGGGCCTGTACCGCTACGATGGCGAACAGATGGTGATGCCGCCCGATTACCCGGCCCTCATCCGCGAGGTGCGCCTGCTGGCCAATGACTCGCTGCTGTATGCCCGCAACGAGGGTAGCCCCGATTCAGCGCGGGTTGTTTTGCCGTTTCGCTACCGGGCCATCTCGTTTCAGTACGCGGCTACCAGCTACGTGGGCGAGGGCGGCAACGAGTTTCAGGTGCGCTTAGTAGACAATGGGCAACTGCCCGGCGATTCGGTTTGGTCGAGCCGGGACGCCGGGCGGTGGAGCCGCGAAACCCGTAAGGATTATACCAACCTGCCCGCCGGGAAGTACACCTTTTGGGTGCGCGCCCACGATTCGTATGGGCAACTGAGCCGCGAGAGCCGTTTTTCGTTCGAAATTTCCCAGCCCTGGTACCGCGAGCCGTGGGCCTACGTCGTTTACGTACTCATACTATGCGGACTTATTTCAGGCGTGGTCCGCTACTATACCCGCCGGCTCATCCGCGATAAACTGAAGCTGGAAACCCTGGTTCGTGAGCGGACGGTACAGGTCGTTGAACAGAAAGAGGAGATCATGGCGCAGTCGGTTCGGTTGCAGATGACCAAAGAAACGGCCGAATCGGCCAACCGGGCCAAGAGCGAATTTCTGGCCAACATGAGCCACGAACTCCGCACCCCGCTCAATGGTATTCTGGGTTTTGCTCAGATTCTGCAACGGGATACCAACCTGAATGATAGTCAGCAGCGGGGCTTAGGTGTTATCAAAACCAGTGGCGAACACCTGCTGACGCTCATCAATGAAGTACTTGATATTGCCAAGATCGAAGCCCAGCGGTTCGACTTTCAGCGGGCACCCTTTGCCTTGTCTGACCTGCTTACGAGGGTGGCTGTTTTCTTCCGCTCCCGCGCCGAGCAGAAAGGGCTTTCGTTTGCCTACCTGCCGGAGTCGAAATTGCCCGGCACGGTGCTCGGCGACGAAAAACGGCTGATGCAGGTGCTGAACAATCTGCTCAGTAACGCCGTGAAGTTTACCGAACGGGGGCAGGTTACGCTCACCGTCAGCAGCCAGGAAATACGGCCGGGGTCGTTCCGGGTGGTTTTTCAGGTGAGCGACACAGGCATCGGCATTCCGGCCGACCGGCTGACCGAGATTTTCCAGCCGTTTTACCAGGTAAAGGGGCAGCGGCAATTTATTGAAGGAACCGGCCTGGGACTGAGCATTTCCGACAAGCTGGTTGGCCTGATGGGCGGTAACCTGAGCGTGGTCAGTACACCCGAACGGGGCAGTGTATTTACCGTCAGTTTACCCCTGTCGGCGGCCTCGTCGGGTACGGAGATAACGGACCAACGGCAGCAGCTCATTACGGGATACGAGGGCCCGCGCCGGCGAATCTTAGTGGTGGACGATAACGTCGATAATCGACTGGTCGTGCTGGCCCTGCTGTCGTCGCTGGGTTTTGCCGTCGACGAAGCCGTGGACGGGCAGCAGGCACTCGATAACCCGACCCTGCGTACGCAGCCGCCCGACCTGATTCTGATGGATCTGGTGATGCCGAATCTGAGTGGCTTCGATACGTTGCAGCAACTGCGGCTATGGCCCGAACTGGCCCAAACCAAAGTCATTGCGTTTTCGGCGAACGTATTCGAGCAAAATCAGCAGCGCAGTTTACGCGAGGGGTTCGATGATTTTGTGGCCAAGCCCGTCGATGTCGATAACCTGCTCGAGAAACTGGGGCAGCACCTCGAACTCACCTGGCACTACGAACCGAACGATACCCGCCAACCGGCCCCGGACCAACCCGCCGAGCCGAATCAGGCTGATCTGATTTTGCCCCCGGCCGACCAACTCGAAGGGCTGCTCGAACAGGCTAACCAAAGCGATATTCGGGGGATTTTGGCTAAATTATCGGCCATCGAAGCCATGTCTTCGGATTATAAACCGTTTGTCAACCTGCTGCGTCGCTGGGCTGAAGAGTTCGACACCCGACGCATTCGTAGTTACCTGACCGATTGCCTGACCACCAGTTCATGACACCAACGCCCGCCCGGATTATGGTTGTGGATGATACCCCCCACAACATCAGTATTTTGTTTGATGCCCTGAGCCATTATGGGTATCAGGTATTGACCGAACGCGACGGCAAGAGCGCGATTGAGCAGGTCCGCACCACCCGTCCCGATTTGATTTTGCTGGACGTGATGATGCCCGGCATGGACGGCTTTGAAACCTGCCGACGGCTGAAAAACGACCCCGCCACGCGTGACATTCCGGTTATTTTCATGACGGCCATGACCGAGACCATCGACAAGGTCAATGGCTTCAACATGGGAGCCGTCGATTACATTACCAAACCGTTTCAGTTGCCGGAAATGATGGCCCGTGTGCAGACGCACATTACGTTACGAAAACTACAACATGAACTCGAACAACAGGTAGCCGAGCAGACGCAGGAGTTGACGAGTGCGCTGGCAGAACTGGCCGAACTAAAAGATCAGCTTCAGGCCGAAAATGCCTATCTGCAGGATGAAATTCAGACTACGGGCGGTTTCGGCGAGATTGTGAGCCAAAGTCCGGCGTTTGCCGGTGTGCTCCGCAAAGTGGAGCAGGTAGCCCCAACGCCAACCACGGTGTTGTTGATGGGCGAATCCGGCACCGGGAAAGAACTGCTGGCTCGGGCCATTCACCAGCGCAGTCAGCGTAAAAACAAACCACTCATCAAGGTCAACTGCGCGGCCCTGCCGCCCAACCTCTTTGAGAGCGAGCTGTTTGGCCACGAAAAAGGGTCGTTTACCGGGGCCAGTGCGCAGAAGATTGGCCGCTTCGAACTGGCCGATGGCGGCACGATTTTTCTGGATGAGATTGGCGAAATGCCCCTCGATTTGCAGGTTAAACTCTTGCGGGTGTTGCAGGAAGGAGAGTTTGAGCGCGTGGGTGGCACCAAAACCCTGAAAGTACACGTGCGGGTGATTGCCGCCACCAACCGCGATCTCGAAACTGAAGTACAGGCCGGGCGGTTCCGGGCCGATTTGTATTACCGGCTCAACGTATTCCCGATTAAGAGTTTGCCCCTGCGCGACCGGAAAGACGACATTCCGCTGCTGGTCCGGCATTTCTGCGATAAACACGGGCCGACCATGAACCGGCGCATCGAAACCATTCCAACCTCGGTTATCAATACACTGATGGCGTATAACTGGCCGGGCAACGTCCGGGAGTTGGAAAATATCGTGGAGCGGGCCTTGATTAGCTCAACCGGCCGTCAGCTTCAACTGGGCGACTCGCCCGGCAATACGGGCCACGAATGGCTGGACCGAACCGGTGCTCTGGCCCGCAGCGTTACGCCCCGCACCCTGGAGGAATGCGAACGGGAGCACATCCTTTCGGTGCTGGAACTGACCCACTGGAAGGTGAGTGGCGAAAACGGTGCCGCCCGCATTCTGGATGTCATTTCAACCACCTTAGAGTCGCGAATGAAAAAGCTGGGCATTACGCGGCCGTATTGACTCCCGAAATACCCCTACGCTCCCGAAATATCGTTAGTCGCTTGTTACCATAAAACCTCAGAATTTACTGTAAAACGCTGATAACCAAGAATTTATTTGTGAAAAAATGGCTGGTACAAGCTTTGTCTGTAGGTGACTGAACACACACCGCATTCGTTTATGTGTACAGTCACCTACCTGCCCCTTTCCAATGGCGGTTTTCTACTAACCTCCAGCCGGGATGAAAAAACGAGTCGCCCGGCGGCCGTTTTTCCCGTTACCTATCGGCAAAACGAGCAGCTTGTTTGCTTTCCCAAAGACCCGCAAAGCGCAGGGACGTGGGTGGCGGCAACTGCCCGATTGACCATTTGCCTGCTCAACGGTGCTTTTCGGGCGCATACACCCCGCGCTAATCCATCCGGCGCTGTACCCGTCGAATCCATGCGAGGGTCTCATCCATCGCCACCGGCAACGCGTGCTGGTAAAAAAGGCGTGCTTCGGTCCGTCCGTCAGTGGGTGCATCGGTTTCTGATTCGGCTGCGGCATTGGGAATACTGGCCGATGGCACTGGTCTATGCCCCCGTTTGGGTGTATTTCCTGTATCTGGCCGCCAAAGCGAGGTCGCTGTTCTTTTTCTCGGCGGCCAACCCCGCTATCGAAAGTGGGGGGATGCTGGGCGAATCGAAAATTGACATTCTGGATAAAATCAGCGATGCGTTCAAACCCAAAACGCTGTTTTTCGGCAAACACGTTTCGACGGACGACGTGCTGAATCGGCTGGTAATGGCCGGGTTCTGGTTTCCCGTCATCGCCAAACCCAACCGGGGCGAACGGGGCTGGCGCGTCGAAAAACTGTCCTGCGAAGCCGAACTGGACGACTACCTGCGGGGTAAACCCATGGAACTGATTGTGCAGGAATACGTAGACGAGCCAATCGAACTGGGCCTGTTCTACTACCGGATGCACGGTGAACAGAGCGGCACGATATCATCAATAGTCCAGAAAGAGTTTTTGTCGGTTACCGGCAATGGCCAATCGACCATGCTGGAACTGCTTAACCAGAATGAGCGGGCTATCCTGCAACTCCCCGCCCTGACGGAGCGATACGGCGATGGGTTACATGAGGTGTTGAAGCAGGGTGAAATGCGGCAACTGATGCCCATTGGTAACCACTGTCTGGGCACGACGTTCCTGAATGCCAACCACCTGATTACGCCCGAACTACTGGCGGTTTTCGACCGAATCAGCCTGTCCATCGGCGGATTTTATTACGGTCGTTTCGATATCCGGTGCCGCTCCATCCGTGACCTGTATCAGGGCCAGCACCTTCGCATTCTGGAACTGAACGGGGCGGGTGCCGAACCGGCGCATATCTACCAGCCGGGTTTTTCGCTGTGGGCGGGCTGGCGAACGCTGTTGCAGCACTGGCAAATCCTGTATACCATCAGCCGCGAAAATCACCGCCGGGGCGTGCCGTACATGACGGGCAGCGAGGCCCTGGCTATTTACCGGCGGATTCAATCGTACAAGAAACCGAAGGCTACGTCATGAATGCATTTATCAGCACCTTCGCTGCCGGGCTTGCGGTCAGCTTTCCGGAAACCCTGCCACCGGGTGTACTCAATATTAAGGTGACGCGGATCACCCTCCGACGAGGCCTGTGGGCTGCGGGCTGCGGGCTGGTTCGTACTGGCCTTGCGGCCTGGTCGAATTTGTATAGAGTTACCTCACGGTACCGATTACGCAACTCGTGGTACAGCATGGGGCGGTCAGATACCTGACCGACAGGGTAACAGCCGTGGTATTACTGGAAACGGGAATTTACTGCCTCCGTAGATCCACTGCGTCGCCGATGGTAGAGCAATACGATGCCAATCCCTTCAAACTGGGTGTTGTGCTGAGTTCGCTGAATCTGGCGGCTTTTCCGTTCTGGACCATTTATACTGCCCTGCTCGTGCAGAAAGGCTGGTTTAGTTTGGTGAGTCCGCTGTCGATGCTGGTGTACGTAACGGGTATTGCCTTCGGTACGCTGGCCAGCTTGCGGGTTTTTGTCTGGCTGAGCGCAGGGTGTTATCAACCGCCTATTATCACCGAATCGACCAGCTTACGGGCCTGTTGCTGGTTGGCTTGTTGGTTGTTCAGAGTCTGATCTGGCTCGTTTTTCCGGTATGAAACCGCCCATGAACCGACAAATCCTTTAATTATCGGCCTGCTGAGTATTAGTTTGTTACTGATGGCACAGGGTTGTATACGCTTCCGCACGAGCGACCACGATGCCGTTGTTGCGTTTGCCCGGCTTGGCTTTACCCTATCACCCCAGACTTTGGCGGTTGGTAAACGAACCATGCACTACGTTACCATCGGCGTAACGGACCGGCCAACCCTGATTTTTGTTCACGGCTCACCGGGTAGCCGGGATAGCTTCACGGCCTATCTCAAAGACAGTCTCCTGCCGGAGCGCTACCGGATGGTTAATCTGGACCGGCCGGGTTTTGGCTACTGCGATAGCGGGTATGCGTCGTATCTGGAAGTGATTACGGCGCAGCGCAGCGTGCCGGAAGCCGAACTGGCCCTGATCAACACCAAACAGGCGCAGTTCTTATCCCTCACGGATTTATACCGGGCGTTGGGCGGGGGCTGGGAGTAGCGTACTGTCAAACAGCGAGATAAAGACGGGAAACTTTGCTAAACACTTGTTTAATAAAGTTTCCCGTCTTTATCTTTGCAACCGTATAAAAGGCTATGACCGGGGAAACGCAGGATACTGAAACGAAGATTAAGGCAGCAGCCCGGAAGGTATTTCTGGAGCAGGGGTACGAGGGGGCCAAGATCCGGCAGATCGCCGACGAAGCGGGGGTTAACCTGGCGATGGTCAATTACTACTTTCGCAGCAAAGAGCAGTTGTTCAAGAGTATATACATGGAGACGTTTCGGGAGTTTATCGGTCGGATTGCCGTGCTGGTCAACGAAGAAACGCCTTTAGAGGTGAAAATCTGGAAGATTGTGGACCGATACACCGATTTTATCCTCGAAAACCCGTCCGTACCGACGTTTATTCTGTCGGAGATGCGGCAGGACGGACCGACATTTTTTCAGGAAATGAACATGAAAGGGCTTATCGAAAACTCGTATTTCCGTCGGCAGTTGCTTGAAGAAGCCGAAAAAGGCAATATCCGTCCGGTTGAACCCATGCAGATTATTGTGACTATTATGAGCAATATTGTCTTTCCGGTTATGGCGCAACCCATCATATCGTACGTCGGGTCGTTCGACAGTACCGGATTCCGGCAGTTTGTGGAAGCCCGTAAGCGCATGATTCCCGAGATGATTATGGCATATCTGCGATTACCCTGATTTTTTTTTGCCCTACAACTAAACAACTGTTTAGAACGCTGGTTTGATAATTAAGAAGCTGGTATCCGTCGACCCGTATTCCCCCTGTCAATTACTTTACCTGTCCCTGCCAATGCTGACCAAAAACTCCATCTACACCCCTCTGCTTGCCGGGATACTGCTGCTCCTGACCGCCTGCCAGACTAATGACGATACGGCCGATGCCTATGGTAATTTCGAGGCTGTCGAAACGACCGTTTCCGCCGAAGCGACGGGTGCCCTCCGGCAGTTTACCGTCCAGGAAGGCGAATCGCTGAAAGCCGGGCAGACGGTAGGTCAAATCGACACGGAGCAACTCAAACTCCGCCGTGCTCAACTCCTGGCCAGTAAGCAGGCCGTACAGAGCCGGGTTCCCAACGTGTCGGCCCAACTATCGGCCTTTACTGATCAGCTTGCCGTGCAGCAGCAGCAACTCAAAACCCTGGTACGTGAGCAGCAACGGACGAAGAATTTAGTAGCCGCCGGAGCCGCCACCCGCAAACAACTCGATGACATCGACGGGCAGGTAGCCATTATCGAGCGGCAACTTGTTCTGACGCGGCAACAGCGGGTGGCGCAGGCATCGGCCCTGAACACGCAGCGCAGCGGTACCTCGGCCGAAGCCGCACCGCTGGCCGAACAGGTAAAACAACTGGACGACCAGATTGCCAAATCGACGGTGATAAATCCCATTGGCGGCACCGTCACGGTGAAATACGCCGAACCGGGTGAGGTGGTGAGCTACGGCAAACCGCTCTACAACGTAGCTGCCTTAGCCGACATTACGCTCCGGGCCTACGTGGCGGGCGACCAGTTGACGCGGGTCAAAACGGGGCAGCGGGTGACGGTTTTTGTCGACGCGCCGGACAATAAACTCAGGCCTTACGACGGCACGGTTACCTGGATTTCGAGCAAAGCCGAGTTTACGCCCAAAGTCATTCAGACCAAAGACGAACGGGTCAACCTGGTCTACGCCCTGAAAATCAAGGTCAACAACGACGGCGCATTGAAGATTGGCATGCCGGGAGAGGTGAAGTTTTAGATACAGGTAGTGACACAGAGATGCACAGAGGAGACACGGAGACCCACCGAGAAAAATCTCTTTTATCTCTCAAAAAATCTCGGTGGGTCTCCGTGTCTTCTCCGTGTAACTCTGTGGCAAAAAAAACATGATCCAGATCAACAACATATCGAAAGCCTTCGGTAATACAAAAGCCGTGCAGGACGTATCGCTGACGGTCGGCGCGGGCGAGTTGTTCGGGCTGATCGGGCCGGACGGCGCGGGCAAAACCACGCTCTTCAAAATCCTGGTTACGCTGTTGCTGCCCGATGCCGGAACGGCCACTGTAGCCGGGCGCGATGTGGTACGGGATTTTCGGGCGTTGCGGACCATGGTGGGCTATATGCCGGGCCGATTTTCGCTCTACCCCGACCTGACCGTTGCCGAAAACCTCCAGTTTTTCGCCACCGTCTTTGGCACCACCATCGCGGCCAACTACGACCTCATCCGGGAGATTTACGTCCAGTTGGAGCCGTTCAAAAACCGGCGGGCGGGGGCGTTATCGGGCGGGATGAAACAGAAACTCGCGCTCTGCTGTGCGCTGATTCATAAGCCGGACGTGCTGTTTCTGGATGAGCCAACCACGGGAGTCGATGCCGTGTCGCGGAAGGAATTTTGGGAGATGCTACAAAACCTCAAAAAACGGGGCCTGACCATCCTCGTCTCGACGCCTTACATGGATGAAGCGGGTCAGTGCGACCGGATTGCGCTGATGCAGAACGGGCAGATTTTGGCTATCGACACCCCCGCCGGGGTCGGACATCTGTTCACAAAACCGCTCTTCGCGGTGAAGGCCGACGATACCTACCAACTGATTCAGGATTTGCGAAGCGCACCCTTCACCGTCACCTGCTACGCCTTTGGTGAATTCCTGCACCTGACCACCCAGGATACCGTTTCGATGGATACAATCAATCAGTATCTGACCGAAAAACAGCACCGTAACATAATAGTAAAACCCATCGAAGCCGGAATCGAGGATTCATTCATGGCCTTAATGTAACCGTACGGGCGTTCCCGGCTAAACGTAGAAATGGAAGCCGTCGTAACCAACAAACTGACTAAGAAATTCGGAGACTTCGTGGCCACCGATGCCATCACGTTTTCGGTGGCGCAAGGCGAGATTTTCGGCTTTCTGGGGGCTAACGGCGCGGGTAAAACCACCGCCATGCGGATGCTCTGCGGCCTGCTTACGCCCACGTCGGGAGAGGCCACCGTGGCCGGGTTCGATGTGTATAAACAGGCGGAGCAGATCAAGCGGGTAATTGGCTACATGAGCCAGAAGTTTTCGCTCTACGACGACCTGACGGTGCGCGAAAACATCCGGTTTTACGGCGGCATCTACGGCCTGAACCGCACCGACCTCCGCACCAAATCGGACGCCATCATTCAGCAACTGGGCTTAGGCAGCGTAGCCGATAAACTGACCGCATCGCTGCCCCTCGGCTGGAAACAGCGGCTGGCCTTTTCGGTAGCCCTGATTCACGGTCCGAAGGTGGTGTTTCTGGACGAGCCAACGGGCGGAGTCGACCCGATTACACGCCGACAGTTCTGGGATATGATTTACGAAGCAGCCCACCGGGGCACGACCATTTTCGTGACCACGCACTACATGGATGAAGCCGAATACTGCAACCGGGTCTCCATTATGGTCGATGGGCGAATCAAAGCATTAGATACGCCGGGCGCGTTGAAAAAAGAATACGGTGTGGAGTCGATGGACGGCGTTTTTCAGATTCTGGCCAGGGGTACATCCACGAAATAATTCCACAACTATGAAACGCTTTTTCGCTTTCGTAAAAAAAGAATTCCTGCACATCTTCCGGGACCGGCGGACGCTGCTGATCCTGTTCGGGATGCCACTGGCGATGGTCTTGCTGTTCGGCTTCGCGCTGACCAACGAAATCAAAAACGCCAAAATAGCCGTGCTGGATTTCGACCACGGGCAGCACAGTCGGCAGATTACCGACCGGCTGCTGTCGTCGGGCTATTTCCAACTGACCCGCAACCTGACTGCCTACCGCGAGGTAGAAGCGACGTTTCGCCAGGGAAAGGTGAAGCTGGTGGTGGTTTTCCCGGTCGGCTTTACCAACGACTACGCCCATACCGGCAGGGCGCAGGTGCAGCTACTGGCCGATGCGTCGGAGCAGAACACGGCCATCAGCCTGACCAGCTACGCTACCAGTATCATTCAGGGCTACGGGAATGAGCAGAATCCACCGGGCATGACCCCACCGATGCAGATTGAGGTGCAGGCCCGGATGGTGTTCAACCCGGAGTTGAAAGGCGCGTTCGTGTTCGTGCCGGGCGTAATGGCCTTAGTGTTGCTGCTGGTGTCGGCCCTGATGACTTCCATCACGATTGCCCGCGAAAAAGAAACCGGCACGATGGAAGTGCTGATGGTGTCGCCCCTGAGTCAGGTACAGATTCTGTTCGGCAAGGTGCTGCCGTATCTGCTGCTGTCGTTCATCAACGGCTGCGTCATCATTACGCTGGGGGTATTTCTGCTCGGTATTCCGCTCAACGGCAGTCTGCTGTTGCTGCTGAGCGAAACGCTGCTGTTCATTTTTCTGTCGCTGTCGCTGGGTTTGCTCGTTTCGACGCTGGCCGACACGCAGTTGGTGGCCATGTTCGTTTCGCTGCTGTTGCTGCTGATGCCCACTATTTTTCTGTCGGGGTTTCTGTTTCCCATCGAGAGTATGCCCCGGTTTTTACAACTCGTCTCCACTCTTATTCCGGCTAAATATTTCATTGCCATCGTAAAAGGCATCATGATCAAAGGCGTCGGTCTGGCAGACCTATGGCGACCGACGCTGGTGCTGTTGCTTATGGCTACCGTGCTGATGGCCGCCAGTTTACGCAACCTTAAACCGAGACTTACCTAATGAGTGGATTATGCATCGGTTCGTCGAAGCGGAGTGATTGAGTGACTATCAGTAACTCCACCAGTATCCGCTCATTCACAATTCATTCATTCACTCATTGCAGTATGAACCGTATCCGATACATGATTGAGAAGGAATTCAAGCAGCTTTTCCGCAATACGGTGCTGCTCAGGATGATGCTGGCGGCTCCCGTGTTTCAACTGCTGCTGCTGTCGTACGCAGCTAATTTTGAGGTCAAAAACCTCAATATCGTCGTAGTCGATCAGGACCATACGCCTTATGCGCAACGCTTGGTGAGCAAGTTTCGCTACATCGAAAACTTCCATTTTCTGGGCTACGCGCCCGCCCTCAAACCCGCCAACCGCGAACTGCTGACGGGCCGCGCCGACCTGATTCTCATCATTCCCCCCACTTCGAGCGCGACCTGGGAAAAGCCAGTCAGTCGTCGGTACAGTTGCTGGTCAGTGCCATCGACGGCACCAAAGCGGGCATCACGTCGGGCTACGCGCAACGCATCGTCCGGGATTTCAATACTGACATCCGAGCCGAGCGCATCGGCATTTCGCCCGGTGGTGGTCAGTCCGGATTGGCCATCGAAAACCAATACTGGTACAACCCGCGTCTGGAGTACAAGACCTTTATGGTACCGGGAATCCTGTTCGAGTTGCTGCTGCTGATTGGCGGCATGATTGCCGCCCTGAACATCGTGCGCGAAAAGGAAATCGGGACGCAGGAGCAACTCAACGTTACGCCCATCAAAAAGTACGAGTTCATCCTGGGCAAACTCACGCCGTTCGTGCTCATCGGGCTGGTGCAGTTTACGCTGGGGATGGGGGTGGCCGTTTTCTTTTTCCGCATCCCCATCGAAGGCAGCATCCCGCTGCTCTACGGCTTTGCGTTCCTGTTTCTGCTGCTCTGCGTGGGGCTGGGTCTGCTGATTTCGGCCATCTCCGACACACAGCAACAGGCCATGTTCGCCGTGTTTTTCTGCCTGGTAGTGTTCATCCTGCTCAGCGGCCTGTTCTCCTCCACCGACGATATGCCGCCCTGGGCGCAGTACATCAACCTGGTCAATCCGCTCAAATACATCATCGAAGTGGGCAGGAACGTGATCCTCAAAGGCAGCACCTTCCGCGATATGCAAACCCAGTTTTACACCCTGCTGGCCATGGCTGTTGCCCTGATTGGGCTGGCCTCGTGGCGATATCGAAAGACGGTGTAATCAATCTATCTTTTTACAAATCAATAAAAACGTTAGTCATGGAAAACACGCAGAAAACCGACGTTCTCATTATTGGCGCTGGGCCAACGGGTCTGACAATGGCCGCCCAACTTATCCGCTACGGTATCAATTTCATCATCATCGACAAGAAAAACGGCCCCACCGATCAGTCCAAAGCCTTGGTCGTTCACGCCCGGTCGCTGGAGATTTTCGAGCAGATGGGGCTGGCCGACAAAGCCATCGACCACGGCGAACTGATCCGGAAAGCTGTCTGGCTCGATAAAGGCGAAACGAATGCCGAATTCAACTTCGCCGACTTTGGCAAGGGCCTGAGTCCGTTTCCCTACGTGCTGGTGCATGAGCAAAGCAAGACCGAACACCTGCTGTATGATTATGTGAACGAAAACGGCAAAGGTGTTTGGTGGCAAACGGGTCTGGAAACGCTGAAACAGGATGAAAACAGCGTAACGGCGACGCTTACCAACAGTGCGGGCGACACCTACACCATCGAAGCCCGTTACGTGGTCGGAGCCGACGGGGGCAGCAGTCCGGTGCGGCATTTTCTCGACCTCGGTTTTGGCGGCAGCACCAACCCCAAACTGTTCTACGTGGCCGACGTAGAGATGGACTACGAGGCCGAAGGGTCCACGCTTTACGTAGCGTTTCGCGGCTATTCGTTCCTGCTGATGGTGCCGATGGAGGGCAAGAAATTCTGGCGGTTCATCGGTAACTACCCCGAATATGATGTCGACCCCAGCCACGAAGCGTCTTACGACGAGGTAGAGAATAAAGTGAAGGGCCTGATTCAGCAGCCGATGAATGTCACGAAGGTCAACTGGTTTTCGACTTATAAAGTACACACCCGCCACGCCGAACGGTTCTCGGTGGGCCGCTGCTTTCTGGCGGGCGATGCCGCCCACGTGCATACCCCGGCGGGCGGGCAGGGCATGAACACCGGCATTCAGGATGCGTATAACCTGGCCTGGAAAATGGCCCTCGTACTGCGCGGTCAGGCGAAGGATACGCTGCTGGAAACGTACAATGAAGAACGACTGGCCAACGCCAAAAACCTGCTACGGAGCACCGACGAGTTCTTCAACGTGGCCACCGGCGACCAGTGGTGGCTGCGGGTTTTCCGCGATACGGTGCTGCCCGGCGTGGTCAACCTCACCTCACACATCGACCGCATCAAGGCGATGATGTACCCGCAGGTGTCGATGATCAACATCAACTACCGCGACAACTCGCTGAGCGACCATACCGGCGACAGGCTGTTCGACATAAAGGCGGGCGACCGGATGCCGTATTTTTTGGTCGATGGCGCGAGTGGCTACGACAAACTGGCGGCCCCCAAATTTCACCTGCTCATTTTCTCCGACGGGCAAAGTAGCTACGATGAACTGAAGAATACCGTTGAAGGCGACTATGGCGATCTGATGGACGTAACCGAGGTGCCACTCTACCCGGCCATCGCTAAAACATTCGACGCCGACCGTTCATTTATGGTGCTGCTTCGGCCCGACAACCACATCGGCCTGCTGACGACAACCCTCGATGCCGATGCCGTTCAGGAGTATCTGAAGCAGGTGTTGGGTCTGAAATTGCCGCAGTTTTCTTAACGTGAGTCACGGATAAATGGCTCCGTAGGTTGGACCGTCAATACTTGCAAATCATTGATTATCAGCCCTGTGTTGTATGTGCGAAATCATTCTGTATGTACCACAATGCGTTAATCGCTCATTTATCCGTAACTCATGTTAACTAAACAATTTCGTCGGCAGCGTGTGCGGATGGTATGTTCGCCGGGGGAGGCTCTCCCCCAGTGGTTGGATAAACCCCATTCCTGCAATGATGGCCAGTCCTGCCCTTTTTTGTGTTACAAATCCCGGTTGCCAACGGGTAGCTGGCCCGCTTTCACTACGGCCTGGTGGAGTGGTTATGGCGATCGATGACCTACGGGAAGGTGCAGTCGTGGCGGAAAGTCTCCTGACAGAACCAACCTTTAAAATGCTTCAATTTAATTGCTCGTTCTCACTACGAGCGGCTAAGCCGGTATTGATCTTCCCGACCTGATAAACCGATTTAGTTTTGTCGGCCTGACCAGTGATAGCGCTGGTTAGGTAGACGCCTGACCCTACATGCCGCCTTGCCGTGCCAGTAAACAGGCAGACGTGAAGACATTCTGCCCAACGCATGACCGCATAGTAAACAACATCAACAACCCTGCCCGTAAACACGTATCTTTTGGAGAGTCATCATAGTTGTAATGGGCTACGAATGGCCGTTAAACCCCCACTCAATGTACTGGTAGCGAAACTATAAACTGTCCGCAGCGCCATGACTACGCTGATTCAAGAGTATCCTCCACATCCGGCTCTCCGTGAGTTTATCCGAAACTATCAGGTTATCCGGTGGGCGTTTTCCGGCAATGCGCTCCCCCCGCCCAAACTGCTGGCTCCACGGCCCGAACACAGCCTTGCGTTCTACATTCGCGACCGACAATCATTCAACTATTTAGACTCAGATCGGTCTATTGTTTATCCACAGACTATTCTGAGCGGGATTCATACCGTAACGATCAACCGCGATTGTGGACACGATTTTCTGGCCCTTAAAGTAGTGCTGCAACCCTGCGCGCTCTATCGCCTGACGGGGATTCCGGCTGCCGAACTCACCAGCAACTATGTCGATGCCGAAGCCCTTTGGGGGAAAGCCATACGCCCGGTTTTTGAGCAGTTGGCCAACGCCGATACCCTGGCCACTATGCTGGCGGTGGTCGAGCAATTTATGATGGGATTGATTCAGCGAACCTCTCGTAACGAACACCCTGTCGACCGGGCGAGCCAAATCATGCTTACCAGCCCATCGACCAGTTCGCTTGACTGGCTGGCGCGGCAGTCAGGATTGAGCATCCGGCAGTTCATCCGAAAATTTGACGAACGCACGGGCGTCAGTCCCAAAATGTTCGACCGCATCACCCGCTTCAATCGGGTCTACCGGCTCAAAAATAACCAGCCCGATCTGGACTGGCTCAGTATTGCCCTATCCTGCGGCTACTACGATTATCAGCACTTAGCCAAAGACTACAAAGATTTTACGGCTACCACACCGGTGTCGTTTTATGAAACCGACAAAAAAGCGCCCGAGCGTCTGTTTGGGCTGTATTTCGGGTAGGTGTCACTTTTTTACCAATGCGTCCGTGGGTGGACTTTTACATTTGTTACAGCTTATGAATGTCTAATTCACCACTACACTATTTACACGATGAAACGCAGAAATTTCCTGACCACCACGCTTGCCGCCGGACTCACCGCCAACGAATTAAAAGCATTAGCCGCTCCTGACTGCTCCTTAGGCGAAGGCACTAAGCCGTTTATTGTAAAGGCAACCAAGGCCCGCTTCACCGACTATAATCCGATGGGGGTGCTGAAGGTATCGGGCAAGGATACCAACGGTGAGTATTGCCTGTTTGAAACCAAAAATGAGGTCGGCCCCATGGCCGGACCACCATTACACATGCACAAGTTTCAGGACGAAGTGTTTATGATAATGGAAGGAGAATTTCTGTTTCAGGTAGGGGATCAGAAAATTCTGGCGACGGCGGGTGATGTGGTGTTTGGCCCGCGTACCGTGCCGCACACGTTTTACCAGAAGAGCAAAAAAGCGCACATGATTTTTTCGTACAATCCAGCCGGTAAAATGGAGACGATCATGCAGGAAATGGCGAAACTAATGCCCCAGAATCCACAGGGATTTGCCAAAGCCTGCGCCGAAAATGACGTGCCGTTTGTGGGTCCGCCCATGACCGGCGACTGATTGGTCCGCAGTTAAAACATACCTTTTCCATTCCCGGTATAACCCTATTAGCGGCCTATACCGGGAATTTTTTTTATCCAAAACATGGCCGATTCTTACCACCAACCGCGCTTAAATGAAATTGACCTTTGCGTAACACATTAAACCACAATGTAGTATGCAACGACGAAAATTCATTACCCATGCCACAGCCGCCGTATCCACGGCAACCGTCACCGCTTTAGGTGCATCAGCCGCGCCAGTGCCAGCCACCACCGAACGTAACGCGAAAGGATTTGTGGTAAAAGCCGGGGAAAGTCGCTTCAAGGAGACTACGAAATTAGGTGGTATTAGTCCGAATGACATCAAAATTTCGGGCAAAGACACGGATGGTAACCTAACTGTTTTTGAGTACATTGGCCATGAAAAAGGGGGACCACCGCTGCATATTCATCCAAATCAGGACGAGATTTTTTACGTAGTCGAGGGTGAGTATGCATTTGAGGTGGGGGGCGAAAAACACAAATTAATGGCGGGTGAAACCATTTTTTTACCCCGAAACGTACCACACGCATTCGCTCAGTTAAGCGATAACGGGAAGATGGTTTTCTTCTTTCAGCCATCGGGAAAAATGGAAGATTTTTTCCGGAAAGCAGGCTCGTTTCCCGGTGAACCCTCCCCGCAGGAAGGGGCTAAACTCTTTTCCGATCATGGTCTGCAAGTAGTTGGACCACCGCTATCCATCAGGTAAAAACGGATTCGCATGTATCTTCACTACTTCCCGCCCAGCCCCGCTTTGCGCGAATACGTCAGGTTGTTCCAGATTGTCCATCTGGTGTTTCCGGCTGGTGCTGTTTTGCCATTCAAACC
>JBBQLG010000004.1:0-96301 GCA_038327655.1 Cytophagales bacterium
ATCGTGGTTTTGCGAAAAGACGATAAACTGCCCCCCCGGATTGTGTTCGGCCGGGCGGCCAAACAGTCGCTGCCGCGTTTCGGAAAATTGCCCGTCGTACACATACGCATCGCGGTATGCCTTGGCGAGGTGGTTGATTCCGTCGAAATCAGCGTAGTAACCGCTTCGTTTTTCGCCCACCGACACCCGCAGGGCGTGGTGAAATTCGTCGCTCCACTGCGCATCCATGCCATAGCCTTTTTCGGCCAGCGGGTCAATGTAGCGGGGGTCGTTCAGGTCGCTTTCAACAATCAGGTAGTGGGTCCGGCCGGTAGCGGCCATCAACTGGTCGGTGTACGCTTTGATTTCACTCAGGATGTGGGTCGGGCTGAAATCTTTGATGGCATGAACCGCATCGAGCCGGAGCGCATCGATGTGAAAATCACGGAACCACATCAGGGCATTTTCGATGAAATAACGCCGGGGGCCGGCGCACCACTTATCGTCGAAATTAACGGCATCGCCCCAGGGGGTACAGTGGGTACTGGTGAAATAAGGGCCAAACTCTTTGAGGTAGTTCCCCTCCGGCCCGAAGTGATTATAGACGACATCCAGCACCACGGCAATGCCTCTGTAGTGACAGGCGTTGATCAGATGCTGCAACCCGGTCGGGCCACCATAGGAGTTCTGCACCGCGTAAGGAAACACGCCATCGTAGCCCCAGTTGCGCGAATCGGGAAACTGGGCCACGGGCAAATTTCGATGGCATTTATGCCCAATGCGCTCAAATAATCCAGTTTTTCTTCCATGGCGGCAAAGGTGCCTTCGGGAGTGAACGTGCCGGTATGCAGTTCATAGATGATGTAATCGTCCAGCGACGGGTTTACCCAACTGTGGTCTTCCCAATAAAAAAAGTCCGTGTCGAACGCCTGCGACGGACCGTGTACGCCCCGCGGCTGCGACAGCGAAGCCGGACCAATCAGTTCTTTTTCGCCGTTCAGGACAACCCATCACAGGTCGCCGAGTTTGATCTGATCCGTCTGTACGCACCAGTATTCCATCGCTTCTTTTTCGAGCGCAATTGGTGTTGGCTGACCATCCACCCGGATAGCTACCTGTTCGGCATGGGGTGCCCAGACCACTACTTTTGCTTCGTCCTGCCCGGTAAACGTTAGTCCAAGTTCCCGTTTGCTTACGTTTATCTGTGTGGTCATATTCTTAAAAGTCTTCTCGCATACGCGACCGACTGAGCCATCTTTTCAGCACTACAAGATCAGTAGGGTTTTAAAAGTGGTCCATAAATAAGGCAACGGCTCTTTAGCCGTGCGACCGCAGCAACCCCGCCGGTACCGTTAAATCGCCGGTATGGAAGTCGATCAGGCCATTTTGTTCTTCTTCGATGTTGGTCGCCTGGGTATAGACATCGCCCGCAATGGCGTGTTGGCGGAGTTCGCTCTTGAACTGCCGGATGCGGTCCGTGCGGGAGTCGCTGTCGTTGGGTCCGCCGTAGTTGGCAAAACCAAAACCGCCCCACTCGCTGATGATAAACGGCACCTGACGGCGGTAAAAAAACGGATCGCCCACCACCAGCGGGAAAGCCGCCACCCCGTTCATTTCGCCCGTCGTGATGCGGTTAAGCAGGTCGCGCCACCGATCGAGGTCGGGGGTGTAGAGGTGCGCCGTGAGCAGGTCGGATTTCAGGCGTCCCTCCAGCGAAATGTGCTGCCAGCCGTCGTTGTCGACCACCAGAAACTGCGGCTGGTTGATCTGCATGTAGTGGTACGTGTCGATGATGTACTGCCGGGTGTCGGGGTTGGTCGCCACATCCTGAATGCCCCAGTCTTCGTTGTACAGGCTCCAGATGATAATAGCCGGGTGAGTGCCCATCAGCGTCAGCATTCTGAGTAACTCGGCCCGGTGGTTACCGCGGCTGACCGGGTTCGAACTGTGCGGGCTGGGTACTTCGACCCACAACAGCAGCCCCATTTCGTCGGCCAGGTTATAAATCCGCGGATCGACCCCGGCAATGTGGACCCGCACGAGGTTGCAGCCGAGCTTTTTCATGGCCCGGAAATGCGCCTTGATCTCCTCGAAGGTAGCCGTGCCGGGCTGGTAGAGAATGCCGTCCAGGTAAATCGGCTTGTTGTTGAGGTACACGTACCGGCCCCGCGCTTCGATTTTCCGCAACCCGAAATGCGTCTCAATCCGGGCCGGGTAACCGCGGGCGTCGATGAGTTCAGCCACTAACCGGTACAGCGTCGGCGCATCGGGCGACCACGGCGTGGCATCGGGCACCTCAATCACCAACCGCTGTTCGCGCTGCCCGGCGGCTAACTGTAGCGGATAATCGGACGTAGCCAGCGGTTCGGCGGTGTCGTCGGAGCCGCAGGGCAGCACCATCAGCCGAACGGTATAGTCGCCGGGGTCGTGGATGCGGAACGTCAGGTTAAAGCGGACGAGGTTATCTTCGACCACACTCACCACGCCCACCCGCGACCGCAGCCGGTTGCGCTCGACCGTTTCCAGCCAGATGCTGCGTACGGCCCCGGTGTAGGTCTGGTACCAGATGCCGCCCCGTTTGTAAACGTGCGATTCCTGCTTCCCCCGCGTAATATCGGCATCCATCGTGTCGGCAATACGCACGGTAATGCGGTTGGTTGCCTGGAGTAAATCCGGCATCAGTTCGTACGAAAACGAGGTGTACTCGCCAAAATGAATGGCCTCCCCCTCAATGGTCGTCAGCGGCATACCGTTGAGCCAGACGCGGGTTTCGTAGCCGCAGGCCCCAAAGGTTAACTGAAACAGTTCCGGCGCGGGGGTATCGCCCAGGGCGGGCAGCGTAAAATCCCGTTCGTACCAGGCCACAACTTTATCCTGCCAGGCAGCCGTCTGGTCTTTGGCTTCAGCCATGTGCGACTCGATGGAGCCGGGCCAGTGGGCGATGCGGTGGTAGTCGTGGCCGAGATGCCAGTTGTCCATCAGGCCCTGATCGCTGGTGTCGATGTCAAAGTGCCAGTCGCCGTCTAAGAGCTGGTAGGCATTGGGGCGCACTACCGCACGGGGTAATGGATTCTGAGGCTGGTCGGCCAGTAAACTGTCTTCCTGGCAGGTAGCAAAGCCGAAATTGGGGCGTTGGGCCATCATAGCGAATGGGTTTAGTACAACACGCATGACTGTGTTTAGGCTAAACCCGCTATTTCGGCAAAAGGAAAAAAAAATTAGTGTAGGCGCATCAGAAGACCTCGCCCAGGTTGAAGAAAACGCTGCGTGAACCATCGGCCCCAAAGCCGTAGTCGATGCACAGATTCAGGCGGGAGATTTTATTCATCTGAAAACGGATGCCGCCCCCGCCCCCCGGCACTACCTTGTCGAACCGGTTTGTGAAGGCTTCGGTGACGGCCTGTGCATTCGCAAACAAAACGCCCCCCAGCAGCCGGTTGCGGGTAATGCCAAAGCGGTACTCCGCTTCGGAATAAAGATAACGGGCACCCCGGTACCGTCCCTGAATATAGCCCCGCCCGCCGTTGCCGTATTTGTCAGTACCCGTAGCCGGCAGGTCCAGATAAGGAGCATTTCCACTCATTGTCAGCACATTATATGACCATAAAGCCAGTATATTATGCGCCGGGC
The DNA here is from genome assembly GCA_038327655.1 of Cytophagales bacterium. Taxonomy (GTDB): domain Bacteria; phylum Bacteroidota; class Bacteroidia; order Cytophagales; family Spirosomataceae; genus JBBQLG01. The sequence continues at coordinate 3,610 of JBBQLG010000004.1, forward strand.
CGGGCAGGGGAACGTATTTTCTGACATCGACCAGCACCGACTGATACGCCTGCGAACTACCTAAGGCCGTAAAAGCTCCTCGCAGTTGAATGTCGGCGTAAAAACCCCGCGCCGGATTTATGGCGTTGGCCCGGTTGTCGTAAAGTAACGTCACCAGCGGCCCTGATGACACCGAATTGCCGGACACGCCGTAGGGATAACCGGTTATGGTTGTCAGTTCGTCCCCGTCGGCCCGGCTGATGATGTGATAGTGCCGGTCGTAGGCATACCCCAGACCGGCGTAGGTATTCGGGCGGATACGAGCCAGCACACTCTGGTGAAACCGGATGTGGGAGAAATCCAGTTTGATCTCGGCCGTGCGTTCCGTATTAATACCTAAGCCGTACGTTACCTGCGGATAGTGCTCAATGCGCCAGTCGCCCACCAGATTAATCCGGTTATTGGTACTCCAGATGTTGGTAGTTATGGCCAGCACCGACTGCTTATTGAGGGTGTAGGTCACGGTCGTAATCAGCGTTGAAACGTTGGCCTCTGGTCGGCGAAACGACAGATTACCCGTAGCTTGGGCCAAAAGACTGGTCTGCTGGGAATACCCCGATTCGGGCAGTACCAGAAAAAAACGCTGCCCCGGCCTGAACGACGTGGTATCCCGTTTTTTGAGGTGAAGCCGGGGAAATACGTACTGAATCACGTCGAGCACGTCGGCCTGGGGTCGGGTGGTGTCGGCCTGGGCGAAACAAACGTCGGCACTACCCAAAAAAAGCAGCAGCAACCATAGCCACCGGCAACTTGCCTGACGGCCCGAAGAAAAAGCAAAAAAGAGCACTTAGTAGAATTAAATGTGTTCAGGCCGCAGAGCTGGTATTACTACCGGCCCAACCACCGCATTGTTCAGAAAATGAGGCTTCAAATTTACCGGAATCGCCCGACTAAACCACTTTCGGACTCAAATCATAATTCGAGCCGTCTCAAAATCAATCTGACGCGCCGACCCGGCCTGCCCGGCGCACCTTTGACCCATCCAGTCGGTGATGGCTGTTTTGTCAACCGCCAGCACCGGCACAAACCAACACCGGATGAAACAGCGACCGGTCAATCCTTAAAGCCAATACAACGCATGAAAACTCACCTCCTGACCGTCCTGCTCATTGGCGGCCTGACGCTGCCATTACTGGCCCAGTCCACCGAGAAAGTCATGATACGGCTGAAAAACAATGGTTTACTGCCCCGTGAATTTAAGTTCGTCACCCGCCACCCGAACGAAGCGTACCCGGATGTGTTTACCACGTTTCTGCTGCCCGGTGCCGTTTATAAGGCGCAGTTCAGGGTCGGCACGTCGCTGGCGCAGGTAACACAGGCCGAAATAAACGCGACCATGAAGGGCCGCAACGTACCCGGCAAACTGCTGCTCGTAGTAAAAGCCGACGACGGGGAGAAAACCGTCGATCTGATTGAAAAATGAAGCCCGGTCAATGCATCAGGCGCGATTAATTACACCAAATTATTTACCAGTCAACCCAAAATCCAATGAAAACGACCATCAGCTTTTTCGTACTGCTATTGATTATGAGTATCGGTAACGCGGTTCATGCCCAAAGCGAACGCGTTGCCTTTACGCTCAAAAACACGCTGGGCTACCACCGGATGTTTCGGGCCGAGGGGCCGGGCATGGCGTACGGATTTACCATGAACCGCAATGAGCGCACCCCAAAAAACTGGCCGGTTGGGTCTAAACTGTATTTCAGCAAAGACGGCGAAACCAATGGCGAGTACATCCTGACCGTTACGGCCGCTGATGCCGGTAAAACGCTGAACACCGACCCGGACGTCAACGTAACCCCAACGGGACCGATGATTTCAGTTCGGTTTCGGAACAACAGTGCACTCCCTCACAAAGTGGCCATGATTACATATAAGCCCGGTGAGTCGGGCAACGGCACCAACATCTTCATGATAATGCCTTATGCTACGACCAAACAACGTTTTCCGGTGGGGACAAAAGTGTACTTTGCGGATGACAAACAGGTTGATGTCGTCATGAGCGGCAACCGCATCGACAGCAGTAACCCCCGGCTGACCGTTAAACCGGAAGACGCCGGTAAGACTGTTGACATTTTTGACTAACCCGGTATAACCGGATCTTAACTACCCAACCACCCGCCAAACGCCATGACCTTCTACTTCAGTGCCTACTCGACTCCGCTACTGTTTGGCTTTGTGCAGGGCTGGGTATACGCCATCCTGCTCTGGGTACGGGGTCGGCGCGAAGAGCGGTTGTCCGATGTGCTGCTGGGCTGGGTGCTGGTAGGGTGTTGTTTCAACATTTGGGAGTACATGCTGGGGTTCGGCGGGATCGAGATTCTGTGGCGCGAACTGGAGTTTTTTCCCCGTGACCTGGGGCTGCTGTTTGCCCCACTCTGTTATTTTTACCTCAAAAGTCAGTTCAACGCCGATTTTCGGTTCAGGCGTCAGGATATAAAACACGCCGTTCCCTTCCTCATCGACACGACGTATCACGTAGTCGTTTTTGCGATGGGCCACGAGTTTGTGGAACGCCGGAAGGTAACGGTCCATTATCCATATCACATCGCGGAGATTACCTACGCCTTTGAACTGGGGCAAACCCTGTACTACTTCTGGCTGTCTTTTCGGCTCTATCGCGAATACCAAGCCTGGACAAAAACGCAGTTCTCCGACACCGAAACCATTAGCTTCCGCTGGTTTCGCAACTTCCTCCTTGCCCTGGCTATCAGCACGTTCGTCAGCTTTGCGGTAACGATGCTCGACCTGTGGCTCAACCTCACCTACTGGCAGGACTGGTGGGACGAACTGTTCGGCGCGGGACTAATTTATTACCTGAGCATCACGGGGTATGCGCAGGCCCAACCCGCCCGGCAATTCATTTTTGATGCACAGCAGGTATCGGCCAGTGTGGCGTCGGTACCGATCAACTCCGGTGATCCGGCCGTCAAGGCATCCGTACTCACGGCCGACCTGACCGGTCAGCGCACGAAACTGCTGGCCCTGATGGATGCTGAAAAACCGTATCTGGAACCCGAACTGTCGCTGGCCGACCTCGCCCGGCGACTGCACACCAATCCGGTTGTGCTGTCGCAGGTGATTAACGCCGGTATTGGACGGAATTTCAATGACTTTGTGAATACCTATCGCGTCGACGAATTTAAACGGCAGGTGGTCGACCCGGCCAATGCCCATTTGAGTCTGCTGGGCGTCGCGCTCGATTGCGGTTTTAACTCGAAAGCCACCTTTAACCGGGCGTTCCGCAAGTTTACGGGACAGTCGCCGAGGGAATTCGTTGACACGCAAAAAGCCCCGGCAGCAGCGCTACCGGGGCTTCAGTGAAACAACACAGATAAAACGCCCGCAATGGACCAAATGTTTTACGTCTGAAAAATAGCTGTGTAATTTTTCAAAATAAGATTGATTTTGGTCTTAAGTGCCACAAAGAGGCTTTTTGTGCCTCTTTCGGAGGTAATTTTCCGTGTATGCAGGTTCAACTCAGTCCGGCTGTTCTGCTGGCGAATGCGATTATCATCATTGGTTTCTTCTCGGCCGGCCTGCTGTTTTTCGCGCCGACCAACAAACAGGCGAACCGGTTTCTGGCCTTACTGCTGTTCAGCATGTCGGCCTGGCTCATTGATGGGTTATTCCGGCTGGCCAACATCTACGGGCAGAATGCGGAGTTGTACTTTCTGCCCATTTTTTATTCGCTGGGGTTCGGTCCGCTGATTTATTTCTACGTCCGCAGCCTCACCGACAGTCAGTTTCGGTTCGAGCGCCGGTACGGGTGGCATTTTTTACCAGTGGCGTTGCAGGGTGGACTGTACGTTTTCCTGACGCTGCAACCCTACGCCTACCGCAACTGGTTCTGGCAAACGATTCATTACCCCTACACCTACCGCGTTGAGTTCGACGGTACGTGGCTGTCGCTGCTGATTTACGTGGGGTTGTCGCTGCGGCTGTTGCAGCGATACGGCCGGTATGTGGAGGAAAATTTCTCCGAAACCAGTCAGTTGACCCTGCGATGGTTGCAGGGGCTGCTCGTTGCCCTGGTGCTTGTCTGCGGGCAATGGACGTATGAGGTCGTTCTCCGCGACCGCTTCAACAGCTACTACACCCACGACAATTCGTACTGGATGCTGGGCGTGGTTCTGGTGAGCATGGGCGTGGTGGGGCTGCGGCAGCGAAACATGGCGCAGGTTCAGTTCCACCCCGAAACTCCGCCCGAAACCGTCCTGGTCGAACGTCCCCCGACCGAACGCGGCCCGTCCGAAAAAAATACGCCCGACGTGAACACCGCTTACCTCGACCGCATCCGCCGGGCCATGGACGTGGACAAACTGTACCTCAACCCAACCCTGACCCTGACCGAACTGGCCGCGCACGTAGGGCTGAATCCAAAAGTGGTATCGGGCCTGATCAACGCCGGGCTGAATCAGTCGTTCAATGATTTTGTGAATGCCCACCGGGTCGATGAAGTAAAACAGCGACTCAAAACCAACGACCTCACGCGCTTTACGCTGCTGGGCATCGCGCTGGAATCGGGCTTCAATTCCAAAACAACCTTCAACCGCATCTTCAAAGAGCATACCGGTCAGTCGCCGAGTGCATTTGCGGGCGGGCAGTAGTGCCAAATCATCCGTTGGGACGTCCCACGCCGGTTTCGGGGCGTTCAGGGCTGTTTTTGCCGCCACCTTTGTATCGTTCATTCACCCAAACAACGAACGACGATGCGCACGGCACCCTTTCTTTTCACCCTCCTTTTTACGGCTTTCACAGCGGTCACCTGCCTGGCACAGGCACCAACCGGCTGGTCGGATAAAAGCCGCATCATGCCGGATAAACTCCGGGGTATTCCCGTTGGTCTCACACTCTGGCATACCAACAACCCCTGCGTTCCCGAGAAAGACGGCGATAGTTACGTCTGGAAACACAGCACCATGATCCGCGCCGATGTGAGTGATCTGGAGTTTGTGGAGGTCGGCAGTTTCATCTGGTACGACGCCAGCGGCTGGCACCCGAACCTGCAGGAAAATGCGCAGGATTTCGCCGAGAACTTTGGCTCCGCCGATGGTAAACTAAAGCAGGGCAAGACCTTCACCTTTGCCAAAAACTGGCGGTATGGCAAGCAACTCTACGGGGGCGACGCGCTCTGGTACGTCCTGGCCCGCGACAAAGCCGGTAAACTCTACAAAGGGTACGGCATCATTGAGACCGAAGCAAAAACCGCCAACTAATCAACCACTTTCTAACCAATCACGACCATGAAAACGCTCCTGTTCGCTCTTCTCCTTCTCCTGGGCACGCTGCCCGCAATGGCACAACGGTACGTGGCCGATGCCAAACAAAGCAAACTCACTTGGACCGGCTACGGCGAAATCGGCAATTACGCGCCATCGGGTACGCTGCAATTGCAACAGGCCATATTTGAGGTAAGCAATGGCCAGATCAGCCGGGGCCGCATCGAGATCGACATGCGCACCATTCAGCACGACGACAATAAGATGCAGACTCACCTGCGGGGCGACGACTTTTTCGATACGGAGAAATTTCCGGCGGCCACGTTTGTCTTGCAACAGCTAAAAGGCAATCTGGCCAGTGGCCTGCTCACCATCAAAGGCGTTACGAAACCCGTTTCATTCCCGATCCTGGTAACCACCGACGGCGACGCGCTGCGGATCAAAGGGAAAGCTACCATAGACCGGACCGTGTTTGGGATTAAATACAATTCGAGCAGTTTCTTCTCCGGCCTGGGCGATTACGCCATCAAAAACACCTTCGATCTGGCGTTTGATGTAGTAACGCGGCCATTGGCAAAAAAACAACAGCTATAAACAAACGGCGTGGGCGTATTTTTGGGAGCGCAAACCAACATACGCCCATGCCGTTTTTAGTACTCGATTTGGAAATGTCCGGTCCCGACCCCGGCTGGAACGAAATTATTCAGGTGGGTGCCGTGCTCTACGACGACAACTGGATCGAACGGGGGCAGTACCTGACCAATGTCTATCCCGAAAACGCAGAAGCCTTCACGGCCTCGTCGGAAAAAGTGCATAACCTCTCGCTGGCCGATCTGGAAGATGCGCCGATGATCTACGACGTATTACCGGCGATGGAAGAATGGATCATTACGCAGTTGAACATCACCAAACCGCACCAGCGGACCGGTGGCCCGGCAACGGACAATCTGCCGTACCTGCGCGACGTGGTGCTCTGCGGGCAGAGTGTGATCCACGACATCCATTTTTTGCAGGAGGCCTACCGAAACGAGAAACTGAAGTGGCCGTATTCGCGCACCTTAGTCGATCTGCACACGCTGAGTTATTTCGTATTCCGGGTGTTGAAGAAAAAAGGCCGCAAAACGCCGGAGCGGTTGAGCCTGACGGCCATTGCCGCCCATTTCGGCTTTGAACGGGAGGATGACTTTCACAATGCCCTGGAAGATGCCGTGCTGACGGCGCAGTGCCTGAAAGAAATCTTTAAACTGGGAGATGGGATGACACCGGCTTGAGTTTCCGGCCGGGAACCGACGCCTGAATGACGGGGCCGCAAAAGAAAACCGTAGTCCCCTGACCCGGTTCGGACTCGATGTTCAACTGCCCGCCCAGCGCGTCGGCCCGCTGGTGCAAACTGACCAGACCATTACCGGTTTTGCTACTGGCTGACACATCAAAACCAATCCCGTTGTCGCGCACGGTCAGGCACAGCATCTGGTCGCGTACGGCCATTTCAACGTCCACCTGCCGCGCCTGGGCGTGGCGAACGGCATTGTGCAGAATTTCTTTGTACATCAGAAACAGTTCGCGCCGGTGTTCGGGAGGGATATCGTCTTCGCAAATGTCAACGGGCAATTCTAAGTGGAGTTCGGTGGGCTGGTGCTGAAAGAGCGTAAAGGCTGTTTCGCGGAGCCGGAACAGCGTACTCTCGACCGATAAATGATTGGCGTTGAGGCTCCAGATAATTTCGCGCATACTGGTCACGACGCGCCGGGAAGTCTCGCCAATGAGTTTCAGGGTGGCGCGGGCCTCGTCGGGATGGTGCGGCAGTTGGAGGGCCGCCACGTTGCTCAGCACACTCAGGCCGCTCAGATCGGCCCCCAGGTCATCGTGCAGGTCGCGGGCAATGTCGTTGCGGATGTGCTGTAGTTTTTGCTGTTTGCGCTCGTTTTCCTGCAACTGCTCGATGAGTTGAGTCTGCATGGCAATCTTCTCCTGTTCGATCTGCCGGTTGCGCAGCGACATCCCCAGCACAAAGCAAAGCACCTCAGCCACCACCCCGATCTGGAGAATGATAACGGGAAACACGATTGCACTAAACACGCCGACTTTCGAGGTGGCCGGTACATAGTTAAGGCCCAGAGCCAGCACCGAACTGACCAGCAGGCAGACCGACCCAGCCACGAAATACCCCACTACGGTGGAGCGCAACCGGACAATACGCGGTACGGTCCAGATTCCCCCGGCACAGATCAGGATTCGGCTAACCATGTAAACAGTACTGCGCAGTTCCAATCCAATGTGTAACGCCAGCAGTAAGCCGTCAATCAGCAGGGCTACTCCAAATGCCAGCATTGTCCCGCGCAGCATTCGGTAACAGACGGGATCGGCATTGGCCAGATCCATGAGCAGAATGGCGAACCGGATGTACAGTACGTAGGCCAATGACTCAACGAGTGTTTCAGGAAAATACGTACCGGGCAGGTAATCAGGAGACTGATAGCCCTGGTCGGCTAAGCGAAAATCCAGTACCATGCAGCCGATGTAGAGCGCGTACTGCCAGTAAATGGCCCGGCGGTGCTGCGCATAATGCAGCACCGCGTACAGCATCATCATGCACGACATACCGTCTAAAAACGTACGCAGGATAATGTAACTGAGTGCACCATTTACCATGATTACCAACCGGTTAGCGTAGAGTAACTGCGTAAAACTACGTAGTTGATACGTAAAAACCCTCACCGTTTGTAATCTTTTTGTTATCGAAATACTAACTCATATGTACTTCTTTTTGACCATTCTTCCGTCTACGTTGAGTCGCCCAGCCAATACCCGCCAGCAGTAAACTCCCGCCCGCCACGTACGGCCACCGGGTCGGCGTCGGCAGCGGATCGGCGTTACCCACCAGAATCAGACCCGCCCAGTTGGTGGGTAATTGCTCCGCCCGGGAAGCCGTTTTCAGGAAATCGCCCTTCGCCCGCTGCAACGCCACATCTTTCGGGTAGCCATCGGTGAGGTGTTTGTAAAATAGTTCGGTCAGCCGGTACGTCGCTTTATTATCGACACTCCAGAGCGTGGTGAGTACGCTCGGCACCCCAACGGCCGCAAAGCCACGGGCCAGACTAAATACCCCTTCGCCCTGCTGATTGACGCCCACACCCGTTTTACAGGCCGACAACACCAACAATTCGGCCTGAAACGGCGTGTCGCCGGTAATTTCCGACAGCCGCAGCGTCGAATCGGCAAAGTACAGCACCGGTTCGTCCGATTCGGTTTTGCCAGCCGCACCGGTTCCGGGTTGCGTACCGGCATCGGCATGGGTGAAGAGTTGGATAATGCGGGCGTGGGGTGCCTGTTCCCGAAACGCCCGGCGGGTAGCCGCTCCTCCGGTCAGCAGGGTGGCCGAACCGACCTGCTCCCCAATTTGCCGGAGTACCGCATCCGACCCGGCCAACGGCGACAGCCCCGCACGAAACGCGACCGGAGCCATCCCAAAAAACGCCTGATCGGGCGTGGTCGGCGGGCGTTCTTTCAGCAGCAGCCCCGCCGAATACGCGTAACTGAAGGCATAATGATTTACCAGCCAGTCGGGCGCATCGGAACGTTGGCTCAGGCCCTCGAAGGGCAGAAAGAACCCATCCGGCGACACCACGACCCGGCCTTCGGGCAACTTAAGCGGGGCGAGTAGCTGCCGGTATAGGGCAAACGCCAACGCCTGATACCGGGAAAACTGCCGGTTCAGGGCAGCCGGATCGCTCAACAGCCGACGAAATTCACCGGCTGTTTTCTGGTAAGCGGCTACCGGCTGCCGCAGCAATTGGGCACGACCATTGGTAACGCCCAGCACGTACAGCGCGCTGTCGCCGACAAAATAACTCACCAACGACGCCGACTGCTCTCCGAGCCAGTGCTGCACATCAGCCAGCGACCGGGTAGTGTTATCGTATTTGTAGCGGTAGTAAGCCGGGTTAGACTGTTCGAGTTGTTTAACGAAGCCATCGAACCGCTCCTGCTCCGCCGACAGTTGCAGCCGGGTCTCGTTATACGCCTTTGTATCGGGTTTGGCTGCGCCCAACTGCGTTTGCAGGTCCGTGAGCCGCTGCCGGAACCCGTCTTCCTGCGTCAACTGTGCGGGCGTAAGCTTTTCGTGCGCACCCAGTTCATTTAGTTTGTCGCTGAGCATGGCGGCCCGGCTCTTCTCAAAAAATCGGTACGCCTGTTCGGTATCGCCGAGCCGGTAGCAGGTTTCGATGGCGCGTTCATAAAGGCCGCGCGTTTTCTGCCGCCAGTACAGTTTGGAGCCGGTGCCGGTGTGTTCCCACCGCATGAAGTCGATCATCTGGTCGGCCAGTTGATAGGTTTCCAGCGCGTGTTGCAGGTGAGACCGTTGCCCGGTGGTTTTGCCCCAGTCGAGCCAGGTATCGGCCTTGTCCTGAATCAGGCTTAAGAGATTTTCTTTATTAGCTACTAATTGGATTGCCTGTGGGTCGGGGTTAATTACCACATGCCGATTCGTAAATCGGATAGGCCCCGCGCAAAGTGCTTGTTGATAATAATTGAGTGCATTGGCATGATAACGTTGCTGCCAACTGGCGTATCCAATGTTATTTAAAATACGTAACCGCACAAAGGGGTCATCAGCAAAACGGAGTGCATCCTGATATAAGCGGATAGCTTCCTGGTTATTATGTAATACTGACCGGTAATAAACACCCATGTTTGTAAGTGTTTGGGCACTGCCCGTCCGATTATTATCTTCCAGACTAACATTATAAGCCAATTTATAATAGTTAAGGACTTTCTGTCGCAAGCCAAGCCCTATACTTACATCAGCCAATTGGGTATAAATGGCTATAATTTGGTCCCTAGCGTTGACTGCCTGCGCCACATCTAATGCCTTTAGCAGCGCGGCTTGAGCGGGTGCATATTTTTGTACTTCAAGTAGCGACTGTGCTTGCTGAATTATGTTTTTAACCATTAAACTCCCATCACCGGCTAATTGAGCCATATTGTACCCCAATTCGGCACTGCGCAACGCTTGATCGTAATCGCCGAGCAACGAGTAAAGGTGCGATTTTCGGGCATAGGCATCAGCGCCAGATGCGTACTTGGCTGGATAACGGCGAGCCACCAGAATGCAGCTATCAAACATAAGCAGGGCCTGCGGATAACGCATCTGATCGAATAAAATTCGGCCCGAATTATAATAACTGTGCGTTAGGTTGGCCATCTTAGAAGTAGGAGACCGTCGGGAATTAATCGCAATAGCCTGACGTGTGTAAGCTAACCCAAGACTGAGATTACCACTGTACCAATAAGTTCTGCCTAGCACATGCAACAGTTTACTACGGACCGAATCATTTCCAATTCGACATTTCTCTACGGTCTGTTGTAAGGTCAATAACTGCCGAATAGTTTGGTTCAGGTCGTTGCCACCCGTAGTCTTATTCATTTGAACGTATACCTGTTGCGCGTCCGGGCACTGGGCCGATACTGTACGTATCTGCGCTCCTGTGATATCACTTAATACCCAGAGAATTAAGACCCAGCGTAACGACCGTACAGAGGCTAAAGATGAGCATTTCATACCTTACAAGGGATTACTTGCTGTTGATGAATCGACCCTGATGGAGACCCGGCGTCGATGATGGAGTCATCTTATCAATGAACTGTTGCCGCTTCACTCCTAGCCCAGCCATACCCGATTCGCGCATCGTCACACCCAGCCTGCCACAATAGGTGTTGCGTATGAGGTACCAATCACGCCAGTGGTAAACACACTGGGGATGCCCGGCTTCAGAAACTTAAACCGGCAAATAGCATCATCTTTTACACCGACGACAAAATTCTCGTCGAAATTCTGTCCATCGCATACTGTACTGCCGTTCATAGTTGTCACAGCGATTACCCGATCAAACGCCGACTCTTTACTAAAGTAGGCCGGGTAAAACGACGATTTTTTTTCCCGTTTGGACAAGTTACGTTCTTCCGACGGAGTCGGTTGATTACCGGCGGCTGTTACGATCCATATTCCCTGATCAACAGCCCGCTTCATATATTGGGCAAACACTGGGTCACGATCCCCATAATACCCCAAACTCATATTGAAGACTTCGACATTATTTTTGCGGGCGGTTTCCATGGCGCATAACACGTTGAACAAATCGCCTTTGTTATCAGCCCCCAAAACTTTCATAGGAACAATACGGACGGGTACTGAACTGGCACCGAATTGTCTGGCTACGAAATAAGCTACCTTAGACCCGTGTTCAATTGGTTGGTAGGCGTCGCCGGTAGAAGAAGTAATCGGGCCATCAACAAAATCCCACCCCTGAATGCTGCTGGCCGGTACCGTCGATGCACTCGTTGTGCATAGTGTGGTCGACCGCTGCCAACTGACACCGGGTAGGAAGGTTGGGTCTAATCCGGAATCGAAAACGGCAATACTAATGGCTTTTGCTACGTCTTTTGGTGGATTGCCAATAGGAATTAACTGCGACGAATCAACCTTATATTGGCGGAGACTATCCAGCCTTCTTCGGCTAAAAAGTTGGCTTTCCTCCAGTGGAGTCAGCATGCGATTAATTGCACTAATGCCCAGATTTATATCAGTGCCTCCGCTTTGCCCCCCCCCTGTGGGTGTAGTAGTTACTCTCCCTTCCTGGCCCTCAAACTGCCAATCGTTAGGTAGAGCAATGTTGATGAGAGCCGGATCGCAGGGGCAGCGTTTAATTTTTACGGCCGTAGGTGGAATGGAAGTATTTTGCGTGACCTGCTGCTGAATAACTTCATCGCTGAGACCAGGATCAGTCAGAATAATATTGGCAGAATTAGAAACTTGGGGCTTTACGCATTTACACCCAGTCAAAAAAGCTATCAGTACAACAAACGGCAGCAACGCTTTGTACCGGCGCGGATAGAGCAGAAAACGGTTCATAAAAAAGGGGTTAAGTAGGTGTGTACGTACATTTATAAACGCTCCAGTAGTTTACCGGCTTCGTCTTTTCCGTCCAAGTTGCTGCTAATCACGGTTGTCAGCAATTTTTTGGCCGTCGGCTTATCCAGCGGCTGGTTGCGTTTGAGCCGGGCAACAGCCTCATAAAACAGACCGGGATTGGCATAAAGGTCCGTGCGCTGGCTCAGCCGGTGGAACTGCGCAATAGCCTGGTCGTAATTACCCCGGCGCAGGGAAACAATACCCGCCATTTTTAAAGCATCGGCATTGGCCGCATCCCGTTGCAACAGGGTCCCGAACGTGGCGTCGGCTCCGGCCAGATTCCCCTCGTTGTACTGCCGGATGCCGGTTTGCAGGCTATCAGTTCGGCCGTCCATCGTCACGGACAGGGTGGTAAAGTTCTGGGTGATGTACGCATCGGCCAGTTCAGTAGCGGAAGGCTGATTCAGAAAATACCAGCCAAAACCGAGTGCCAGCACTAAACAGGCGGCTGCGGCCAGTGGATAGGCCCACTGCCCAAGCCGATGCAGGGGCTGAACGGGTGCCGCAGCGGCCCGTCGGCGGGCGTCCCACTCGGTGCGTCGCTGCTCATTGGCCTGCACTTTGGCCGTTTGCCGCGCCATCACGTAAAAAGCAACGTCATCGGCTAAGGCCGGGTCGGTGCGCAGGCTGGCTTCGAAGGCCACGCGGTCTGTTCCGGTCATGCGGCCGGTCAGGTAAGAGTCGATGACGTCGTAGTCGTTCATAATTTTAGTTATCGGTAAGAATCCCGTAGTCGTTCCAGACACCGCAGCCGACTGGTTTTGGCCACCGCGGCCGTGTTGTACCCCAGTTGCCGGGCGATCTCGTCGTCGGAATAGCCCTCGCCCCAGGCCAGAATCATGGACCGGCACTTCTCGCCCAGCGTCTGAAGCTGGGCGTAGAGCCGCTCCATGTCGCTGGCCGTGATAAGTTGCTGGACCACGGACCGGGCCGAATCGGGCAACTGAAGCAGGGCATCGTCAATCGAAAGCGCGTCATGGACACTACTTCGGTTAGTCGTCTTTTTTCGGATAAAGTCAACACACTTGTTGGTAAAAATCTGATAGAGGTACGTCTTGAGATTTGATCGCCCCTCAAAGCGACCTGTTAGTATATGATCAATCACCGATAGGATGGTATCGGAGTAGGCACTGGCACAGTCGTCTTCACTGAGCCGGTGTTTACGCGTCCCCTCGCGGACGAAGTAAGCGTAACGATCGTACAGCTGATTCTCGCAAAGCCGCCGGTCGGGGTCGCCCGCCAAAATGCCGTCGATGAGGTCAGTATCCGATAACTTCTTAAAAGAGAGCCGCATAGGGTAGGTATTTCTCGTCGGAGAAAGTACGTATAAACCCCTGTTTTTTCCTAATTCCACCCGGTTCTGTTTCCCCGATGGCGGGCAGTGGCGACTACCCAGTCAAACCAAAAAACTCCAATCAACCATGAAACAAGTAAAACGCTTCCGCCTTTCCCCGACCTTCGGGACCTTCCTTACTGCTGCCGGTTTGTTTATCGCCAGTGAATCCATTGCGCAGGATTACGCCCTGCTGACGACCAAATTGGACGAACCGACCAAGCCCAAGGCACCAACAGCCGCCAAGCCCTACTGGAAAATGGCAACCGAACCCGGTGCCGACAGCACGACGGTTGAATTTTACCAGCCCAACAATGCATTTGTGTACGGAGAGAAGCTGCCGAACAAGGCGGTGAAACTGACGAAGAAGACGATTCGTGCGATGAACGAAACAATGGAACGCCTGACGGCCCCGAACGCCCCGACGCCCGCACCAAACACAGTGGCGGACGCCCTCAACGGCCACGCCGGGCCGTTACAGATGGGTACTTATGCGTCACGGGATGGCATTCACCTGCACCTGATGCTGGACAATCCGGCCCGCGACTACGTCGTCATCGAACTGCTGGACAAGGATCGGCGCACGGTGTATCAGACCTCGACGCGGGAAGATAAGCCTCACTTCAAGTTCAATCTGGACGGTATGCCAATGGGCAACTACCAGCTTCGGGTGTTGGGCAAGAAGCAGCATTTCGAGCGCGACCTGACGTTTAACTACCCCCAACCGGAACCAGCTATTCCCGCCATACGGATAGCCATCAAGTAAGGGTGATTTTTTAGCCAGTCCGGTAGAAAAGCAAATGCCATATCTCCAAGATACGGCATTTGCTTTTCTACCGGACTGGCTTGTTTTCAGGCCGTCAGCCAGCCATCCACTACGTCCGTAACAAGGGCCATCCGCTGCGCCCAATCGCCCGAAACGGGGAGGTAATCAATGCCGCGCCGGTCGAGTTCATGCTTAAATAACTGGTACATTTCGGCCCGGCGATGGCCCAGGTCGCGCAAACCGTCGGCCACCCAGGGTACATCAATAGCCAGCAAAAAATACTGATCGTAGTGAATCCGTGTTTCCAGTTCGTGCAGGACGGCGGGTACCGCGTGGAGGTAATACTCGGAGTAAAGCGCAGTGGTGATGACGTCGGTATCGCAGAACACGACTTTGTTGGCAAGGGCGGTTTGGTCCAGTACGGCCTGCGTCTGGGCGTGTCCAATGCGGATGATGTCGTCGAGGGTGAAGTCGTTGGAGGTCAGCAAATCGCGCGACACCTCATGCGCGAACGTGGTCTGATAGTGCGCGGCCAGTTGCCGCGCCATCGTAGTTTTGCCGACGCTTTCGGGACCGTACAGACAAACTTTTTTCACGAAATAAGGCCGCACCACCGCCGGAATAAAGTCCCAGTAACGGAACGGGTGCTGCCGGATCAGCGTCGCCGAAACGGGTACCCGCTGCCGGGCCATGTCGAAATAAATGACCGGCAAACCCGAATGGCGGCTCAGCGGTTCGCCGTAGGCTTCGGAACAGATAAACCCATCGACATCGGGAAAGCGACGGTGAATAAAAGCGGCCCAGTGTTTGGTGGCTTCGTCGAGCGGCAGGGTTTCGTCGTGAAAATCATCCGGTTCGCTCACGAGTTCGATGGCTGGCCGATGGCCGAACAGCGTTTGCAGCCACGACAGCCGCAACGCCGGGGGAATCGGGTCGTTGGGGGTGTAACTCATCGACACAACCAGGTGGTCGCAGCAGGTGGCGGCAAACTCGATCAGCGCGAGGTGACCGGCATGAACCGGCATAAACTTCCCGAAGACAAGTCCTTTCTTCATGGTACGTAAAGAAAAATAAACACAGAGAAACGGGAAATAAACCGCATTGGCGAACCGGCGGAGATAACGGAGGTAAATAGTAAACTCTGTTTCCTCTGTGCTGTCCTCCGTTCCCTCTGTCGGTCTGCCGATTCGGGTTAAGCCAACCGATATCCCCGGTATTCCCGCGTCCAGTTGAAGGCACCCAACAGGGCGATGAGGCAGAAAACGCCGTATTCGAGGGAGACAAATTTCACGCCTTTTATGAAGTAGACACCCGTCAGCACCAGATCGACCAGCAGCCAGACGTACCAGCACTCGACCCGTTTGCGGATCATCAGAAATGTAGCGACGATGCTCATCACGGTCGTGAACGAGTCGATGTAGGGAAACGCACTCGGCTTGCTGAAAGCCAGCGGAAACAGGGTATTCAGGTTTTGGGCAAATGCTCCCAGTACAACCGTGGCGACCAGTCCGCTCCCGCTCCAGATCAGCAAAGCCGCTGCCGGTGTCCGGCTGATGCGCAGTTCCTGCCCCTGATTCGGACTTTTCACAACCCCTTCGCCGGTACGCGGATGCGTCCAGGCCCACCAGCCCATGAGGTTCGTGACGAAGAAAAATACCTGCAAAAACACATCGGGGTATAGTTGAATCTGGAAAAAGAGGAAAAAGAACAGGATAACGTTCACCAATCCGATGGGCCAGCTCCAGACACTCCCCCGCGCCGAGAACCCAACGGCCACCGCGCTGGTAACGACCGCCAGAAACTCCAGATAACTCATGGGATACCCCAGCACGGTAAAGAAAATGACGTCGATGTCGAAAAAATGCCTCATCGGGCAAACTTAGGGGTTTATACGCAGACCCGCGAACACGTCGGCCGCTATTACCAACCGAACGTCGGCCGGGTGCATACCCTCGGCGGTGAATGTTTCGATGGCCCAGCGAACCAAGCGCAGCGTGGGAAAGCCCACGGCCGCCGTCATTTTACGCACCTGCCGGTTTTTGCCTTCGTGCAGGGTGATGGCTATCCAACTCGTGGGAATACTGGCCCGAAACCGGATGGGCGGGTTACGCGGGGGCAGGGCCGGGTCGGTAAGTCGGGCCACGCGGGCGGGCAGGGTCCGGTACGGTTTCCCGTCGACGGAGATGGTGACGCCCGTTTCAAGCTGCCGGATGGCCTCGTCGGTTACCTCGCCCTCGACCTGTACGTAGTAGGTCCGCAGGTGCCGGAACTTGGGGTCGAGCAGGCGGTGATTGAGTTTTTTGTCGTTTGTGAGCAGCAGCAATCCCTCACTGTCGGCATCGAGCCGCCCAACGGGATACACGTCTTTGGCAAACGGAAAATCCAGGTCGGCTAAGGTCGGTTTATCCCCCTCGCGGGAGAACTGCGAGAGCATCCCGTAGGGTTTATAGATGAGAAAATAGTCCAGACCGGGATTCACGGGATTAAATGGATTCAAAGAGGATTTTGTGATTTACGCCCACGCGACGTATTGCCAAATGGTAAACGAAGTGATTAACTACCGAGCAATGTATAGTCCTCCTCAAATACGTCCTGCCAGGTCAGGGTAGGGAGTGGTGCCCGTACCTGGGTTTCTTCCTGTGCTTTGCGCAGGGCCTGTTGTACGGTTTTATCCCAGATTTGGTCTATATAAAGGCGGTTCAGACTGGGCTTCTGCTGCATGATATTCTCAATATTTTCGCGGGCGTCCAGAATAAAAACGGCCCAGCTTCCCGTCCGTTTTTCGGGTTGAATTTTCCACTTGATCACGTGCATCATGAGCCGCGAAAGCTGACTGCGCAACGCCCGGCGTAGTTCCTGCGACATACTATCCAATAAAACCTGTAATCCCTCAGACACTTGCTCGTAGTCCCCTTCGCCGAGTGTTGTTTGCAACTCGGAAACGGTTTCGACGTACGAGGTGGCCGCCATTTCTTCCCAGTTCCGCTTCATATGCACACTTAATTTTCCTGAATTTATCCTCAAACACCTATTCTACATAACTATTTGCCAGTCAGATCAATCGTCATACCCCGGTAGAGCCGTTGCAGCGGCAGGGGGCAGTTGTGCATCGCGTAGAGAATAGCCGTTGCGTCCTCGCCGTCGTAGTCACGCAGCAGCCAGGTAGCGTCGGGCTGACGGGTAAACACCGACACGTGGTAACGATCCTGATGAACCAGCACGTACTCCTGAAAACTGGGCAAGGTGCGGTAGTATTCAAACTTGGTGGTACGGTCGTGGGCTTCGGTCGACGGTGAAAGCACTTCCACAACTACCAGCGGATTGATGATTGTATCACGCCGGTTTTTGTAAAAAATGGGTTCGGCACAAATTACAACCGCATCGGGATATACTACTTTATCAATTGTCTCAATGCGGATTTTGGTATCACTTCCATTGACAAAGTAGACGTAATCCTGTTCGTCAATGAAGTTATTTATCAACGTAATAACCTTACCGGCCAAATTGTCGTGATTGAAAGTAGCTCCTGCCATCAGTCTGATTATTCCGTTGTGGTACTCGTGTTTGTGCAGTGATTTCTCCTCGGCCCGGAAATAAGCGTCCAGCGATACCCGGCGGACCGGAGCCGGTTTCGGGCGGGGAGATGGAGGAGTCAGCAGGTCAGCCATAGTGAAGTCTGTTTTCGTCTTTTCTCAAAGTTAATCCTAAATATTGACGTGATTTTAGCGCGGCTCAGCCCAGTTCCACCCAGACCGGGCCGTGGTCGGAGTGGACGGCGTTGCGGTGGTGACCGGCGTCGATAATCCGGTCGCGGAGGGGTTCGCTGACGGAAATATAGTCGATGCGCCAGCCCTTATTGTTCGCACGGGCACCAGCCCGATAGCTCCACCAACTGTATTCGACGGCGTCGGGGTGTTTGTAGCGGAAGGCATCCGTAAAGCCGTTACCAAACCAATGACTTAGCCAGGCCCGTTCGTCGGGCAAAAAGCCAGTCGTATTTTTGTTGCGTACCGGGTCGTGGATATCCCGTTCGGTATGCGCAATGTTGTAATCGCCCACGACAATCAGGTTGGGGCGTTCCCGCCGGAGGGCCTGGGCGTAGTCGTAGAAATCGGCCAGAAACTGCATTTTCACCCCCTGCCGTACTTCGCCCGTGGTGCCGGACGGAAAGTAGCAGTTCAGCACGGTCAGGTCGCCGAAGTCGGTGCGGAGAATACGGCCCTCGGCGTCGTAATGCGGCAGGCCGCACCCCAATACCACATGGTCGGGTGCGGTTTTCGAGAAAGTTGCCACGCCGGAGTAGCCTTTCTTCTCGGCCGCATGCCAGTGATAACTGTACCCCAGTTCCTCAAATGGCAACAGGTCGACCACGTCGTGGGTAGCCTTTACCTCCTGGAAACAGAGAATATCGAACGGCTGCGTCGCCAGCCAGTCGAGCAAACCGTTTTTGATGGCCGCCCGGATGCCGTTGACGTTGTAGGTGAGGAGTTGCATTCTATTGATTGTGTTGGTTCGGGCAGCGTTCCTGCCAGTACGGTTTAACCACCAATAGATGACGTTTAGTTGTGGTTGGCTCAAAAACATGGTACTCGTTCAGCCAGTCATGCACCAGCCAGAAACGGTCATCTACCAACAGGGTATTCCATTCCGGGCACATTGCCGGGATACGTCGTTTTACAATTCTATCCCACGCAACCGGCGTAATTATCTCTTTGGTACTTTCCCCCATAACCTACGAACGTTTACGGACAAACCGATTCTAAACCAGCCCCGGCACGGGTTCTTCTGCGGGTGTTTCAACGCGTTTGCGGTCGTTGAAGAGCAGTACGAAAATGACCAGCACCACGGCGGCAATCCCGGCCGGAATGAGCCAGACGGTTTGCCATTGCGTTATACCGTTTACCGTGTAGTTCTTGAAGATAGCGTTCTGCACCTGCGAGCCAATAAACATACCGAGACCATAAGTAGCTAACGTAATCATGCCCTGCGCCGAATTTTTATAGCGCGGACCGGCTTTCTGATCGGTATAAATCTGCCCCGTCACAAAGAAGAAATCATAGCAGATGCCGTGCAGCAGAATACCAGTAAAGAGCATGATGGTGTTCTGACCGCCATAGGCAAAGAGTAAATACCGGCTCATCCAGGCCAGAATGGCGATAATCAGGATGTTCTTGATCCCCAATCGCGCCAGAAATACGGGCAGCAACACCATAAACAGGAGTTCGGACACCTGCCCCCACGACATGTTGGAACTGACGTTTTTCATGCCCGTATCGGTCAGAAACAGGTTCGTCAGGTTGTAATAGAACGACAGCGGAATGCAGATGAGCAGCGAGGCCACAAAGAACGTAGCGAACGACCGGTCCTTAAACATCGAAAACGCATCTAAGCCCGCCACCTGCGCAAAGGTGGTGCTTTGTCCCTTGCCCTTCGGCGGGGTATTGGGCAGGAAAAAGCTGTACACGCCCAGCACCACCGACCCCACGGCCCCAATCAGAAACAGGTTAGCCGTACCCGCCACGCCAAACACATCCAGCAAATACCCCGACACAATCCAGCCGATGGTACCCAGCACCCGGATCAGACCAAAGTCCTTTTCGGGATTGGCCAACTGCCCGAACGCCACCGAGTTGGACAGGGCCAGCGTAGGCATAAACAGGAGGTTATAGACTAAAATGCCCCAGTAAAACGCGCCGAAGTCGCCAACCGTCGTCAGGTAATACAGCACGGCCGCGCCCAGCAGGTGCAGCACCCCCAGCACCCGCTGCGCCGGAAAGAATTTATCGGCAAACAGGCCCACAAAAAATGGCGAGACCATGGCGGCAATCGCATTGGTCGCGTAGGCCGAGCCAATCTGATCGGCGGAGTGGAGGGCCTTCGCAATGTAGGTGCCCATGGGTACGTACCACGAACCCCAGATCAGGAATTCGAGGAACATCAGTACGGATAGTTTTACGCGGATTTGGGGAGTAGTCATGCCGAAAAGTAGCCAATAAGTCTGATTGTTGAAAGCAACGAAAATTGAACAAAAATTGATAAAACCGTAGGATAAGTTCTTGTTGTATTCTGAAAATACCTATTTTTGAGCAACTTTCTGCCGCATTTAAGCAGATTAAACAAATAATCACTTACTATTTATACACTGTACATGAGAAAAATTTTAGCTCTCTGTGTGTTGCTTTCGCTAACCCTGATGGGGTCGGCCTGGGCACAAACCCGCTCACTAACGGGAAAAGTTACCGATGGCACGGGGACCCCGTTGCCAGGTGTTTCTATTATCGTAAAAGGCACCACCCAAGGAGCCACTACCGATGCGGATGGCATTTACAAACTATCCGTTGACGCCAATGCTCGTGTTGGCTTTAGTGCCATCGGTTTTGTGAGTCAGGAAGTTGCCATCGGCAACCGGTCTACTCTTGATGTAACGCTACAAGACGACTCCAGACAACTCGAAGAAGTGATTGTGACGGGTCTGGCTACAAGCGTAAAGCGGTCCAACGCAGCTAATGCCGTCACCAGCATCGGCGCGGCTCAGCTTACAGGCGTTACCAAGCCCCAGACTGTGGATGGTGCGCTGAACGGCAAGGTACCGGGCGTACAGATCACGGCCAACAGCGGGGCACCCGGTGGCGGTTTTTCCGTAAAACTTCGCGGTATCTCGTCGGTAACGCAGGCATCCGAGCCACTTTACATCATCGACGGAGTGTACATTGACAATTCGCAGTTTAATACGGGAGCAGGCACTACCTCATTCAATAAAGCGGCTAACCAAACCGCTGGCACGCAGGATCAGGCCACGAACCGTATTGCCGATATAAACCCTGAAGACATTGAGAACATCGAAGTTCTGAAAGGGCCCTCGGCGGCTGCCATCTACGGAACGCGGGCAAACGCTGGCGTTATTATCATCACTACCAAGCGTGGCAAAACTGGCCGGACAACAGTCAACTTCGGGCAGGACATCGGTTATGCCGAAGTGAACAAGTATGCCGATCTGGCCTCGTCACCCTGGACGCTCGACAAAATCAACAACGGCGTTTTCTTAGTCGACAACGCAACCATGCTCAGTCTCTACAACGCAGCCGGTGGCGATAAGGCCCCCCGCTACAACTACGAGAAAGAGATTTATGGGCAGAAAGGGCTGTTGCGGAACACTAAACTGAACATTTCGGGTGGTACCGACAAACTGCGTTTCTACGTAAACGGCAGCGTGTTGAGTGAAGACGGTGTACAGAAATACACCGGCTTCAAACGGAACTCGCTGCGGGCCAACATCGACGCCAAACTGAGCGACCGGATCGACCTGTCCGTTGGCTCAAACTTCGTGAATTCCTCGTCGTCGCGGTCTTTCTCCGGTAACGATAATAACGGCGTATCGCTGGGATATAACCTCGCCTACCTGCCGCCCTGGTTGGAGCAGCACCAGAATGCCGATGGCACTTATCCGGCTAACCCAATTACCGGACAGAACCTGTTTCAGGTGGTAGACAAAATGCGTAACACCGAAACCACAAACCGGTTTATCCAGTCGGCTTCGTTGAAATTTGCGCTGATTCGGCAGACGAACCACCAGCTTAACCTGTCGCTTCAGGGCGGTGTGGATTACCTTAACAGTCAGGCGCAGGCCTACGCTCCGCGTGATATGCAGTATTTCGTGGGGGCGGGTTTAGGCTATTTCGGTGCGGTACGGAATACTACCAATCAGGCACTGAATACCAACGTCCAGGCATTCCTGGTTGATAACCTGACGATAAAGAACTTCAACTTCACGACTTCGCTTGGTGCGGTGCGCCTAACCAATAGTGGTGTGCAATCGTACATTGAAGGCCGGGGTCTAAAACCGGGCGACGTAAAAAACCCGAATACGGCCGACACGCGAGTTACCGATACGTACTTAGTAGAAGCACCAGGCGGACGGGCAGTTGCCGACGTTGGATTCGTGGGGCAGGAAGAACTGAACTGGAAAGACCGGGTGATTGCGACTGCCGGGGTTCGTTTCGACAAGTCGAGCCTGAACGGAAATCCGCAGAAGTTTTATACGTTCCCCAAAGCGTCGCTGGCGGTGAACGTAGCAAACTTTGACTTCTGGACCATCAAAAACACCGTTTCTGCCTTCAAACTGCGGACGGCCTACGGTCAAACAGGTCGGTCGGCCGGGTTTGGCAATACCTTCTCCTCACTGAGTAACTTAGTGATCGACGGTAAGTCCGGCGTGGCTGTACCAACCGTGTTAGGCAACGCGGCTACGGAGCCGGAAATCGCGTCAGAAATCGAAGCGGGAGTTGATGTGGGTTTTCTCAACAACCGTGTTACGCTCGAAGCGACCTACTACAACAAGCAGGTAAAGAACTTCCTCTACAACTATCAGTTGGCCCCCAGCGTGGGCGCATCGACCATCACCGCCTTTCCCGTGGGTGATCTGAAAAACCAGGGTCTTGAACTGAGTTTGACCGCGCAGGTTGTAAAGTCGACCGGGCTGAACTGGACCTCGACCATCAACTACTGGCTTAACCGCACCGTTGTCACGCGGCTGAGCGTTCCCAATTTCACGGTACCTTCATCGGGCTTTGGAGGATTCGGTACCAACCAGATTCTGGGACCGAGCAACGGCACTTATTTCTCACCAACGGCCTGGTATGGTACGCCTTACGTGAATGGTCAGCCGACAGCTTACGGTAACTTCCAGCCGAAGTTTAACTTGTCGACCTACAACACGGTCACATTCAAGAACTTTACGTTCTCGTTCCTGCTGCACTGGAGTTACAAGAACTACAACTCTACATTGAACCAGGAGTTGATGGACGAAGGCGGTACCTCGCCTGATTGGCTGAATAAAGACAATCTGTATCAGGCTGAGCGGGCCAAAGCCGGTTTGGCCGATGCCAGTACTTTCAACGGGGTAGCCCGTATTTATGGCAGCACGGGTGTCACCACCAAGCAGTACATTCAGGATGCCAGCTACGTAAAACTGCGCGAAGTGTCGCTGTATTACACGGTACCCAAAGCAGCTTTCTCGAAGGTATTTGGCAACGTAGTGCAGAACATCAAAGTAGGTGTATCGGGTAACAACGTATTTGTCTTCAGCAAATACGTAGGCTATGACCCCGAAGCGTCGCAGTTTGGTAACCGGCCCATCGGTGCCGGGGTCGATTTGCTGTCGTTCCCGCAGTCGCGCCGTATGTTTTTTCACCTCAATCTGACGTTTTAAGTCCAACGCGGTATCTGTTAGGTACTGTTAACATAAGCATTCCCATGAAACGAACTCTCATTCATACATTGCTCGTAGGCGCGGCTCTTTCTCCCGTATTACTGGCATGCAGTGTCACGCAGACCGATCAGTTGATCGACCCCAATAACCTGTCGGTGACCTCGTTTATCAATAATCCCACCAAGGATCAGGTTGGTCTGCTGGCCATTGGGCTACAGGCCGCCATGCGGAACGGTTATCAGGACATGGTGCAGAGTGCCGGTGCCATTGGCAGGGAAGTGATTTATTCCGCTTCAACCGATAACCGGTACTTCACCGAAATCCTTGGCACGGCCGCTGATGCCTTTGGTGGAGCTACTGACCCTAATGGTATTTTCAACGGCTATTACCTGTCGTTCAGCAGTACCCGTCGGCGAGCCGAGTCGTTAATTACGGCTACCCAATCGGCGGCCGCTCTGAGTACAGCCGAGAAATCGGCATCAAAGGGTTTTGCCCGGACGGTGCAGGGCTGGGCAATGCTCAACCTGCTCAACATGCAGTACGCCAACGGCATCCGCACTGGCTACTCCGATTTGAGTTCACCCGGCGATCAGTTAAAGCCGATGAAATTTGTGACTGATTACAACGCCGGTCTCGATCTGGTGATCGCCACGCTGAACGATGGAGCTACCGCGCTTGATGCGGGTGGCACGGCGTTTCCTTTTACCTTCGCCAGTGGCTGGACAGGCTTTACGACACCAACGACCATGAAACAGGTGAACCGGGCGTTTGCTGCCCGAGCGTACATGTACAAGAAAGACTGGGCCAATATGAACACGGCCGTAAGTCAGTCTTTCCTGAACCCAACGGGTAGTCTCGCCATTGGGCCTAAGTTCGACTTTGCCAATGCGCAGAACGACCTCACCAACGGTCTTTTTCAGAACCCGGACGGTAACGGTGCTCCATTGGTCCTGTTTGAAGACGTAATAACGAGTGCTGAGCCGGGTGATTTGCGGATTGCCAATAAAACCCGCAAGCGCACTACTGCCCGTTCGTCAGGCTCCATCGTATCGAACTATGAGTTGAAGTTGTACTCTGCCAACTCATCGCCCATCGACATCATCCGCAATGAAGAATTAGTGCTGATGTCCGCTGAAGCCAAAGCACAAACGGGCGATCTGGCAGGGGCAACGGCCGCCGTCAACATCATTCGCAAATCGGCGGGCTTAGCTGCTTATTCGGGTGCAGCCACCAAAGACGCTCTGATTACGGAAATTCTGAAACAGCGCCGGTACTCGCTCTTGTTTGAAGGCCACCGCTGGTTCGACGCCCGCCGGTACGGGTTGCTGGGGACGCTACCGAACAGTACGACGCCCTACAAGGTATTCGAGAGTATGGTTCGCCCCAACGCTGAAACCCAGTGGGAATTAGCTAACCCGTTGCAATAGTTTTCTGCTGCTGATACGAAAAAGCCCCGCCTGAAATCAGGCGGGGCTTTTTCGTGTACGGAGTAGCCATCATTAACCATTCGCCCGTTGTCGTTTCTGGCACTATTCGGCCAGTGAAGTAGCCTGTTTTCCGTTTTAGCGATACTATATGAGTTACTCCACCAGTTTCATCAACTCATTCAGCTTTAACAACGCTTCAATCGGGGTCAGGCGGTTGACGTCGATGGCGCGGAGTTTTTCTTTGATGGCGTCCGATTTGGGGTCGCCCGCTTCGATGATGCGCAGGGCAATTTCCCGCTCCTGATTCAACCCGGTGCCCGCTTCCTGGATTCGCTCTTTGTTGTTCTCCCGCTCGTGCGATGACTCCAGTTTGGCGAGAATCTGATTGGCCCGATTGACGATGGTCCCCGGCATCCCGGCCATCTGCGCCACGTGAATCCCGAAACTGTGTTCCGACCCGCCCGGCTTCAACGTCCGCATAAAAATCACTTTGTTGCCCGATTCCTTTACCGATACGTTGAAATTCTTCACGCGGGGCAGATCGTTGGCCAGGTCATTCAGTTCGTGGTAGTGCGTCGCGAACAGCGTTTTGGGGCGGCAATTGGAGTGATTATGCAGGTATTCGGCAATGGACCAGGCAATGGACACGCCGTCGTAGGTACTGGTACCGCGTCCGATTTCGTCCATCAGCACCAAGCTTCGTTCGCTGAGGTTGTTCAGAATGCTGGCCGTTTCGGTCATCTCGACCATGAACGTCGATTCGCCCCGCGAGAGGTTGTCCGACGCCCCGACGCGCGTAAAAATCTTGTCGACAATGCCGATCTCCGCCGACGATGCTGGTACGAAACTACCCGATTGCGCCATCAGCACGATCAGCGCGGTTTGCCGCAGCAGGGCCGATTTACCCGCCATGTTCGGCCCCGTGATGATGATAATCTGCTGCGTTTCATCGTCCAAAAAAATATCGTTCGGTACGTAGGGTTCGCCGGGAGGCAATTGCTGCTCGATTACCGGGTGACGGCCGTCTTTGATGTCCAGCACCTTGCTGTCGTTCAGTACCGGACGGACGTAGCGGTTCCGAACGGCCACGCGGGCAAACGACGCCAGCACGTCCAGCACCGATATCACGCGGGCGTTCTGCTGGATGGCGCCGACGTATTCCCCGGCGGCCACCATCAGGTCGTTGTACAGCCGGGCTTCGATGCTGAAAATCTGCTCCTCAGCGTTCAGTATTTTCTCTTCGTACACCTTCAGTTCGGGCGTGATGTACCGCTCGGCGTTCACTAAGGTCTGTTTCCTGATCCAGTCGTCGGGTACGCGGGTTTTGTGGGCGTTGGTCACTTCAAGATAATAGCCAAATACCTTGTTATAGGCAATCTTGAGCGAGGTGATGCCCGTCCGCTCGATCTCGCGTTCCTGCAACTGAAGCAGGTAATCTTTACCAGTGTAGGCGATGGCGTGCAGTTCGTCCAATTCAGAGTTGACGCCCGATTTAATCATGCCGCCCTGATTGGACAGCACCGGTACATCGTCGCGGAGTTCGGCCTCGATGCGGTCGATCAGAAACGAAACCGGGTTCAGTTGATCGGCGTATTTCTTCAGCGACGCCGATTCCGGCCGCTGTGCCAGGGCGGTGATCAGCTCTTCCTTAATTGGCAGAATATGCTGCAGCGACCGTTTCAACTGCACCATATCGCGGGGGCTGATGCGCCGGACGGCTACTTTAGAAATCAGTCGTTCCAGATCGCCGATCTGCTTCAGGTGGCCAACCAGTGAATCGAGTAGTTCTTCGTCTTCCTTCAGCAACTGAACCAGATTGAGCCGCTCGTCGATCAGCGATTTATCTTTTAATGGCAAATTGAGCCATTTTCGCAGTAGCCGGGCTCCCATCGGCGTTACAGTCTGATCGAGAATCTGAATCAGCGGCACGCCCCCTTCCTGCTGCGCGGTCACCAATTCGAGGTTGCGGATGGTGAACCGGTCGAGCCAGACGTAACGGTCTTCTTCCAGTCGGGTTACGCGGGTAATGTGCTGTAAGTCCTTGTGTTCGGTTTCGTTGAGGTAATGCAGAATCACCCCGGCGGCAATGATCCCGTCGGGCATCCCTTCGATACCAAAGCCTTTCAGCGACGTCGTCTGAAAATGCTGTTTGAGAAAATTATAGCCAAAATCGTAGGTAAACGCCCAGTCATCGAGCGTATAGGTATGAAATTTATCGCCGAAGAGTTCGCCGAATTCCTGCCGGTTTTTTTTGCAGTACAGCACCTCCGACGGGTTGAAGCTTTGCAGCAGTTTGTCGATGTAGGCCGCATTGCCCTGCGAGGCCAGAAATTCGCCCGTCGAGATGTCCAGGAAGGCGATACCAAACTCGTCGGTTCGGGTGAACTGAATGGCCGCCAGGTAATTGTTGCGCCGGGTGTCCAGCACATTATCGTTGAACGACACACCGGGCGTAACCAACTCGGTAACGCCCCGCCGGACGATGCCTTTGGCCGTTGCCGGGTCTTCCAACTGATCGCAGATGGCCACGCGTTCGCCCGCCCGGACGAGTTTGGGCAGGTGGGTATCGAGGGAGTGATGCGGAAAACCGGCCAGTTCTTCATTGGCTCCGCCGTTGTTGCGCTTGGTGAGGGTGATGCCCAGAATCCGGCTGGCTTTGACGGCATCTTCCCCGAATGTTTCGTAGAAATCGCCCACCCGGAACAGCAGCAGGGCACCGGGATATTTAGCCTTAATCTGGTTGTATTGCCGGTTCAACGGCGTTTCCGTAACCTTTTTTGTAACTTTATCGGGTGTCGCTGCCTTCACGGACGGAGGAATTGAGTGTGGACAAATTTACTGATTTCAGGCCAGAAAAGCGAAGCTGGCCGTCGTGCCGAAGCAGTAGCCTGTTGCGTTTTTACCAACCAGTAAGCTATTGGCTGACCAATGGCTGCAGCCATTCGGCCAGCGACGCTACTTTATGATGCAGAAACAGCGACTCATGGAACGTAGCCAATCGCGCCAGTGAGGCTCCAAACTGCTCCTGCTCTTTTTCCGACAAATCCCTTTCAATAACTGTGGCGGGCTGAACGGACCGCAGGAGGGCCATGCCTTTATCCGTCAGCGTAATGTACCGACGGCGCAGCCCCGTGCAAATGACGGCGCAGGCGGGTTACGATAGCTTTTTGGGGGTCAATCCGGGCTTGTCGGTTCGAAAACCGCCGGACTTGCTGAACGAGACAGCCGTTTAGGGCACGTTTTACCCCAATCCGGCTTTCTTTGGGTTTGAAACGGGTGTGACCCTTATCCGGTCGTCACGCCGGAAAATATGGACAGTCGTGCCGGG
The DNA here is from genome assembly GCA_038327655.1 of Cytophagales bacterium. Taxonomy (GTDB): domain Bacteria; phylum Bacteroidota; class Bacteroidia; order Cytophagales; family Spirosomataceae; genus JBBQLG01. Next base: position 31,906 of record JBBQLG010000004.1, read on the forward strand.
CGTGGGTGTGGTGAGCGGAAGTTTTTTGGCAAAGGCCGTTGCATCATGACTTAGCGGGCGGCTGCGATACCCCGTGAATGCTCATTCCGCCATATTGCCAGGAGTCATCCCGCTCTTTTTGAACTAACTCTGAGAAACTCTTTTCCGCATCAGCGTTCGGGACAAACTCTTTTTCGGCTTCCTGGGCCATACTGGCGAGTTTTTTCAACGCCTGCTGCCGGTCGGTTTCGCCGAGTTTAGCCCGTTCGACCGAGGTTTTCAGGGTCTGAATCGTTTCGTCATAGACCGTTGTCGGTACCGCAAACGGACGACGGCCTTTGCCACCGTGCGCGAACGAAAACCGGGCCGGGTCGCTGAACCGCAACGGGGTGCCGTGAATGACCTCGCTCACCAGGGCCAGTGACTGCACCGTTCGCGGGCCAAGTCCTTTGAGCATCAACAGGTTCTCAAAATCTTTGGGTGCTTCTTCCTGCGCCAGCCACAAAATGGAGCCTAACCGCTTGAGGTCGATGTCTTTAGCGGTTACGTCTTTGCGGGTCGGCATCACCAACCGTTTGATCTCGCGCAGCATTCGTTCCGGCTCTTCGCCCACAATCTGGAGCATGGCTTCCTGCGAGGGTTTAGCCTCTCTGGCCACCAGATTCAGAATCGTACCCTGCGAAATGCCACAGACGGCCGCGTGGGGTTCATCGACAAACGACTGTAAACTGCCCGAATGCCAGTGATACCGCCGGGCCGAAGCTGATTCGCCCTCGGTATTCATTCCCTGCTGCACCACCGACCAGTTTCCCGTCTGGCTCACCACGAAGCTGTGCAGGTAAAGCTGAAACCCGTCCTGCACGGCACTGTTATCTACCTTCGCGCTCAAGCGGCTGCAATAGGCCAACTGATGGCCATCCAGCCCCGTTTTATCGCCAACGGCCACGAGTTCGTTGGGTGTCTGGAGCGAGTGCCTGCCCTTACCCCCGCACACGTACAGGCCGAGTTCGTGCGAACGCGGGTTGAGCGAGCGTTTGAGCGCACTCATCACAGCGGTGGTCACGCCCGACGAGTTCCAGTCCATGCCCAGTACGGCCCCGAAACTCTGAAACCAGAACGGGTCGGCCAGCCGCCGGAGAAACTCGGCGTGGCCTTTTTCGAGGATGATGGCTTCGGCAATGGCTCCGCCGAGGGTCGTCATTCGGTCGAAGAGCCAGCCGGGAATGGGGCCGCTGTAGAGGGGTAAATCGGCAGTGCCTGATTTTTTCATGGGATTGCAGGTAACAACCTGGTTTTGGCGGGCAAACTGGCATACGCCCAGATGTACTGACAGGCAGTGGAACGGTACGGAGACCAGCGCCGGGCAATCTCCTGTAGCATCTTCACCAGTGGCTGATTGTCGGCAAGTTCGTACAGCGTTGGTACCGTCTTTTTCAACTGGTAATCATCAACGGGGAATACGTCGGGCCGCTGGATGGTGAAGAGCAGAATCATGTCGATTGTCCAGCGACCGATGCCGGGCAGCGAGCCAAGGCGTTCCCGAACAAGTGCATCGGGCAGGTTTAGCCAATCGGTTTGCGCCCAGTCTTTATCAAGCCATTGGGTGGCCAGCGCGCAGATAGTTCGGTATTTCTGACCCGAAATCTTAATCGCCAGTACTTCGTCCTCGGGTAGTTGCAGCAGTTGGGCCGGGTGCGGATAGCCACCGGGAAACAGGGCCAGTAACCGGGCAAATCCTCCGCTTTTTGGGGTACGGTAGTGAATCTGCTGATCGACCACGCAACTCAATAAATCGTAATAAACATCGCCCGACGAGTCATGAACCGGCGCGGGAGCAGCATCAATGAGCCGGGCCAGTACCGGGTCGGACTGACGCAGATACTGGATGGCTTCCGGCGTTGTGGCTGGCAGGTGCATATGGGTAGTGGTAATCTTACGCCGATTTGGCTACCGTCTTCGCTGGCCCGGCCACGGTAGCCTTCAGTTCGTCCAGGGGCATATCCCGGTGCGCCAGGTGAGTCAGGTATATCGGTTCGTGAAACTTGTCTAAGCGTAGCAACAGCGCGCTGAGTTGCCGTTGCTCGGCTTCGGTGAGGTCGCCAGTGAAGAGTCCACTGGCCTGATTCATAACCGGTTGCACCTGCTGGAGCATCGCAAATCCGGCGGGCGTAATCGTCAGTCGGCGGCTGCGCTTATCCTGGTCATCATCCGATTGCGTAACGAACCCGTTGTTTATCAATCGTTTGATGACCAGCATTCCCGATGTTTTTTCGTTGACGGCGGCCTCTACTAAGTCCGTTTTGGTCATGCTGCCGCGTTCGGCTAAGTTGGCCAGGGAGATAAAATCATCAAAGGTGACCAGTGGGCTTGCCTCGACCGCTTTTTTCATATAAACCCGCAGATACCGATTGGCTTTAGTCAGATAGTGGGCGACAAATGTCTGTAACACCGGCACTTCCTCGGCGTAGTAGGTGTGTTCGGGGTCTTTAAGGGTATCCATCGACTGGTCAGCCGACTGGATCAGACGGGTCCAGGCCAGGAAGTTGGGCAAAGTCTGCTCGGCCCGATCAGGGTATGCCTCCTCAAAGGTATCGCCGAGGTCAAGCAGGGCTTTCATCAGATTGGTGTTCATAATAGTAAAACAAGCAAAAACAGGCTATCTAACAAAATTAGTTTATTTATGGATCAATAATTTGAGAAAATACTCTACTATCAGGTTATTTAGTGCATTAATGAAAAATAGTTGCTGATTAATAAACCATTTATAGACTTATTAGGTTCATAAATGGACTATATAATAGTCGAGTCATTATTCACCAACTTTTTAGTCTATGCATAGTACTGTACTTGTATTCATCTGTTTAGCGGGCTGGGGTGGCCTGACCGGCCCGGCTCATGGGCAGGATCCGCCCCGGCGACCGCTATCACTACCCGAAGCCGTAGGCGGGGCTATTGCCCAGAGTAAAGCCATTAAAGTTAATGCCGCCGAACAGGGCGCGGCACTGGCGAAGGTACAGCAGGCCCGCAACAACTACGCCCCGGCCATCAGCGTTAACCTGAGCTACATCCGCATCAGCGACAACATCCGGCCGTTTACCCTGGCGTTGCCTGGTATGGGCGACATTTTGCTGAATCCGCAGATTCTCGATCAGTCCTACAACAACGTGCAGGTGCGGCAACTGCTCTGGGGCGGGGGCAAAGTACGCTACGGCATTCAGGCCGCCGAACGCGAAGCCGAAGCCACCCGCACCGAAGCCGGGCAATCCCGGCTATCGGCGGCCGACAATGTCACAAACATCTGGTACAATCTCTACCTGCTGAATGCCTCCGAGCGCATCATTCGCCAGAATATCCGGCTGTTGCAGGACCGGCGCAAAGACCTCGTGAATCTGGAGCGGCAGGGTTTAGTGATGAAGAACGATGCGCTGAAAATAGACCTCGCCATCTCGAATCTGGAGGGTAGTCTGATCGACGTGCAAGGGGGTCGAGCCATCAATAATTTTAACATGGCGACGGCCCTGAACGAATCCCTCGACACCGAATTCATCGTCGATTCGGCTGCGCTTACCGTCAACACCACAGTTGAACCGCTGACTACATATCTGACCGAAGCCGGGCAAAACCGCCCGGAAATCAGGGCATTGGGGCTGCGACGCGAAGCCGCTTTGATCGGTCAGCGCATTGTGCAGAGTAACCGGTTACCGACGCTGAGCGCGGGGGGCAGCTACGATTACAACCGGCCCAACATGCGGGTCTTCCCCCTCGAACCGGCCTTTAAAGGTACCTGGAACGTGGGCGTTTTCCTGAGTTTCGACATTTCGGGACAATACGGTAACCGGGCCAAAGAAGTTGAAACGCGGTATAATCTGGACAAGCTCAGCACCGGCATCGACCAACTCCGCGACGGTATTCAGATGGAAGTCAACGCGCAGTACCAGAGCTACCGGCAATCGCTCGATAAGATTCGGGTGGCACAAACGGCCATCGAGCAGGCGACCGAAAACTTTCGGGTGGAGCAGAACCGCCTGAAAGCCACGTCGAGTACACCCACCGATTTTTTGGACGCCAACACACAACTGCTTCAGGCCCGGCTGAATCTGGAATCGGCACAGGCCAACGCCGAACTCGCCCGCTGGAAACTGCTCAAAAGCGTCGGGCGCGTCAATCCGTAATCGGGTCATTCTGCACTCATTACTTATCATTCATCGTCATTCGTAGTTCACCACAGTCATGAAACCAATCGCATACACACTCATTTTCAGTATTTTAACGGCAACGCTAACGGGTTGCGGTTCGGGCGAAGAAACCGATAACGCCCAGGTGCAGGCTGATATCAGCCCGGTGATTCCGAAAGTACCCGGCACCGTAATCGCCATTAAAACCGACGACAACCGGCCCACCAAAATCGGCGATACGCTGGTGATACTCGACGACCGCGAGTTCGCCCTGCGGGTGCAACAGGCCGAAGTAGCCGTAGAACAGGCGCGGGCCAACGTGATACTGTCCCGGAAAACGGCGCAGGCGGCCACCAGCGGCACGGGCAGTGTGCGCGACAATGCCGATGCGGCTCAGGCCGGCATTGCCCAGGCGCGGGCCGGGATCAGGGTAGCCGAAGTGCGGGTGTTGCAGACCAAACTAAACTTCGACCGGCAGGCCCAGCTCTTCGCCGAGCAATCGACGCCTAAAGCCGTTTACGACAATACCAAAGCCGAATACGACGCGGCCGATGCCCAGCTTGCCGTCGCTAAAGAGCAGGTGTCCGTGTTGCAGCGGCAGGCCAGCGCGGCCCGCAAACAGGTAGGCACCGTGTCGACCCAGGCGGGCGTAGCGGGCGAAGGCGTCAAACTGGCCGAACTCGCCGTGAAGCAGGCGCAGGCCAACCTCGAGACGGCCCGGCTTCAGCACTCCTACTGCGTAATTACGGCCCCGGCCAATGGCATTGTCTCCAGCAAAAGCGTGCAGATCGGACAGGTTGTGTCGCCGGGTCAGCCGCTGATGCAGGTGGCGGGTGAGCAGAAAGTCTGGGTCATCGCCAATTTCAAAGAAACGCAGGTCGGCAAGATGCGCGTGGGCCAACCGGCTGAAATCAAGGTCGATGCCTATCCCGACAAAGTATTCAAGGCCAAAGTCGAATCGTTGTCCCCGGCTACGGGCGCCCGTTTTTCGATGCTCCCGCCCGACAACGCGACCGGCAACTTCGTGAAAGTAACGCAGCGCATTCCAATCCGGCTGGCCTTCACCGAAACCGACCGGGCCATGCCGCTACGGGCGGGCATGAGCGTGGACGTGACCGTGAAAGAATAATCATTTCATGACCATCTGCTGACCACAACATGACAACTACTGACGCCCTGACAGCCCAGCCGACCTACGAAGTTGGCACCCGAAAGCTGCTGATTACGCTGACGGTGATTACCTGCGCGATCATGGAACTGATCGACACGTCGATTGTAAACGTAGCCACCCGGCAAATTGCGGGCAACCTCGGTGCGACCATCGACGAAGTAGCCTGGGTCATCACCGCCTATGCCGTCTCGAACATCATCATCATTCCGCTCACGGGTTTTTTGTCCGACATCATTGGCCGCAAAGTCTACTTCACGGCTTCGGTCATGCTCTTCACGCTGGCTTCGTTTTTCTGCGGCTCGGCCCACAGTATCGAGATGCTGATTTTCTGGCGATTCGTGCAGGGTATTGGTGGTGGTGCGCTGCTGGCGACTGCCCAAACGGTGCTGGTCGAAACCTATCCGCCCGAAGAACTCGACAAGGCAAACGGCATTTTCGGGGCTGGTATCGTGATGGGTCCCACACTTGGCCCGGTGCTGGGCGGCTACCTGACCGATAACTTTCACTGGGGCTGGATTTTCTACGTCAACATTCCCATCGGGATTGTAGCCACGATCCTGTCCTGGAAATTCATCAAAGGCACCAAACACAAAATGGAAGGCAAAATCGATTACGCCGGCATTTTGCTGATGGTGATCGGGATTGGATGCCTGCAGATTTTTCTGGAAGAAGGCGAACGCAAAGACTGGTTCGACAGCCCCCTGATCGTGACGCTGGCCATTGCATCGGTCATCGGGCTGGCCCTCTTCATCTACCGCGAACTGACCATCGAGCATCCCGTCGTGGATTTGAAAGTACTCAAAAACCGCAACGTGGCGGTGGGGTCTATCCTGCGGTTTGCTTTCGGGGTCGGGATCTATTGCTCGGTGTTTCTGTATCCGGTGTTCGTGCAGGGGTTTCTGGGCTGGAATGCCACCCGCACGGGCCTGCTGATGCTGCCCTCGTCGCTGCTGACGGGGATGCTGATGGGCGCGATGGGAGCCGCCATCAAAAAAGGCGTAAACCCCAAACTACTGGTTATCATTGGTTTCAGCTTTGTGATTGCCTACGAAATCCTGACGTATTTCGGAGCCACCGCGCAGGCGGGTGAAGCTGACTTTTTCTGGCCGCAACTCATCCGGGGCATTGGCTTCGGGTTCATTTTCGTGCCGGTGGCGGGATTGAGTTTATCGGGACTAACCGGCAAAGACATTGCCCAGGCATCGGGGCTGACGAATATGCTGCAACTCACGGGTGGGGCCATCGGCATCGCAATCGTCAACACCTTCGTGATCCGGCGCATCAGCATTCACCGAATGGATATGCTGCCGAATATCTCCATGGCGAACCCGGCTACTTACAGCCGCTGGCAGGGTATGACGATGCAGTTTCAGGCCGCTGGTCATTCGCTGGGTGACGCTCAGAAAATGGCCATGGGCGCTATCGAAGGAGCCGTTTCTACCCAGGCCGCCGTGATGAGCTACGCCGAAGGGTTTATGCTCATCGGCATTATTCTGACCGCCGTGCTGCCGCTGGTGCTGATTGCCAAAATCGAAAAAGGGTCCGTCAATATCGGCTCGGCGCACTGAGATCGTTCATCATGGGTGCGGTTCCCTGCTGCCTTTATTGGTCATCGCCGGTTTTTCATCAGCGTACCAATCGGGGAGCCGCACCCAAAGTAAACGAGACAAATTCTTCACAAAACCAATTCTTGATTGGTCAAAAATATGAAAAAAATGACCTTTTTCGGGCTGCTTATCAGCCTGTTAGCCAGCGTCGCTATGGCACAAGGTACTGTCACGATCAATGTGAGCGGGATGAAGAACAGCAACGGCAAGTGCAAAGTCTGGTTTTTTGACAAGGCCGACGGCTTCCCGACCGATGAGAAAAAAGCCGTTAAGTGCGTCGAAGCTCCCATCAACGGCAACAAAAGTCAGTTCGTGTTCGAGAACATCCCGGCGGGAACCTACGCCGTGGGGGTGATCCACGACGAAAACGGCAACCACAAGTTCGACACCAATTTTATGGGCATCCCCAAAGAAGCCTACGGCACCACCAACGACGTGCGGGGCGGCATCGGTGGCCCGCCCAAGTTTGAACCAGCCAAAATCACGATCCCCAAAACGGGCGCGACGCTGGCTATTACAGTCAAATGAGCCGGTTTTAAGATCGATATTGACCAATCCTGAGCATCGGCTTTCCCGGAAACGGGTCAGGAATGACCGGGCATCTGATAATCAAAGCAAGGTAGAACTAAGTACCGCAGAACCGGGCAGATACGCCCGGCTGTTCCGATCCCTACAGGTTCAACGGCGTTTCCATAACCTTCTTTGTAACTTTATCGGGCGTCGCTGCCTTCACGAACGGAGAAATTGAGTGTAGATAGATTTACTGATTTCAGATCAGAAAAGCGAGGTACAGCACCTTACCCCAAATCACTGATGCGGAGCTGATCGAGATAATAACCCGCGATATATCGGCGTATTTAAACGAAGAATTATAAGTCTCATTCCCTGACCACCATTAGCCAGATTACTAAGCCGACGTTATACCTGTTACGGCAACTGCGCCAGCCAGAGCGAGGCATTCAGGTGCAGTTTCGAGTGGCTGCTGATCTCGGTCCAGCCGGGGAAAAGCCGGTCCGTGGGATTGCCCGACCCATCGTCGGCGGGCGAACTGTCCGTGACGACCACCACGCGACCGCTGCCAAACGTGGATGACGCACACATGGCACCGGTAGTACCGCCTTTCGTGGCCGACGTTCGCCAGATCAGGCCCTTCACCGAGGCATTGGCCGATGGCGTCAGGGTCAGCGTGGCCCCGTTCGAGAATTTCAACTGCGTGACGGCCCCCTGCGAACCACTCAAAACCGGACTGGCACTGGCCGCAGCCACGTTACTGCTCGTTTCGGAGATGTTGGTTTTGTCGACCGAGAAACCGAACGGATTGGTCTTGACCGAATTAGTCGTCATCAGATCGTTCCAGATCGCGGGCGAGTCGAACCCGTCGTTGTTCCGGTCTGATTTGTCGTGGTCCGAAATCATGAACAGTCCGCCCCCGGCCTTCACAAAATTCAGGATCGCCGTTTTCTCAGCCGCCGTAAATCTCGTGTTTGGCTCATCGATGACAAACACCTGGTATTTCGACAAATCCTGCGCGCCGGTGCCCCCAAACGTGATGGCCGTACCCGGTGGCAGCGTCTCCACCGAATGACCCAATTTAACCAGTGCTACCCCCCACGACGATAGCCCCCCCGTCCAGAACTTTTCGGGTGTAGTCGCCGTAATGCCCGATGCAGCCGGGGTCGGAATACGCTGTGGGGTACCATTATCCGCATCGAGTACCCAGTCGGCATTGCCGGCGGTTTCGGCGTGGGCCGCATCGAACAGAAACCTTGCCGGACCGGTGCGGGCCGACGAGCGGGTGGCCAGCGTATCCGACTGAACGACTGCGGGCGTCGATGTTTTTGTTTCGGACGTGTTGCGGCAGGCAACGGTCAGCAGAACCGCGCCGACACTCACAAGTAGGGTTATGTTTTTCATATCAACGGTTCGGACAAAATAGTCTGCGAAACTATCCAATCTTTCCAAGGGTTGACCCGGTTGGCTTCAATCGTACTAATTTCATAATAAACTCGATGCGAAAACGCACCATGGACGAGCTCAACCGCCTGTCGGTCGATGAGTTTAAGGGGACCCCAAAGTTTCCGTACTGCCTGATATTAGACGACATCCGCAGCCTGAACAATGTCGGGTCGGTATTCAGGACGGCGGATGCGTTCCGGGCCGAAAAACTGTATCTCTGCGGCATCACGGGCACACCACCGCACCGCGACATTACCAAAACGGCCCTCGGTGCTACCGAGTCGGTGAGTTGGGAACAGGTACCCGACTGTTCCGCGCTGGTGCGGCAATTACAACTGGATGGCTGGATTGTCGCTGCGCTGGAACAGGCCGAAGGTAGTGTTATGCTCCACGAATTCGCGCCAGAACAGGACAAAAAGTACGCCTTTATCCTGGGAAATGAAGTAACCGGGGTTCAGGAAGCCGTAATTGAGCAGGCCGATTTAACGCTGGAGATCCCGCAATTTGGCACCAAACACTCGCTGAATGTGGCCGTGAGCGCGGGCGTTGTCTGCTGGCATTTCATCGAAAAGGTAACAAAAACTTAATATTTAACTTGCAATTATCAGCTTTATTTGCTATTTCTTTGTAGATTTTTTTATCTGCTCTATCAAATAAAGTAAACCACATGAAAGCCAAGAAAAAAACCCTCACCAATGACCTTGTCGCGTCCATTGAAACCAAACTGAGCGAAGCCGGTGCGCAAACCAAAAAAGCAAAGAAAGCAATTGTTAAGTCTGCCGAAAAACTGGCTGCCAAATTAGGCAAGCTGATGAAAAAGGCGGAGAAGAAAGTGGCCAAAGCCACTACTGCCACTGCCAGCAGCGTAAAGAAGGCCGAGGCTAAAGCGAAGAAAGACGCGAAGAAGTTAACCAAGAACGCCGATAAAGCCCTAAAGAGTGCTCAGCGTACGGCTACGAAGAAAGCCAAAAAAGCCGCTGAGCCAGTGGCTGTTGCTGTAGCGGCCACCAAAGCGACGCCAAAGCCCATTGCCCCCAAACCCGCAGCTACGACCCGGAAGGCAACGCCTGCTCCTGCTACCAAACCAGCCGCCACTAAACCAGCGACGCCAAAACCAGCCACACCCAAAGCAGAACCGGCCATTGCGACGCCCATTACTAAAGCCGCGTCTCCAGCCGACGATGCCAATCCGAGCGGACCGTCTTTGGGCTAAGGTTAGAATCTGAGCGTACGAAAGAAGGCCGTAGCCGATGCCACATCTTAACGATGTGGCATCGGCTACGGCCTTCTTTCGTAACAGCGAACGGAACAAAACTACTTCGCTGTTGTCGGTTCCGTTGCTTTTATTACCCGCATCACGCCGTTCATGATGCGCCAGTGACCGGGAAACGTGCAGACAAACGGATAGTCGCCGGGCTGCGCCGGTGCCGTAAACCGAAGCCGGTACGTTTGGTCCGGGTTAACCAGCGGAGTAGCGGCAATCACCTGCGGAATGGATGGCACATAATTCCGGTCCGGGCCGTCTTTCGCCGTAATGAGTTTGTCGGCGGCTGCCCCGATGATATCCATCGACTTTGGCTTACCGATAACTAAGTTGTGCTGCATGGCGTCGGGATTTTCGAGCACAATCTCGATGGTCTTACCCGCCGTAACAGTAAACTCTTTTTTGTCGTACCGCATTTCCTCGCGCACTGTTTTCAGCCGGATCACCTCAACGTTCGGATCAACGGGTTCGGCTTTGGTCAGGCCCCAGGCTTCGTAGAGCCGGTTCAGGCGGTCGCGGTTGTCGGGCGAAGCGGACGCGCTCAGACTGGCCAGAAACAGGTGGTCAGTCTCGCGTACGGTGGCTTTCTGCTTCAGGTTCCAGCCCTCCGAAACGCCTTTAACGATGGCCGCCCGCTGGGCATCGCCCAGCCTCTGCGACTGACGAAGCAGGGCCACCACCGAATCGACGGGGGCCACGGATGCGTAGCTGCGGGTGGCGCGTTCCAGCACAAACGCCGACATACTTTGCGGGGCGCGGTACGTCAGCGGATGCGTAGCGGTGTTGTTTTGTTCGTTGCTCTCCGCGATTTTATTGTCGCGGTCGAGCATCACCGTGATGGTGTATTGTCCCGCCCGCTCGAAGTTGACCCCGAAATCGGTACTCCACGGCCCGTTGTTCCCCTTGCTGATCGTGACGGTTTCGCCCGCTTTGATACCGGTCGTGTGGGCAACGCTGACGTAATCGAGTTTCGACTGATCGGCTGTGCCCATTGGCCCCTCGATCCGCACCGATAGTGGAATCGGCGTTCCGGCCGGAATGGCTACGTCACCGGCGTTTTTCACGTCCACAGAAATGCGGGCACCTTCGCGCACGGCGGGCGACTCCGGCGTGGTATGAATAGCCGCCACGACCAGATCCGGCTGATTGGCTCCGGCAGAAAGTAGCTGCGCCGTTTGGCCGGAATCTACGCGAACGGAAATGGACTGTTTACCACTCTGCGAATGGATATGTTTCGTCATGTCCTCGGCCGCCTGAGTGGCTGACTTCGGCTGCGTCGACACATTCATCGAGACCTGCTTCAGGTAGGCTTTCATCAATTGTCCGTCGCGGTCTGTGAGGGCGCAGGCAAACGCATCAGACATCCAGCGGTCGTTCACTTCACTGGCTGCCGTCGATTTATCGAGCCGGGCCAGAATGGCCTGCTGCGAAGCGGGGCTTTGTGGCATCTCCGACAAGGCTAACAGGGTGTTCAGTACGACCAATGGCTCTTTATCATTCAGCGCATCTACCTTCATCAGTGTTTCGACCGATGCCGCCGTACGGGGTAACACCTGCACAACGGTTTTCCGAACGCCCGCACACGGATGTGCCAACGCCCCCGTTGTGGCCTGTAACACGGCGGCATCGTCCATCGCGCCTAAGCCCTGCAACGTCCACAAGGCATGAATCGCGGCCGGGTTGATACCGATTTCGTCGACCGACTGATCGTTCACTAAGGCAATCAACTGCGGCACGACATCGCGGTTGTTTCGTTCGATGAGCAGCCGCTGTGCCGTCATCCGCCAGAACATATTGTTGTTTTTCAGCGCGGCTACCAGTTCGGCGGAGCGGTCTTTGCTGAGCGTCATGGGCTTATACGCCGGTGCTGCTTTATAACCAACGCGGTAAATACGGCCGTGGGTAAAGTCGCGCAGGGGCGTTTCGTAGGCGTTGCCCGAGCCGCTGGTCGAACCCTTCGGCGTCGGGTTGTGCTGGATGATGTAGCTGTACCAGTCGGCCACCCAAACGGCGCCATCCGGTCCCACTTCGGAAAATACGGGCGCAAACCACTCGTCGGCCCCCGCCATGAGGTTAAAGCCAACGCCACTTGCTTCATGGTCTTCGTAGTCGGTGCCGCTGCGTTCCATGATGTTCTGGTGCACAATGTGACCCGTTGGTTCAGAAACAAAGGCAACGCGGTTCCAGTATTCTTTCGGGAAGGCGCGGGCGGTGTAAAAATTCTGACCCGATGCCGCCGTAAAGCCGCCGAACACATCCACCTGTCGCACTTTCTCGGTGATGGGTTTCATGTCTTTATGGGTGTCCGTGCCCCGGCTGCCGTTCTCGCGCAGGTGTGCCCCGCCGTGGAAATAGCGGTTCGGAATGGCCATGTACCAGCCGTGCGAATTGTTGGCCGTGGAGCCGAACACGTCGCCGGTTTCGTTAAAACTCATACCCCAGGTGTTGTTCGAGGTGGCCGTAACGTACTCCAGCTTCGAGCCGTCGGTTTTGAACCGGAAAAAGCCCTGCGAAAACTTCACGCTATCGGCCCCGACCTTACCCTTGAAACCCGAATACCCGACGCTGCCCCAAATCCAGTTGTCGAACCCGTAGTGCAGATTACTCGGCCCGGCGTGGGTATCGAACGTGCCGAAACCGGTAAACAGCACCTGCTTCTGATCCGCTTTATCGTCGCCGTTGGTATCCCTCAGAAACAGCATGTGCGGAGCCTGCGACACAAATAGCCCGCCGTTGCCAAACGCCAGACCCGTCGGAATACTCAGCCCTTCGGCGAAGTTGGTGAACTTGTCGGCCTTACCGTCGCCATTCGTATCTTCACAAATAACGATGTAATCTGAACCCCCGGTCGGCTTGCGCTCATTGGGATAGTCTTTGGTAATGAGTACGTACAGTCGGCCGCGTTCGTCCCAGGTCATGGCGATGGGGTGCATCACATTCGGCTCGTGCGCGAACAGACCGAGCGTAAACTCAACGGGTACCTGCATGTGTTTCATCGACTCTTCGGGCGATAACGGCTCCTGCTCCAACTGCGGATCGGGCCGTTTTTCGTAGTTCGGCAGGTTGGCCGGGCGGTACGTAAACGCCTGCGGATTCAGGGCATCGTGCTGCTTTTTTACGCCATCGCCCACGGCCCACAAAATACCGCGCTCCAGTAGCTGCTGAAACCCCGGCTGACCCCAGGTACGCTCGTCATGACCATAAGCGGTGTAAAAAACCCGCCCCTTGCCGTAGCTGCGCGTCCAGGTGTACGGCTCTTCTTTACTACCCGGTTTGTCGGTAGCCTGAGCCGCCATGATTTCCCGTACGGCCAGCACGTTGTTATCGGGTTGCAGATGGGTGTGCAGGTACGTTTCGTCGTAGGCCCTGAACGAGGGAAGCCCCGCCGTAATCGGGCTGTTGGGCTGCGTAAAGCGCGTCTGAATCGTGTCCATTTTATGCCGCCAGAACTGCCCGCCCACCACTTTATCGACGTATTCGGCGGAGTTGCGGAAACAGTAGGACGCGCAATGCACCGGAATTACGCCGTGCCCCGATGCGACGTAGTCCAGCAATGCACGTTCCTGCGGTTTGGAAATACTGTCCCAGTTGGCGTAAATCAGCAGGCCGTCGTACCTGGCTAAATTATCGGCGTTGAGGTCGTCTAATTTATCCGTGTAGGTGAAGTTGATACCTTTTTGGCCCAGAGCGGCCATCAGTTGCGGCACCCGCTCAATGGGTTTATGGTGCCCATTGTCACCCAGAAACAGGATTTCCGTCCGGCGAGGTGACGTCCGACCTGATTTTATCGTTTCCGACCGGTTGGCCGACTGGTTCATTGACTGGCGGGCGCATTGGGTCATCAGACCGAGCAATCCCAATAGAAGTATTTTTTTCATGGGTAAACCGCATCGGCGAACCGATAGAGAAAACAGAGCGAAACGAAGGTATAGCGCTACCGTATGCGCCCGCTCTTCGTTGCCTCCGCGTTTTAAAGTTGTACAGTCTTAAAATCCGGTACCTGCCGGAGCTTTCCGCCGTTCATGGCTGATTCGTGCGCCAGAATACCCACGCTGGTCCAGTTGGCCGACTGAGCCGCATTCGGGAACGGGTCGCGGTCTTCGGCAATGGCCGACACAAACTCGTGCACCATGTGCGGGTGCGACCCGCCGTGCCCCCCTCCCTGCGTGAACGACAAATGCTGTTGCTCATCGGCATCGTACACGCCTTTGGTCGTAAATCGCTGAATGGATTCCGGCAGCAGATGGGCGTAGTCGGGCACCGTTACTTTGGCCGGAATGTCGGGTTCGGGCTTTTTGGCGGTATGAATCACCGGCTGCTCGTCTTCGACCAATTGCCACTCGAACGACTGCTTATCGCCGTACACCTCGAAACTCTCGCGGTACTGCCGCGCCACGTCGAACAGCGACCGCATAACGTGCGCTGATAAATCGCTGTCCTTGAACTTGATGTGTGCCGACTCCACTGCAAACGGCGAGTTGTGAATTTTAGCCAGCTTCTCCCGAATGGTCCCCGACCCGAAACACGACACGTAATCGGCTTCTAATTTCAGCAAACCGGCCACGGGACCCACGCAGTGCGTAGCGTAGTGCATCGGTGGCAAACCGGGCCAGTAATCGGGCCAGCCGTCCATGTCCTGCTGATGGCTGGCTTTCAGAAACTGCACCTTACCAAGCTGGCCGGTTTCGTACAATTCCCTGACAAACAGAAACTCCCGGCTGTACACTACGGTTTCCATCATCATGTATTTTTTTCCGGACGCCTTACAGGCCTTCACAATGGCCATGCACTCGTCTACGGAGGTTGCCATCGGTACGGTACAGGCCACGTGTTTGCCCGCCCTCAACGCTTTCAGGCTTTGTTCGGCGTGGTTCGGAATTGGCGAATTGATATGAACCGCGTCCACAGCCGGGTCGGCCAGCAGGTCGTCGTAGTTGCTGTAGCGTTTTTCGATGCCAAATGCGTCGCCGAGCTGATTGAGCTTTTCGACGTTGCGCTGGCAGATGGCGTACAGGTTGGCGTTCGGATGCCGCTGGTAAATCGGAATAAATTCGGCCCCAAAACCGAGGCCCACGATAGCGATGTTGATCATTGGAATGGTTGAATAGTAGACTGACTGAATTGTTGACTGATTGAATGGGTAGATTAACGAAGTATTCAATCAGTCAACAATTCAATCAGTCTACTCTTTAAAAAGGCCAGCCCATCGGTGGCTAACTGCTCCGGCGAGTCGAACATGGGGCGGAAAATATGGGTAGCGGCTGCCAGTTCGGGCGGGTTGGGTCCGAACGCTTCGATGGCAATCGGTCCGTCGTAGCCGACCTCAACCAGCGTCGCAAAAATACCATCGAAGTCGATATGGCCCTGTCCCGGTGTAGAGCGGTCGTTCTCCGAAATCTGCACGTGAACCAGATACGGGGCTATTTTCCGGATGGCATCGGCGATGTTTTTCTCCTCCATATTGGCATGAAACGTATCAAACGCGGCCCGGCAATTCGGGTGATCGACAGCCTCGATGTAGCGGATCACATCGTCGGTGCAGGTGAGCAGATAGGTCTCAAACCGGTTCAGGTATTCAATGGCCAGGGTAACGCCCCGCGTTTGGGCGTATTCGGCCACGTCGCGCATCCCCGTCACCGACCACTGCCATTCCTGGGCCGTAGCGGGTTTGCCCGTGAAGGTTTTAAAACCAGCGTACAGCGGCCCCATCAGTAGGACAGCCCCGGCGGCAGCGGCACAATCGACCACGTATTTCAGGTAGTCGATACCCGTCCGGCGGATGGTTGCGTCGGGACTAATCAGGCTGTGCTCGGGGCCGCAGATGGTGCAGGCCTGAACGCCCAGTTGCAGGTCCGCCAGTTGCTGCCCCAGTTGCTGCCACTTCGCCAAACGGGCCGGGGTGGTGTCGGACTCGTTAATGGGTACTTCCACGAAGTCGAATCCGGTCTGTTTCAGGAATCGGAACGTATCGGTGAGGTCTTCATCCATCGTCATGGTCCAGACGAACAGATTCATTCCCAGCTTATTCATAATTTATCTTTACTGATTTATACAAATTTAAAACCTATTTTACTGGTGTTTTCGGCTTTTCTTTACAACTTTTGACTTTATTTTACCGCTTCAGTCCGAATATCAGGCCCGGCAATGTCAAAAAACAGAAACAATGAAGCCACCTCTGCGTAAAGACCTCGAACCCATTGCGTCATCGTTCACGGTGAAGACGCTGGTTGAACCGCACTTCGACCCTAACTGGCATTTCCACCCCCATTATCAGTTATTCCTGGTCGAGGAAGGCACCGGAACCCGGTTTATTGGTGATTCCATCCGGCCATTCGCGCCCGGTGATCTGGTCTTTCTGGGGCCGAACCTGCCGCACCTCTGGCGCAGCGACCAGGCTTATTTCAACCGGGTGCCGGGTCTGGTTACGAAGGGTATCGTCGTTTATTTCGACGAGGAATTTTTGGGTGTGGAGTTCTTCAATCAGCAGGAAGTAAAGGGCCTGCGCCAGTTGCTGACCCACGCCCACCGCGGCCTGACGTGGTTAAGCACGACCCGCGATCGGGCCGAAGCCGCACTGAATGAACTCGTACAGCAGCCTGTCGGCTTCGGCCGGGTGTTGACACTACTGACCCTGCTCAACGACCTGGCGCATTCCTCCGATTATCAGTTCATCACCAGCCCCGGCTACAGCAACACCGCAAAACCCGCCGAAACCGATCGTATTCAACGGGTTCATGACTACGTGCTGGTTCATTTCGCCGACGAGATCAGTCTCGACACCATTGCCGATCTGGTGGGTATGTCGCCCCCGGCTTTCTGCCGGTATTTTAAAACAAGAGCCAACAAAACCTTTTCGGAGTTTGTGGCCGAAGTGCGTATCGGGCACGCCTGCAAACTACTGACGGGTAGTTCGCTGAGCATCACGCAGGTGAGTTACGACAGCGGGTACCGCACGCTGTCCAACTTTAACCGGCAATTCAAAGAGATCACTGGCCAAACGCCTTCGCACTACGTGAAAACCTACCAGGCGCTGTAAAGCGTTCAGCCACTCCGAGCCGATGCATTTAGCGATTTGGCAGGGTATATGAATCCGGTTTCGCTAACAAAAAAGTGTCGGCTTCCAACGGAAACCGACACCCTCCAAATTAACGTGTTAAGCTAATCCTCAATACGTCGTCGATGCGGTCCGGGCCGAAATTGGCTCCTGCACGAAACTCAGCAGATCGCTGGTCAGCCGGTCTTTTTCGGTGGCAAACAACCCGTGGGGCGCACCGGAATACACGATGTAGTGCGCACTGGGCAACAGAGCCGCCGTCTGCTCACCCGATGTCTCGATGGGCACCGTTTTGTCATCGTCGCCGTGAATAATCAGCGTTGGTACGTTTACGTGGGTTAAATCCTGCCGGAAATCGGTCATGGCGAAGGCTTTGGCACACTCGACGGTGGCGTTCGGCGCGGCTAAGTACGCCCGGAAGAAATCGCCGGCTAACTGACCCTGGCTAACGCTGTGGTTCAACATGCTGTAGCTGTAGAACTGTTTGCCGAAGCTTTGCAGGAAATCGGCGCGGTCTTTCTGCATCCCTTCCAGCATTCCGTCAAATACACTCTGGTCGACGCCGGTTGGGTTATCCTCGGTTTTGAGCAGGTACGGGGTTACGGAACTGACAAACGCGATTTTCGACACCCGTTTGCCCTGGTAGCGGCTCATGTAGCGGGCTACTTCGCCCCCGCCCATCGAGAAACCAACGAGCGTAACATTCTCCAGATTCAGGTGTTCCAGCACGGCACTGAGGTCGTCGGTGAGCGTGTCGTAGTCGTAGTTTCCCCACGGTTTCGACGATTTACCAAAACCCCGGCGGTCATAAGTAATCACGCGAACGCCGTGCTTGG
Source organism: Cytophagales bacterium (assembly GCA_038327655.1). Classification (GTDB taxonomy): domain Bacteria; phylum Bacteroidota; class Bacteroidia; order Cytophagales; family Spirosomataceae; genus JBBQLG01. The sequence goes on from JBBQLG010000004.1 coordinate 49,948, forward strand.
GCATCTCGGCCATCTGGTAATCCCACATTTCGTGGCTCAGCGGCCAGCCATGAATCAGTACCACGGGTTGGCCTTGTCCCCAATCCTGATAGAAAAGGTTGACGTCATTTCCGGCCGCGTCGGTGCCTGCTTTAATGTAGCTCATAACGAATGAAGTTGTACTGGTTGGTTAACTGTTTAGCGTGGTTTTCCTATAGAGAAACCCGTCAGTAAATCAACCGTCTGTACTCCAAAGTGTTTTCGTGTTCAGACACACATTACCGTTTCGTTGGCCCGGCATTCAGCAACAGCCTACCGGTTCAGCGCGTCGCGGAGTTGACGCAATACCTCGGTGGTTTCGGAAGGGCGGGCGGCATCGTCGTTCACGATTTCACCGTCCCGGTCAACGATGATGTACCGGGGATACGAATCGATTTCCAGAAACTCGCTCAGTCCACCCTCAAACGCAGTGTTCATCATAAAATGCCGTCCCGTGAGGTGTAGTTTTTGCACGGTGGCTTTCCAGTTGGCAATCAATTTCGCGGTGTAGCCGTTTTCGTAGGCGATGTACAGAAAATCGACCGGTTCGCCGGTTAGCTTTTCTTTTAAACGGGCAGCGTAGGGCATTTCTTTTCGGCAGGGCACACACCACGTTCCCCAGAAGTCGACGTAAACGACCCGGCCCCGGTGCGGTTTCAGCAGGCTGTCGAGGCTGGTGATCCGGGTGGGATTAGCCACAAACGTGATGCGGCTTTCCGGTGTTTTCAGGGTACTGTCCGGCCGAAGAACGGGTGATTGGGCGTGAGCGGATGCGGCCCATAACAAGCCTCCCAGCAGGGTAGTGATAACTCTGTTTTTCATTGGGTAATCAGAATAATAATTGAGTGGTTGCGTCCGTCGCGAGGTCCACATAGCGCATCGTACCGGCGTGTTTCGTCTGCGCTACCTGCGTGATACTGACCGTACGTACGCCCTCCTGCGGCCGGTTCATCACCAGGTCACGGCCGGGACTGCCGTTGCCCGCCGTCCGGTGAAACGTGAACAGGCTGTCGGGCGTATAGTGGTTGTGGTTCGCCTGCAAAAACTGGGTAAACCAGATTTTGCGCAAGGCAATCGTACCAGCGTCGTAGAGGGTGTATGACGACCAGATGTGCGGGTTGCGGAGGGACAGTTCACGCACCCATACCTGCTGTCCCGTCCAGCGAATCTCGAACAGGTCATGCGCCCGGCCATTGGTACCGGCCCCGGCAATGACCAGTGTAAACGGCTGAATGCCCCCGAAGTCGTACCGGTCCGCAAACTGATAGGGATTTTCGTAGCCAAAAACGTCCAGCACGACTAATCCACGGCTTTTTCGGGGTGTGGTGGTCCGGGATGGCGGGTCGGTCGGAAAGGCACCGTTGAGCAGGCAAACGAGGTGTGTTGATGAAGCAGCCAGCCAAGTACCGCCCCCCTGCGGGTCTTTTGGGAAGGTGAGTAGCTGCCCGTTTATGTCGTACGCCTGCGGGGGAATGGCTAACGGTCGGCTTAGGTGTTCGTCACGATTGGCAGTCAGTAAATAACCATCGGCAATGGGCAGCAGCGTTACAACGCACATGGGTTATCGTTTAGGCGGAAATTTCTTGTAAATGTCTTTCCGGTTCAGGATGCGGGATAAGACAAGTGTATCTCCTTCCAGATAAAAGCCTATTCGGAAATCATTATGTCTGTTCAGTTTCAGACGGAATGCCTTTACCCTCTTACTGCCCTCCATTTTTTTAACCTCGTAACCAATGTCGTCTAACGACTGAGCGGTTTCAACGGCTTCATAAATAGCCTTCAGTTCATCCAAGAGAGACGCCGGCAATTTTTTAGCATCCCGCCCAAACGAAGTATCAATTTCGATTTTCATGCGGGCAAGTTACTCGTATGGAGAGGGGTTGTCAACGTCGCCCCTCTTTCGTTACATGTAACCATTTTAGCAGCTACCGGTGTGGGAAATCGACATAATAGGTGTGATATGAAATCAGTATGAATCTTACTCTTCATGAGCAGAGAACAATTACCGATTCAGTAACCAGGTTTTAAAATCAGCCCGCTCACTTTCGTCTAATCGACCCTCTTTCTTTCCGGCTTCCATTAGTTTCAGCAAACCTTTTTCTTCTTCCTCTTCTGTCAGGTACTGTTCATCAACACGCACAGTAGCTCTGGTAGCTTTGGCGGCTTCCATAAATAACTTTTTGTACTGTTTGTCCACGTCTATGACTAAGCGCATACGTCGTTCCGTTTTTGACCAAATGTACTAAAAACTTATAGCAACACGCCCTGAAACACCTCATCTAACCGCGAAACGGGGCGGATGCTAATGCCGAAACTTTTTATATCTAACCCTTTCAGGTTGTATTTCGACACGAATATCTGCTTGAAACCCAGCTTTTCGGCTTCGGCGATGCGCGAGTCAATCCGGCTCACGGCGCGAACTTCGCCCCCCAGCCCGACCTCGGCGGCAAACGCGGCCGACGGCGGAATTGGTACATCCTCGTAACTCGACACAATGGCAGCACAAACGGCTAAGTCAATGGCGGGGTCTTCGACTTTCAGCCCACCAGCTACGTTCAGAAACACGTCCTGCTGACCCAGCCGGAACCCACCGCGCTTTTCCAGCACGGCCAGCAGCATCTGCAGCCGTTTGGCGTCGAAACCGGTGCTGCTCCGCTGGGGAGTGCCGTAATTCGCGACACTCACCAACGCCTGAATTTCGATCAGCAGCGGCCGGTTCCCTTCCAGCATGGAGCCGATGGCAATGCCGCTCAGGGCATCGTCGCGCTGCGAAATCAGGATTTCGGATGGGTTTGTCACCTGCCGTAAGCCCGTGCCCAGCATCTCGTAAATACCCAGTTCGGAGGTGCTGCCAAACCGGTTTTTGTTGGTACGGAGCAGCCTATACGTGGTATGCCGGTCGCCCTCGAAGGTCAGCACGGTATCTACCATGTGTTCGAGCACTTTTGGCCCGGCCAGCGATCCGTCTTTGGTAATGTGGCCGATCATGAACACCGGCGTCCCCGATTCTTTGGCAAACTTCATGAGTTCGGCCGCGCATTCGCGCACCTGCGACACGCTGCCCGCCCCCGACTCGATCAGCGACGACTGCATGGTTTGGATGGAGTCGATGATGAGAATCTGCGGCTGCGTATTTTCGATCTGCCGGAAAATGCCCTGCGTCGACGTTTCGGTCAGAATCAGGCAATCGCTCGTGGCGGGGTCCAAGCGTTCGGCCCGCATCTTGATTTGTTGCTCACTTTCCTCACCCGATACGTACAGTACCCGCATTCCCCGCAAACCCAGGGCGATTTGCAGCATCAGCGTCGATTTGCCGATGCCCGGTTCCCCGCCAATTAACACCAGCGAACCCGGCACAATGCCTCCGCCCAACACCCGGTTCAGTTCGCCATCGGTGGTCAGGATGCGAGGCTGCTCTTCGTAATTAATATCGGCGATGGCTTTCGGACGTGGCGCGGTTTTTGGTCCGGGTGCGGTAGTGGCCCGCCAGCCGCCAGCCGCCGGTTCATCCTTCTGGATAACTTCTTCGACGAAGGTATTCCACTCGCCACACGATGGGCAGCGGCCGAGCCATTTGGGTGCCTGCTGCCCGCAATTCTGGCAGAAGTAGGAGGTTTTGATTTTAGCCATTTTTCAGGGATTGGCGGTCGGATATTGGTGCGCTCGTATGCTTAACGGAACAGTAGATTAAACCCGCACGCTGAAATATAATCCAACGGAGACAACCGGACGGTTTACCCACTGCACACGGATTCCTGACCACGGAAATAACGCCGTTTGGTCGGAATTAGTTGAGGCTAAATACCGCCGACCGGGGCCTATCGTTACGCATACAGTCTTTACACAAAACAACTAAACAACCATGAAAAAAGCCCTTCTCTTCGTCGCAATGGCTATTCTACCCGCCGTTTCCTTCGCTCAGTTCAGTTTCGGCGTTAAAGGTGGTGTCAACCTCTCAAAACTGACCTTCGGCGATTTCGTCACCACCCGCCTGAATGCCAACGGTTCACCCGCCGTAGACGTCAATGGACAGACGTTCCGGGATAATGTCAAACAGAGTTTCGATTCCAGAACGGGTACATCGTTCGGTGCCTACGCCCGCATTGGTGGCAGCCTGTTTATCCAGCCCGAAGTGCTTTATTCGACCAAAGCCGGTTCGTTCGACATTATCCGTACCGGTACCGATGGTAAAACGACTACGGAGTCGGTGCAGACTAATTTAACCAGTTTCGACGTACCGGTGCTGGTCGGCATCAAAGGCGGTCCCATCCGGATTATGGCCGGGCCAATTGTGTCGTTTCGGGTGAATAACAATCAGGGCCTGAACGATGCCCTGAAACAATACACCACCGGTACACTCAACGATGCCTGGGCGAAGGCTTATTATGGCTATCAGATTGGGGGCGGGCTGGATTTGGGCCGCTTCGGTATCGATGTCCGGCACGAGGGCAGCCTCTCCGACATCGCATCGGTCGATCTGGGAGCCGCCGGGAGTGTACAGGCGTTCAACCAGAAACTCAGCTCGTGGCAGGTGACGCTGGCGATGCGGATATTTTAAGTAGGTTAACCCCCTTCCCCTAAAGGGGTGTACGACTTAGCTACCGGTAGCCAAGTCGTACACCCCTTTAGGGGAAGGGGGTATTAGTCCACAAAAAACAAACCGTTGCCATCCAAGAGATCGTGGCAACGGTTGTTCTATCAATTAACCCACTAAATGAATGGTGTGCCGGTTGGCCTTAGCTGAGCAGATTCTGCTGGTAACGGTTGAGCCGGGTAGTGATTTCTTTCAGACGTCGGCGCGAGATGGTGACGACCCGGCCGTCGGCTAAGCGGATAATGCGCTCTTTGCTGAATACGCTGTGCTGCACGTAGCCGAGGTTGATAATATACGATTTGTGTACCCGCAGAAACATGCTCTCGTCGAGCGATTTTTCAAATTCTTTCAACGTCTTCGACACTAAATACCGTTTCCGGTCACGGGTGTAGAGGAATGTATAATTCCCTTCGCCCTGCAGGCAGATCACGTCATCGACGGCAACCATGATGGTACGGTTCAGGTACGGCAGTGACAAACGGTGCTGACCACGCTGGTAGGCAGCCGGATACGAGGGCGCGATGGACTGAATTGGCGAATTAATGAAGTTGGTAGCTTCCATGGGTATGGGTGGTTTAGTGTGCTTCAGGAACAATACAAAGCTACCAGCCACGCCTTACCCCATAAAAAAGCCGTCTGACCAACAAGTGCGTCGCTAATGCTAACACTTTGTTAATCAGACGGTTATTTGATAGTCAGAGAAAAACTTCGAGTACATTCACTCGAAAAACAAGTAGAACTACGCAGTAACTTTCACAGACTTCCTACGTCGAAGCCCTTCCGAAACGCACGTAGCTACCGCGTAATTAACTCACGATGGCCGGTTGATACTCGCGAATGCGGTCGATGAACATCTGCGCCCGCCGACGCGAAATCTTGATCTGCTGTCCGTCAGCCAGTTCCAGTTCGCCCTCCTTCTTAACGTAGAATTTACGAACGAACTCCAGGTTGACAATGCACGATTTGTGTACCCGCACGAAAGCCTGTCCATCCAGCAATGTTTCGTACTCTTTCAGTGTCCGCGATACCAGCATCTTCGTGCCGTCCTTCAGGAAAAAATTGGTGTAGTTACCCGATCCTTCGAGCCGCACGATTTCGTCGACGGATACGGTGCGCTTACGGTCATAGAAGGGAATGAGTAATTTTTGCAGGCAAGAGGAAGGGGAAGGTTTTTCCACACTTTTGGGGAAAGGCATGGACATTGTGTCGAAGATGGAATCGGCTGGTATCGTGTTCATGACAACTTGAGTAAGGTTGATAGTGTAAGTTTACGTTTGATAGTCAGCACATTACAGCTCATTTGCTGCGTAGCTTTCAGTGGCATGCCGGGTGAGTCACCGATGAGGTGTTTACAACAATCAGTCCCTAAACGGCAGGGCTACCGATTACATGATGGTTTCCTGGGCGCTCACCGAAATGAGCACCCAAAATGCCTGCTGCCGGGCGTATTGCTTTACTTTTGGCTATCTTTGTAGTGCCTATTTTAGTAATTACCACTCGATTATGCTGGATCAGGTTAACGACATACATCAGGAAATTGACCGGTTCACGGTTACCGATAAAGAGCAGTTAGAACAGTTCCGGCTGCGGTTTATCAGCCGCAAAGGCTTGGTTACCGAACTCTTTGACCAGCTCAAAACTGTTGCCCCCGACGAACGCCGGGCTGTAGGGCAGCAACTGAATACGATTAAAAACTTCGCGCAGGAGCGGTTTCAGGCCTTCACGCAGCAGTTGGAAGAGCAATCTTCTGTAAATAACACCCCGGCCATCGACCTCACGCTGCCGGGCATTCCGTACCAGACCGGGGCCATTCATCCCCTCTCGGCGGTGCGGCAGCGCATTATTCAGATTTTCGAACGCATCGGCTTCAATGTGGCCGACGGTCCTGAGATCGAATCGGACTGGTATAACTTCGGTGCCCTGAATTTTCCCGACAATCACCCCGCCCGCGAAATGCAGGACACGTTTTTTGTCGAGAAAAAGGGCGTCGGCGAGGCTCCGACAGACATGCTGCTGCGGACGCATACCTCCAACGTCCAGATCCGACTGATGGAACACAGCCATCAAGGGTCGGCGGGTCGGCCGCTGCGTTCCATTATGCCGGGGCGGGTATATCGGAACGAGGCCATTTCGGCGCGGGCGCACTGTCTGTTCCACCAGGTCGAAGGCATTTACATCGACCGGAACGTAGGGTTTAAAGACCTGAAAGACACGCTGTATCATTTCGTGAAGGAGATGTTCGACGAGGGGACGCGCATCCGGTTCCGGCCGTCGTACTTTCCGTTTACCGAACCGAGTGCCGAGATCGACATTTCGTGCCAGATCTGCCACGGGTCGGGCTGTAACGTCTGCAAACACACGGGCTGGGTCGAGATTGCCGGTTCGGGTATGGTCGATCCTAACGTACTGACGAACTGTGGCATCGACGCCGACGAATTTACCGGCTTCGCCTTCGGGATGGGCATCGAACGCATCACCATGCTGAAATACCAGGTAAAAGACCTGCGGCTTTTCACCGAAAACGACGTCCGCTTTCTGCGGCAGTTCGAGGGTGCGTAACCAATAGGGGAATGGGCGATTGAGTGAATTAGCGAATGACAGGTTCGACCCATTCACTCAATCACTCATTTGCCTGTTTACTCATTACCAAAATGACCCCAATTTCGCTGGCTGATTTAGCCTATACCCTTGAATCCGTGATCGACACGGCCTTCGGTGGCAAAGCCGTCTGGGTCGTGGCCGAAACGAGCGACATCAAAAATTACCCCGACCGGCAATACTGCTTTTTAACCTTAGTCGAGCGCGAAGCCGATAACGCGTCGGGAAAGCGGGAAACGGTAGCGAAGCTGGAAGCAGCCATCTGGCGCAAAAACTACCGCATCATCCGCGAATTTGAGACCGCTACCGGTCAGGCATTTGCCCGTAACATTCAACTCCTGTTGCAGGTATCGGTAGCGTACAACCCGGTCTATGGTTTGCGGCTGGAAATTCTGCGCATCGACCCGTCCTACACCCTCGGCAACTTAGAAAAAGAACGGCAGGGGGTGCTGGACCAGCTTGCTGAGAACTACCCCGACCTGATCTGGGTCGAAGACGGGCAGTACATCACGGCCAATCAATTGCTGCCCCGCCCGGCCGTGATGCAGCGCCTGGCCCTGATTGCCGCCCCCGGTTCGGACGGATGGCGCGACTTTCGGCACGAACTGACCAACAACGGATTCGGGTATCAGTTCGAGATCGACGAGTACCTCACGCAGGTACAGGGGCAGGGAGCCGAGCGGGCTATTGTCGGGCAGTTGACCCGCATTCAGGCCAGCGAACACCCCTACGATGCCGTTGTGATTGTGCGCGGGGGTGGCTCCCAACTGGATTTCGGTTCGTTCGACACCGAGATTATGGGCCTGACTGTAGCGGCCTTCCCCCTGCCGATTCTGGCGGGGATTGGTCACGAACGCAACGTCAGCATTACCGATCTGATGTGCCACCAAAGCGTGAAAACACCTACTAAAGCAGCCGCTTTCCTGATCGACCATAACCGGCAGTTTGAGACGAACTGCCTGCGGTTGCAGGATCGCTTAGTATCGGCCGCACGGAACACGCTGCTCGAAGCCCGCGAAGACGTAGACCGCGAAACGGACCGGTTCCGGTTTATCACCCAAACCTATCTGCGTGACCGCCACACGGAACTGGCCGAATTATCCGTCACGGTGCGGCACTTGGACCCCATCAACGTGCTCCAGCGTGGTTATGCTTTGCTTAGCCGGAATGGCCGCGTGATGACCCGTGCCAGTCAGCTACTACCCGGCGACGACGTGCTGGCCCAACTCGCCGACGGCACGGTCTCGTTAACAGTTGGTGGTTAGTACCGGGCCAACGCTTCGGTTCGCCATAAAACACCAACCAAAGCGTCGGCCCGGCACTAACCACCAACCATAAACCACAAACTACTATGACCTATCAGGATGCTTACGATCAGTTAGTTGCCACCGTTGATGAAATTGAAAATGACCAGGTGCCACTGGACGAATTACCCGCTAAAATCCGGCTGGCGACCGAGTTGATTGCCTTCTGTCAGGAACGGCTGCGGGCGGTAGAAGCCGACTACCAGACAGCACTCGAACGGATGCCCAAACGCTAAGCCGGTAATTTTGTCGTTAATATGTTTGCCGTATAGTCAAAAGGTTGCCTAATTTTAGGGCTTAGGTAGCCTGCAGCGCAGCCGGTACGGCCCTGTTGCTGGCGCTCAACACCTCCATTGCTGAAGAATCAAGTATGAATTTGTTTGCCCAGTTCGACGAATTACTGAATCCGGAAGTCATAGCCAAAATTGCCGTCTACGTGGATGAGCCGGTCGAAAAAACCCGGAAGGCAGTTCAGGGGCTGGTATACACCGTTGTCGGAGGCCTGATAAAGCGCATCACCAGCGAAATTGGCATCAATCAACTCGCCCTGCAAATCCAGCGGGGTCGTTACGAAGGGCAGTTGATAGCTCAGTTACCTACACTGTTCCGGGAACCCACCCAGGTAAATGCGACCATCACCGCCGGTAACGATGCCATCAGTCACCTGCTGCCCGCGCTGAAAAGCTCCATTGCCGGTATGATTACCTCCTACGCAGGCATCCGCAACTCCTCGGCCATTTCGCTGCTCGGCCTCACTACCGCGCTGGTACTGGATGAACTGGGGCGGCAGATGCGGGAGCGTAAACTGGACCCGGACGGCCTGGCCGCTTCGCTTTTCGAACAGCGCGAACCGCTGCTGAACGTGGTACCGGAGACGCTGATGCCCCAGTTAACGGAAAAATTAAGCCTGCAACCCCTTTTCAGTGGCCTCAGTGCTCCCGCCCGGCGTGGCACCGTTGTGGCCGCGCCAGGCCGTCCGGTGACGGCTCCTGTTGCGGCTCCAACACCCGCTTTCGTTCAGGATACCGACGATACCGACTCGAATGGATTAATAAAATGGGGGGTTGGTGCCCTGGTGGTAGCCACCCTGGCGGGGGGGTATTTTGTGTGGCAGAATACCCAAAAGCCAACCAATCCAACGCAGCAAACCAGCGACATCGAAGCCCTGCCGACCGATAGCATCAATGCTGATACCGTAGCCCGTTCGCTGGCCGTGCCCCAGGATCCCCAGCCTGCTGTTACCGTGCCTTCAGCAACTACGGCGGTTACGGCCATTAGCACACCCCTTTCCGGTTCGGCCGTGGCAGATGGTTCACTCGCGTCGAAGCTTACCCTTTACCTGAACGATCCGGCCACGATCAAAGGGCGGCTGTTTCCGCTGTCCACTGTAAACTTTCAGTACGGTACCATTGTGCTGAACCCTGCCTCCGAAGCGACCATCACCGAATTGGTGAATGTGTTAAAAACCCACCCTACCACGCAAATCCGGCTGATCGCTTACGCCAACGATGCCGCTGGCAGCGGACTGACCAACAAAGCCCTCTCCTTCAAGCGGGTCAACATTCTCAAACAGCAGTTGGTGAGCGCGGGTATCAATTACGTCCGGGTTGATGCAGTAGGTGTTGGTACGGGCGTAACGCCCCCGAAAGCCAGTGATTCAACCGCCGTTCGGAAGCCACCCATGCGGAAGATTGATATGCGGGTGGTGGTTAAATAACCGAGGACGTCAGATTAAAACGACAACGAAAGGAGCTTAATTCCATCACACACAAACGCGCTGTTATCCTGGGATAACAGCGCGTTTGTGTGTGATGGAATTAGTGAAAAACTAAGCTACGCGAATGTAGGCTGGTTAGCAATCCAGGTGAACTGGTAATCGAGTTCGGGTACTTTCAGCCGGTCCGCTACGCGCCGGAGCCGGGCGGGCAGGGCCATCAGGTAGTCACGGGCTTTTTCGCCGGCATCGTTCAGACCGGTGATCTGGTCGATTTTCCAGTCGACCAGCAGGCTGTCCAGAATCTCGACATAGTCCTGCGCGGTATAGACACCTAAGCGCTGAGCGGCATCGGAGAAGTGAGCGTACGTTTTGCTGACCCCCTCGGCGGTTTCGCGCAGGAAGTGGGCAGGCATGACAATCTTTTTGCGCATCATGTCCTCAAACGACAGCATCATCTCCGACGCGTCGACTTCAAAAATGCCGCTCACAAACGTTTTATAGGCTTTGGCATGCCGGGCTTCGTCACCCGCGATGATGCCACATATTTTCGACAACTGCGGATTACCGAACGATTTGGCCAAAGTTGCCGTCCGGCGGTGCGAGACGTTAGTCGCCAGTTCCTGAAACGACGTGTACACGAAGTTACGGTAAGGGTCGGTACCGGTACCGATGTCGAAACCTTCGGCAATCAGGTGCTGCGTCGAGGTTTCGACGGCCCGCATGTTTACCCGGCCCGACAGGTACAAAAAGCGGTTCAGTAAGTCGCCGTGGCGGTTTTCTTCGGCCGTCCAGCCGCGTACCCACTTGCTCCACCCTTTCGGATCGCCCTGGTTTACGCCTTCGACCGTCATCAGCCACGACTCATACGTCGGCAGTGCTTCTTCGGTAATGGTATCGCCAATGAGCACGGCTAAGTAATCGTAGGGTAATTCGCGGGCACTCTCCCGCAGTTCGCGAATGTCTTCGATGAACGTTTCGCTGGTCGAAACGGGCAACAGATCAGTCGGTTGCCAGTTGGTATCAATCGGCTTCAGGAAATCCTCCAGAAACGATTCTATTTTGGTCGCGAGGTATTGCATAACCTCAATACGAGACGGATTCAATAACATAGTCAATGATAGAAAGCAAGTTCAATTTTTGCCGTAAGATACGTTTTTTCGGCCGATAAAGCTATAACAGCCACCAAACCGGGATGTTTGGCAGACAACTCCCCTTCCCCTCGGGCAAACATCTTGTCGACGGGGCGGTTAAACTAACGACCACTATCTAATTACTCATTGTTATGACAACTCAGACATCGGGCCAGACGGCCCTCATCACTGGTGCTTCCAGCGGCATTGGTCAGGAACTTGCCAAACTGTTTGCCAAAGACGGCTACAACCTTGTGCTGGTTGGCCGCAGCGCAGATAAACTCCACCAGCTCGCCGACGAGTTCAGAACCAGCTACGGACTGGACCAGGTTACGGTAATTAGCAAAGACCTGTCGAAGGAAAATGCGGCTCAGGAACTGTACGACGACATTCGCAGCCAAGGCATTACCATCAATGTGCTGGTGAACGATGCGGGCGTGGGCACCTACGGCAAGTTTGCCAACGAAACCGACTGGGAAACCGAAAAGGACCTGATTCACCTGAACACCATTACGCTAACCCACCTGACGAAGCTTTACCTGAAGGAGATGGTGCAGCGCAATGAGGGTAAAATTCTGAATTTGGCTTCGCTCCTGTCCGTTACGCCTACTCCACTGATGGCGGTCTATGCCGCCACGAAGTCGTACGTCTACAATTTCTCGGCGTCGCTGGTCAACGAACTCAAAGGTACCAATGTGACGGTGACGGCCCTGATGCCCAACGCAACCGACACCGACTTTTACAACAAGGCGGGCGCATCCGATATTAGGGTGACCGATCAGTTACAGGACCCGGCCATAGTCGCCAAAGCCGGTTACGAAGCTCTGATGAAAGGAGAAGCCAAAGTGGTACCCGAGGGACTGAGCAACAAAATGGTCGAATTCATGGGCCACGTTGTTCCCCAGCAGACGATGGCGAGTATGATGCGGAGTGGCATGGAGCGTAAACCAAGCCCCGAAGAGAAACAGCAGTTGGTGTGGGCGTGGGGCATTGGCATTGCCGCCGTAGTTGTGGCCGGGATTGTGGTGGCGGCTCTGCTGACCGGCGACGATGACGACGACACGGAAGAGGTGTATGACGAAGCCAGCCAGGCCTATAAAACCGGCCGGGCTAAGCACCAGGCCAAAGGGCTGCTGGATAAGGCTCAGGAGACGTACGAAATGGCGAAGGGCAGTTTGAGCGGAACCTTGACGGACACCGTCGATGGTATCAAAGGTACCTTCGATGAGGCAAAGAGCACCCTCACCAATGGTGCGGTTCAGGCGGCTCACAGTGCGAAAGACCGCTACGACGATGCGAAGGATAGCCTGACAAATGGCGCGGCTAACGCGGTTCACGATGCTCAGGACCGGTACGACGCCGTAAAAGGCAGAGCCACCAAAGGCGCGGCTTATGCCATGCACGAGGCAAGAGACCGGTACGACGATGCTGTCGACGAGACAAACGATACGTGGGAGACTATTAAAAATATAGTGACCAAAGTAGTAGTCAACGCCTTGGCGTAAAACATCTTCACCTGCCCGGCTTCTGGTTACGGAAGCCGGGTTTTCTTTTTTATAGCCATGAAAAAACTGAATATATGGCGGGTGGCCACGGCCCTGTTTGCCGCTGGCAGCATCATTTACACCGCCACCTCGAGCAGCCGGTCACGGCAGACCGGGCGGCAGCAGAAACGGGCCACGTCCGAACCGGAGTTCGATGTGCCGGTTGAGTACCAAAAAGTCTTCGACCAAAACATGATTATTCCGGCGGGATGGGCGTTCGCGCTGGTTTGGTCTACCGTATATTCGGGTCTGGGTGCCTTGCTGGTGCACCAGGCTTTACCGGCGCAGGCGGCCAATCCGCGCTACCAGAAAGCACTGCCGTGGTGGTGGGCCAGTTTTGCGCTGAATGCTGTGTTCGGCCGGTTCTTTAACGATAACCATAAACGCAGCATCCTTATCTCCGACCTGACGACCAAACTGAATCTGTCGGCGGCTCTGGCCCTGCACCACAGCCTGGCGATTGGCAAAACGGAGGTGAACGGCCCCGAAAAATACGGGCGCATTCCCGTAAGCCTCTACGTCGGCTGGCTTACGGCGGCAACCGTAGTAGGCACACCCGACACGCTGCTAACACTGGGCTGGTGGCAACCCAACCGGCAGCGCGACACCCTTTTATCCTCCGCTGTGCTGGGCGCAACGGGTCTGCTGGGGTACGGCGTTGCCCGTCGCCTGAATGACCCGTGGTACATGGTGCCGTTCGTGGCGGGTTTCGGGGGGATTGCGTCGCGGCAGTGGCAGCGCGAACCGTTAGTGGCCCTGAAAGCGGTAAGTTGGGCAGTTATTTACGCGGGCTTGCTGGCCTATTGGTTACCGAAGGGCAAATTTCAGGACTATGAGCATCCGGTAAAAGACACGACTGGCGTAGACCTGATTGACGATGCAGCCAGGCACCTGACGGATGCCGAAGTAATGGAATCCGATAGTCCCTACCGGCAGATGGACCCCATCGAAGCCGAAGGGCTGGATTAGCCGTTGCTGTTGTTTTGCCACCCAAAGCCGCCCCGACAGGCGGCTTTTTTGTTGCCATCCGGTCGTTCATCCGGCTATACGCTCGTTTGTACAAGTCGTATTGATTTTTATCAATTTAATTGGCTGTATTACGTAACTGTTTAGACAGCAGCACTTTTCTAAACCCAATGCACGTATGGACTCTCAATTAACGGTACCTTCCCGGCCAACAATCGGCAAGTTGGAACGCATTCAGGTCGTCGATGCCCTGCGCGGCTTTGCCCTGTTTGGCATTTTGCTGGTCCACGCATCCAGTTGGTTCGATGGCGGCCCGCTGCCCGGCTCGGTCTACCAGATCAATGCGCAGGGACTCGCCAACACGATTATCCAGACCGTCGTCGGCATCTTCTTCAGTGGTAAGTTTTATACCTTTTTTTCCTTCCTGTTCGGGCTAAGTTTCGCCCTGATGCTGACCCGCGCGACCGAATCGGATGGGGCTTTTCTCAAACGGTTTGTCTGGCGGCTACTCATTCTGGGCGCAATCGGCGGGCTGCACAGTCTGCACTGGCGGGGTGACATCCTGAGCATTTACGCCATGCTGGGGTTTATCATGCTCTTCTTTCGCAGGGCACCCACCCGTTTCACCCTCATGGTGGCCGTGCTGCTGACCCTTAACCTGCCCATTCGGATTCGCGATGGGTACACATCATTGTTTAGTACCCCACCGGCCAAAGCCCAACTCGACAAACAACGAAAGGCCGATGACGCCCAGATAGCGGCCAATTACGAGGTGATTAAACACGGCAGTTATGCGGCTATGCTCCGGGTTAATCTAAACGAGTTCAGGACCAAAATGGATTTCCAGTTCGATAGCGGCCGGATTTACATCACGCTCGGTTTTTTTCTGCTGGGTCTCTACGCCGGTCGCCGACGGCTGTTCCAGAACCTGCCCGAACACGGGCCGTTGTTTCGTACAGTCACAAAGTACAGTGGCTTCACGGTATTGGGTATCATTCTGCTGTTTGCAGCCTCTATCGCCCTAATTGGTCAGGACAAGCAACCGCCCAAAGCCGTCGAACTTATTTTTTCGGGGCTGTTCGACCTCGGCAACGGTGCCCTGACGGTGTTTTATATTACGGGTCTCACCCTGCTGTTCCAGCGGGTCTCCTGGCAGCGGATTGCGGAGCCATTGGCAGCAGTCGGGAAGATGGCCCTGACCAACTACGTGAGCCAGTCCGTGATTGGCACCCTGCTCTTTTACGGATACGGCCTCAATCTGCTTGGTGAGATCAGCACAGCTACGGCGACCTCTTTAGCCATTCCGATTTTTCTGGCTCAGGTATTATTTAGCCGGTGGTGGCTGGCGCGGTTTCAGTACGGCCCACTGGAATGGATCTGGCGTTCGCTCACCTACGGCCGCGCCCAGCCAATGCGTTTGGTTTAGTTCAGGTTCAGGCCAACGGTAATACCCAGCCAGGGCTTGTTCTGATAGATCCAGAGGCTGCGGTTGCTGTCGGTAATGGTTTCGATGCCGACGGCAAGCCCGGCCGAGAAATTTGCAAAACTAAACGTCGTGTTCAGTCCGTAATTCAGCCCCAGCGCCTGATAATCGTCCTGCACCCGGCCGAGCGTACTGAATGAGGTGATCGTAGCCGGGGCGAAACACAAAAAGCCGCCCAATCCCACGCTAAACGTCGAGATTTCGGACCGTTGATTATGCCGAAAATAAACCGTCCGGTAGCGGCCCAGGTCGTAGCGTTCGCCAATATAAATTCCCACGTTCAGCTTGTCTTCGAGTTGTCCCGGTTGATTGGCGGTTTTAAACCGGTATTTAAACGGCAGCGTGAATAAGTCGATGTCTATGGCCGTGGTCTGGTAGCGAAACCAGGGGCTTTTTTCCTCGATCTTGTTCAGCGTCGGGTTGTAGTGCAGAAAAAATACGGCCAGCGAATCCGACTGATCGATGGTATTTGGGTCGCCATCGGGCGGGGGCAGGGTTTCTGACAGCAGTTCGGCGTAGAGGGTATCGGCCCGTTCGTAGAGAGCCGCTTTGACACGTTGGGTCAGGACTTTTGCTTTTACGCCCCCCTTTTTGGTGTACGAATACATCGTCTGGTGGCGCGGAATCTGAAACACCTGATTGAGTGCCGTGGTGTCGTTCCGCTGACGAATGCTGGCGCAGGAGCACATAATGAGCAGTACGAATAGGTAAAAGATGGATTTCATAAAAGGCTGCGGTTTTATCCAGAACCCAAAACCATGTCAGTTGGCTGTGTTAGTTTAGCGAGTGACCTGCATCCGTTCGACGAACAGACCGCGTCGGCTGACGTTTTGAGGTATTTTGCGCCCTTCCGCCTTCACCACTATACCATGCCCAACACCTATACCCAACTATATTGCCAGATAGTCTTCGCGGTGAAAGGCCGTCAGAACCTGATTTCCCGGACGTACAACGAAGAGTTGCATAAATACATAACCGGTATTGTACAGAATCGTGGAGCCAAATTACTGGCCGTTTACGCCATGCCCGACCATGTCCATTTGTTTGTCGGCTTCAACCCGACCCATACCCTCTCCGATTTGATTCGTGACGTAAAATCGTCCCCATCCGGCTTTATCAAGGAGAAGGGCTGGGTAAACGCTTTTGCCTGGCAGGAAGGGTACGGCGCGTTCACGTATGGGCAGTCGCAGGTAAAGGACGTGATTCGGTACGTGTTAGATCAGGAGGAGCATCACCGCAAATGCACCTTTCAATCGGAATACCTGCTGTTCCTGAAGCGATTCGAGGTACCCTATGACCCAAAATATGTATTCGAGTTTTACGACGAACCAGCCGAAAGTCAGCCACGCGAATAGCCTCAGAGGACGATCTGTCAATAGAGAAAGCTATATCGTCACGCACAGATAATGCCCCGGAGGGGCGACCTGTCAATAGCAAGGATATCACCTACGCATCGTTGAAGCCCCGGCGGGGCGACCTGTCAATAGAGAATGCCGAATGTGAAGCGACATAAGCCCTCGAGGGGCGACCTATCAATCGAAACGATCTTCCACAAAACCCCGATTTACGTTAAGCCATTCTGTCACAAAAACACTATTTCCGCCAGATTTACCGCCAAAATGACCGAAATTCCCACCTGGCCCACCTTTTGTTGGTAGTAATGTGTAAGTAATAACGGTAACCCGACAACCCATGAATCTCAACGCATACACCATAAAAGCGCAGGAAATTATTCAGCAGGCCGCCCAGATTGCGCAGGGCAACGGCCAGCAAACCGTCGAAACCGGCCATGTGCTGAAAGCCATTCTGGACGAAGACCCCAACACCGTCGGGTTTCTGGCCAAAAAATCGGGTGTCGATAGCAGTCGCCTGACAATGGCCTTAGACGCCATCGTGAGCAGCTACCCGAAGGTAACTCTGTCCGGCAGTGACCAACAGGGCATCTATCTGGGCAACGACCTGAACGCAGCCTTACAACGCGCCACCACGAACATGAAAACGTTCGGCGATGAGTACGTCAGCGTCGAACTGATGCTGCTGGGGCTCATCGGCGGAAAAGATACCATCGCAACCTTACTGAAAGATGTCGGGTTTAGCGAGAAGAAAGTCAATGAAGCCATCAAAGAACTACGAGGTAAAGACAACGCTGTGAAAGATCAAAACGCGGAAGCCAAGTACCGGTCCTTAGAGCGGTATAGCAAGAACCTGAATGAGATGGCGCGTGCGGGAAAAATCGACCCCGTGATTGGCCGCGACGAAGAAATACGGCGGGTGCTCCAGATTCTGAGCCGCCGGACCAAAAACAACCCGATCCTGATCGGTGAGCCGGGCGTTGGTAAAACCGCCATTGTCGAAGGTTTAGCGCAGCGAATTGTGCAGGGCGACGTTCCCGAAAACCTCAAATCGAAGATCATTGTCTCGCTCGACATGGGTCTGCTGGTGGCCGGTGCCAAATACAAAGGCGAGTTTGAAGAGCGGCTGAAGGCCGTTATTAAGGAAGTAACCGATGCCGAAGGCGAAATCATCCTGTTCATCGACGAGATTCATACGCTCATCGGGGCCGGTGGTGGCGAGGGCGCGATGGACGCGGCCAACCTCCTGAAACCCGCTTTGGCCCGTGGTGAACTCCACGCCATTGGTGCCACCACACTGAAAGAATATCAGAAATACATCGAGAAAGATAAGGCCCTCGAGCGCCGGTTCCAGTCCGTGTTGGTGGATGAGCCGGACGTAGCGGATGCGATCTCGATTCTGCGCGGTATCAAGGATAAATACGAACTGCACCACGGCGTTCGGATTCAGGACGACGCCGTTATTGCCGCCGTGGAACTCTCGAACCGCTACATCTCCGACCGGTTTTTGCCCGACAAGGCCATTGACCTCATGGACGAAGCGGCTGCCAAGATGCGGCTGGAAATCGACTCCGTTCCCGAAGAATTGGACGAGTTGAACCGCCGGATTATGCAGTTGGAGATCGAGCGCGAAGCCATCCGCCGGGAAGAAAATCGCGAAAAAGAAACCGTTTTGAGCCGTCAACTCGCTGACCTCAGCGAACAGCGTGACGATCTGAAAGCCAAGTGGCAGAACGAAAAATCGGCACTTGACCTGATTAGGGCCGAAAAAGAGAAGATTGACCAGTACAAAATCGAAGCCGAGCAGGCCGAACGCGCCGGTGATTACGGCCGCGTTGCTGAACTACGCTACGGCAAGATTCTGGAAAGCGAGAACAAGCTGAAGGAGTTGCAGAGCCAGAGCAAAGATAGTCAGGGCGACAAAGGCATGTTGCAGGAGGAAGTTACCGCCGACGACATCGCTGAAGTAGTGGCCAAGTGGACGGGCATTCCGGTGAGCCGAATGATGCAGTCGGAACGCGAAAAACTGCTGCACCTCGAAGATGAGCTGGCCAAACGCGTAGCCGGTCAGGAAGAAGCCATCGAAGTCGTGGCCGACGCCGTTCGCCGGAGCCGCGCCGGGATGCAGGACCCCAAGCGGCCGATTGGCTCGTTCATTTTCCTCGGCACCACCGGCGTTGGCAAAACCGAACTGGCGAAAGCCTTAGCCGATTACCTGTTCAATGACGACAATGCGCTGGTACGGATCGACATGTCGGAATACCAGGAACGCCATGCCGTCAGCCGCCTGATTGGTGCCCCTCCGGGTTACGTGGGCTACGACGAAGGTGGTCAGTTGACCGAAGCCGTACGCCGGAAACCATACAGCGTCATTCTGCTGGACGAGATCGAAAAAGCCCACCCCGATGTGTTCAACATCCTGCTCCAGGTGCTGGACGATGGCCGCCTGACGGACAGTAAAGGACGCGTGGCGAACTTCAAAAATACGATCATCATCATGACCTCGAACATCGGTTCGCACATCATCCGCGAGCGGTTCGCCGAGATCACCAAGAGCAACCGGGAGCAGATCATCGACGATACCAAGATCGAAGTGTTCGAGTTGCTGAAACAGACCCTACGGCCCGAGTTTTTAAACCGGATCGACGAGATTGTGATGTTCCAGCCGCTGACCCGCGCCGAGATTCGCAAGATTGTGGGTATTCAGTTCAAGCAGATTCAGCAGCGGCTGGCCGATCAGGGCATCACGCTTGAAGCAGACTCCGAGGTACTCGACTTCATCGGCAACGAAGGCTTCGATCCGCAGTTTGGTGCCCGGCCGTTGAAACGTGTATTACAGCGTCGCATCCTGAACGCCCTCTCGAAAGAGATTTTATCGGGCCGCATTCAGAAAGACGCCGTCGTGGGCATGATGATGAACGAAGACGAAACCGGCAGCAAAGACATCATCTTCTACAACCTCGACAAGATGGTGCCGGTGCTGGAGTAACAGATTTGAGATATGGAAAACGCCCGGCTGGAAGGTCGGGCGTTTTCGTCTATACTGTGTATCTTTGTTGACTGCCTAAACGCTCATTTTATGCCTACTGTCCAATACGTCACAGATGTCAACGGCAAGCCGCTTTACGTGCAGCTTCCGATTAAGGAGTACGAAAAATTACTGGCTGGTGCTGAAGAATTGGCCGACATTACCGCTTACAAAAAAGCAAAGGCACAGCCCGGAAAATCCATACCGTTCGACGAAGCCTTCAAAGAGATTGAAGCGCATCACCGCAAGCACAACGCGTGATGTATACAGTTGTCCTGACGGAATATGCTATTCGGCAATTAAAGAAAATCAATCCCCAGATGCTGGCTAAACTTAAAGGGGCCATTGCTTCGCTGGCTGATGAGCCGCGCCCACATAACTCTATTAAGTTAACAAACGTGGAAGCATACCGCATTCGGGTTGGGAATTACCGTATCGTTTATGAGATTAACGACGGGATATTAACAGTAACGGTGGTCGATGTATCAGACCGGAAGGAGACGTATCGGAAGAAATAATATTGCCACGCGTGAGGAGAGCACTTTCAGTAGAACTCTATAAAGTCACTATCTACCTATCTCGGCTTTATCTTTACTAAAACGGTACATCATGACTCCCCCGGCCAAGCCAACTAATTTGCAAGTCGAACTGATACAAACGTTCGCCTATTCATTGCCTGATGAGCAATTAGCGGAGATTCATCAGTTGTTGGCACAGTATTTTCTGGAGAAAGCCGATGCCGAAATGGATAAACTCTGGCAGGAGAACAGTTGGACTGAAGCTACTGCTGACAATTGGGCAAAAGGCCATGGGACGCCTTACGCAACCTAATAATGAGGGTTGTTATTGATACAAATGTACTTTTAGCGGCCCTGCCTAAAGTCTCGCGTTTACGGTTTACGCGACAGCTGCTGGCCAAATTGATCTGGTGGTCAGTCCTGCCATTTTACTGGATGATGGCGTAGTCTGTATTTGAAAAACTCCTGCACAATAAATGCCCAACAGACTCCAACTATAATCTGGAGTCTACTGGGCATCACTCTTTTTACAACCATCCAAGCGGTTAATCCTCGCGGCCTTCTTTGCGGTTGGCATCGGCCATGCGCACGATTTTCGGGGTGAACGTGGCCAGCACCGACACCAGATCGCGCTGCGCATTAATAACGGTGTCGACGTTTTTGTACACCATCGGTGCTTCGTCCAGGTCGCCACCCACGAGTTGAATACCCGCTTCGGTCAGGGCTTTGTTCCACTGCGAACGCGTCAGGGTGTTGAACGCCTGTGTCCGCGACATCAACCGCCCGGCCCCGTGCGACGCCGAATTGATCGACTCCGCATTACCCCGCCCGCGCACTACAAAACCCGGCTGGGTCATCGAGCCGGGAATAATGCCCAGCACACCCAATCCGGCCGGGGTAGCCCCCTTCCGGTGAACAATCACGTCGCGGCCATCGGCGAGTTGCTCTTTCCAGGCGAAGTTATGGTGATTCTCGACCATCACCAGAGGCTTCTCGCGTAAGGCTCTGGCCATCTTTCGGTGAATTTCGTGGTGATTGGCCGATGCATAGTCCCCGGCCAGATTCATGGCAATCCAGTACGATTGGCCTTCTTCCGAATTCAGATCGAGCCACGCCAGATGAGCAGCCTGTTTCGGTAATTTGGTCTTCTGCATGGCCAGTTTTGAGTAGTAATTAGCTACAGATCCGCCAAACCCGCGTGAGCCGGAGTGCGACAGCAAGGCCAGATACGAACCCGGAGGCAAATTCAAGGCGTCGTGCTCCGCCGGGTCGTCCTGCGCGTGTACCTCAACAGTGCCCCACTCCACAAAGTGGTTACCGGTGCCGGAACTGCCTAACTGACGATAAGCTTTGTCTTTCAGATCACGAATCACTTTGGTGGCCTGCCATTCGGGCAAGTCCATTACGCTCTCGTCTATCTTCTCACGGGTTTCGCCCCCCATGCCAAACTTGGTTTGCTCCACTAATGCTTTCTTCAGCAGGTGCGGCTCGCGGGTTAAAAAAGCGGGCGGCAAATCGAATACGGACAGACACATTCGGCAGGCAATGTCGACGCCGACCGCAAACGGGATAACCGTGTTTGCCTCCGTTGCGAGTACCCCGCCAATGGGTAAACCGTAGCCCTGGTGGGCATCGGGCATGAGGGCACCCGCCACAGCTATCGGCAACGTGGCCGCCGTTTCCATTTGTTTCAGCGCACTTTCTTCAATCTGCTCGCGACCAAACACGGCGTAGGGTAATGGTCCGGTACGCAGGTCGACTGTTTGCGCGGCCTGTTTTTCGGTACTGCTCAGTACATACGGAGCTGGTTCGGGCGGCAGATACCCCACGCCCGCTTCGCTGAGGGGTACCGAAATGCCCTGTTTGTTTAACTCATAAATGGCCTGGGCCAGATTGGTCACTTTATTTTTGGCGTAAGCGTATTTTTTGGGGTTCTGAATCATCTGCGCCAGCAAACCCAGCACCCTCTCCTTAGGGTAGTTGGCCCGTTGCACCAGTCCATTGGCTACCCGCAAAAAACGGCCGTGCAAGTAGTCGGGAATCGGCCCTAACGCTAAAATATCGTCAACTGAAATTGAGGTTTCCATTGGATTATTTTTTTATGTATCCGGCTGATTAAGCCAGTCAGCCAACGCTCAGGGATGCGTCGGCATTAGCCAACCGGCTTAATCAACACGACAAAAACTACTGTTCGGCGGCAGCATCAACTACCCCGGACCCGCGCCCGAACGAAGAGTTGCTTCAACTGATCGACCATCGAGCCATCGTTGGATACGGAAATGGAGCCGATTTTGTCCGCAATTTTTTCTACGTATTCCATCTCCTTCAATTTCCAGAGCATTTCGTTGTCTTCCATCAATTTGGCCGTGTTCAGCAGGCTGCGCGTCGACGCGGTTTCTTCCCGGCGCATAATGCTGTTGGCCTGCGCTTTCTTTTCAGCCATCAGCACCTGGTTCATGATGTCGCGCATGTCGCCGGGCAGTATAACATCGCGGACGCCACCGGTACGAAGTTCGACACCCAATTGGGCCGCTTTTGCCGCCGTAGAAGCCATAACATACGCAGCCAGTTCACCTTTTTTATCCAGCAATTCGTCCAGCGTCAGCCCGCCAATGTATTCCCGCAACGCCAACTGCACGGCCACGTACAACTGCTTATCGTGGTCCTTGTTATCAACCAAAGCCTTAATAATGTCCTGCACCTGGTACTGCACGTAAAAGCTCAACCGGAGCGACGCTTTGTCTTTAGTCAGAATCTCCTGCCCAGCTATTTCAATCTGCTGCTGACGCATATCGGCCTTCAGGACGTGGATTGACGTCGTATTTTTCCACCAGTAGTACGTACCAGCCGTCAGTATCCGGTCGAATTTCCAGTCGATGAATAACACGCCCTGCTCATGAGCCTCCACCGTGTAGGTCCGTACAAAGGCACCCAGCGGTTGCGGCATCAGCGCGGCCAGGTTGATGCTGGCCGGAATGTCGAGTTGGCTCAGATCCGCTTTTACGTAGTAGTACGGCTCAACTCCACTCCGACGAGCCGATTTCCAATACGCCCAGCGACCCTTAGTCAGCACCGCGTGAAAAAGCCCGTTCGTTTCGTCGATGCGTTCGTATTGCAGCGCGATTTCACTATCCATCACCTCAACGACGTCGAGCGCAGCGGCCACTTCGGGGTAATCCAGCAGGAGAGCCAAATCGCAGGGTGGATTTTGGAACCGCTCGCCCTGGTTGTAGACGTAGACGGTTTCGCTGGCCCAGAGCCAGTGGTTGCCTTCGGTCAGTATTTTCCGGTAGCCGCCATGTTTAAAAACCAACCCGATTTGATGGGCCAGGATGCGTACAGTTTTCATTGATTTATGTATTAAGTGAACGGGTAATGCTTATGACAATCAGCCCGAAGCTTCCCCGGTAGCTAAAGCGGAAGTCTGCCTGGCGTTTGCTTTGGTACACTGGTGCTGACCAAAATCGAGCTGGCGGTGGGGTGAACGGTCGCTACGGCTTCCGCCCCATCCCTGACCAGCGTCTTTTTCCGGTCAGTTACAGCGTACACCCCACAATGGCGGCACAGACCTGCTGGCTCGGGCTACTCGGGTCGCCGGGGCGACTGCTGCATCCGGGTAAGCTCAGGACACAACCGGATAGCTTCTGACTGACAGTTAACCTAAGGTGACCTGTTTTACAAGTGGTCAACTTTTCCAACCAACGGATCAACGGAACAGGTTGATAGCGGGATTCGAACCCGCATTCAGGTGACAGAAACAATCCATAACCAACAGTATATCCAAAGCCAGCGGCTGCGAACACTATGGGGCTATCCGGAAACCCGCATCTGGTTTGGTCATCGACGTTTTTATCGCAACGGCGAACCGTCCTCACAAAGGTTGTTGGCTACTGCGCAGTGTTTTTGCGTAGTAGAAATTATTTTCTATTTTTCTTAAAAATCTGAGTTCCCGATGCCTGCCAACCGAAATGCCTTGATTCGCTACAAAACACTGGACGCCTGCCTGCGGAACCGACAGCGTAAGTGGACCCTCGATGACCTGATCGAAAAGGTTTCGGAATCCCTTTATGAGTACGAAGGAATTGACAAGGGTGTCAGTCGGCGGACGGTACAGGCCGACCTGCAGTTAATGCGGAGCGATAAGCTGGGGTACTTGGCACCGATCACGGTTGTCGACAAAAAGTACTACACCTACGACGATCCGACGTACAGCATCACCAACATTCCGCTGTCGGAGGGTGATCTGTCGCGAATGAACGAAGCCGTAGAGGTGCTCAAGCAATTCCGGGGATTTTCGCACTTCACGGCTCTCAACGAAGTGGTCCAGAAATTGGAGGACCATGTGTACTCAACCGCGCAAAAGTCGGCGTCGGTCATTGATTTTGAGAAGAACGAGAATTTGAAAGGGCTTCACTTTCTGGACGATTTGTACCAGGCCGTTATTCAGAAGCGCGTGTTGCTGATTCAGTACCAGTCGTTCTCGGCCCGGCTTCCGCAAACGTTTGTCTTCCATGTCTGGTGGCTGAAAGAATTCAAAAACCGCTGGTTTGCGGTGGGAAAACGCGATGGAAAGGGTCATCTTTTTAATCTGGCACTGGACCGGATCATTGCCATTGATACCACTACGGACCAGGAATATGTCGGTAACGGGCACATGGACCCCGAGGTCTATTACCGGAATGTAATTGGTGTAACCGTCAGCGAAACTGTACGGTCGGCGCGGGTGAGGCTTCTTGTAACGGCCCGTCATGCGCCCTACGTGGAAACGAAGCCGCTGCATCAGTCGCAGCAGGTTGTGGAGCGGACGCCCGACGGCATTATCATCGAGATCCACGTGCAGCTGAACTTCGAGCTGGAGAAAGAAATATTGGGTTTCGGTGAAGGCTTATACGTACTCGAACCGGAAAAACTCCGCAAAAACATTCAGTATCGCCTGCGGGCGGGGCTGGCCCAGTACATGGCCCCGAAGCAGCCGGACAGCAAAATCACCCAACGTCATGACTCACCTCAACGTGATTTGTAATCAGCCCGTATGCCTTCGTAGAGCCAGTTGGCCAAGGCCTGCCGGTTGTCGGGAATCACAAACCGGCGCTGGTCCTTATCGTTCTGGATATTGCCCAATTCGATAAAAACCGTTGGGGGAGCCGTGTTTTTAACGACGTAGAGGGTGTTACGGGTAGAGACGTTGCCCAGATAGGCCCGCGTCGGCTGCGACCGTTTGTAGCGGGCCGTAAAGCTCCGGTGAATTTGCTTCGCCAGCTTTTTTCCGGCAGCACTCCGGTCATGATGGTAAAAGAACACGTCGATTGTCTGCCCAATGCTCCGGCTATCCACATGAATGACAATGGACCGTTGGTAACCACCTTTATAACGGGCATACAGGTTGTTTACGGCCATAGTCCCCTGCTTGAGCCGGGCCAGTTGGCTGAGCGGAATGCGCTGCTGCGGATAGGCTACTTCATCGTAATCAAGCCCTAATACGCCCGCATCCCGAATACCATCATTGGGGTCCTGCACGATCATGTAAACCGTGGCGCCATGCTCCATCAGCACCCGGGCCAGCCGAATAGTAACGTCGTACGCGTATTCATCTTCGGGCAGCAGGTATGTACCCGATCGGCCAATAGCCCCCGGATCGGGTCCGCCATGACCAGACGACAGGTACAGGGTGCAACCGCTCAGTTGCTGGTCGTTGACGGTAACCCGGGCGTATCGCGGTCCAAACAGCGGTACGGTCAGTATTGACGGGGATTTTCTCGCGACAGGAGCCGCCTTCGCTCTGGGGGAGGGTGCTGATTTCCGCCTGCTGGAGCTTACCTTTTTGGCGACAACATGATGTTTCCTGCGTTTGGCGGAGTGCGTTACTTTCCGTCTGGGTTTTTCTGCCTTAACGCGCTGTATAGTAATACCAGAAGCAAGCCGGGGTTCCACCACCACTCCCCGACCAAAATCGGCAATGGGTATAAAAAGGCCGATGAGCAGCAGGAGCGGGATAAAAGAACGACCCGCCTGCCTTGGTGCTTGATTAGTCATAAGTAGAAAACGCGTGCTCTATTTGTACGAATCAAGACCAGATTCGGTACCTGATGTAACGGCACGATAGCGCACGGAAGGTAATCAGCGTTCTTTACTCATAGCGTACGAGGCCGACGAACGACTATCATCCGGCCTTGTACGCCATGAGCAAAGCACTGGCTACAAATTAGAATCTTCGCGGCTATTAAAGGTATCACCCTGCTTGATGTCGCCGGTTTTGAAGCCTTTGGTGAACCAATAAGCCCGCTGCTTCGAGGTGCCGTGGGTAAACGCATCCGGTACTACCCGGCCCTGCGTTTCTTCCTGAATCCGGTCGTCGCCGATGGCACTGGCTGCGGTGAGTGCTTCCTGGATATCACTGGCGTCGATGAAATCTTTGTTCTGTTGCTGCGCGTAATGCGCCCACACACCCGCCAGAAAATCGGCCTGTAGCTCGAGCCGGACAGACAGCCGGTTGTTTTCGACTTCGCTCATCTGGCTGCGGGCTTCGTCGATCTTGTCCATGATGCCAAGTTGCTTCTGGACGTGGTGCCCAATTTCATGGGCCACGACGTAGGCCATCGCAAAATCGCCGGGCGCCTGGAACCGCTTCGCCAGTTCGTCATAAAAAGACAAGTCGATGTACACCTTTTGATCGGTGGGGCAGTAGAACGGTCCCGACGATTCCGACGCCGTGCCACAACCCGACTGCGTAACCTGCCGGAACATGACCAGCGTGGGGTCGCGGTATTGACTCCCCTGGTCGGCGAATTGCTTTGTCCACACATCCTCCGTACTGGCCAGGATGACGCGGGTGAATTTAGCCGCCTGATCGTCGGGCTGCGGACCAACGGGGGCCGATGACGACGATTGCGTATCGGTTGTCTGCTGATTTAGGATGTCGGATGGGTTACCGCCCAAAAACATGTAAATGAGCGCAATGACGATGCTGCCGATGCCTCCGCCGACCAGCAAGCCTCCTCCGCCCCCGCCACCCCGGCGGTCGTCTACATTATCACTTTCCCGTTGTCCAATCCAACGCATGGTTTTTACTATTTAAGTGAGACACGTACCAATGGTATACAACGCCAAAATAAACGAATCGGCTGGTAATTCGAGCATCCAGTCCGGGCAAATAGACCACTAATCTGATAATCAAACCACTACCGGGGTTTAGCGCGTTCGTATTGCACCGGCCAGGTGATGTCGTCGCCGAGGGTATGGGCCGCATGAAGCGGGAAGTAGGGGTCGCGAAGAAACTCGCGGGCCAGCATAATCAAATCGGCCTGTCCGTTGGATAAAATGGCTTCGGCCTGCTCGGCGGTCGTAATCATGCCCACGGCTGCGGTCATGATGCCCGCTTCCTGCCGGATACGGTCGGCAAATTCGACCTGGTAGCCAGGGCCAACCGGAATTTTGGCATGACCCACGTTACCGCCCGTCGAACAGTCGATCAGGTCAACGCCTTTCTCTTTCAGCACAAGGGCCAGTGCCACCGAGTCGTCGGCCGTCCAGCCGCCTTCGGTCCAGTCGGTAGCCGAAATACGGACGAACAACGGATTTCCCGACGGCCAAACCGCCTGTACCCGCTCGACTACGGCCAGCAAAAACCGAATCCGGTTCGCAAACGAGCCGCCGTATTCGTCGGTGCGGTGGTTGCTGATGGGCGATAAAAACTGATGCAGTAAGTACCCGTGGGCCGCGTGCAGTTCAATCACTTTAAAACCAGCGAGCACTGATCGTTGGGTCGCAGCCGCAAAATCGGCGATTACCTGCTCAATGCCTTCAAGCGTGAGAGCCGTCGGAACAGGACCACCTTCGACGAATGGAATGGCACTGGGTGCTACTGTCTGCCAGCCGCCAGCTTCGTCGGGCGCAATGGCCGTTCCTCCCTCCCATGGTCGGCGGT
The DNA here is from genome assembly GCA_038327655.1 of Cytophagales bacterium. GTDB lineage: Bacteria > Bacteroidota > Bacteroidia > Cytophagales > Spirosomataceae > JBBQLG01. Next base: position 78,124 of record JBBQLG010000004.1, read on the forward strand.
GCGATGCTTTTCGTCCCGCATGACCCAACTGAATACCGGCAACGGCACCGTTGGCTTCGATAAACGTGTTAATGTGTTTCAGGCCCGCAATGTGTTCGTCGGTCCAGATTCCCAGATCGTCGGGCGTGATGCGGCCTTCGGGTGATACGGCAGCGGCTTCGGCAATAATCAGGCCCGCGCCACCCACGGCCCGGCTGCCCAGATTTACAAAATGCCAGTCGTTGGCAAACCCATCGACGCTGGAATACTGGCACATGGGCGATACCACAATCCGGTTCTTTACCTGTACACTGCGGATGGTAAGCGGACTAAAAAGAAGAGACATAACAGTTGACTAAAACGAAAAAATGAATTGACAATAAACATCAGTCGGTACCTGAATCCGGCTCATTCAGCACATCGCCCACCAGCACAGCCGCTTCGTGCAACAGTTCAGTGGCAATCAAATCGTCGGTTACGGCTTCGATGTGTGCGTCGATGCTGTCTACGGGTTCGTTGCCGGTGGGCGCATTCATGCCCAGCAGTAACCGGCTGACGTAGAGCAGACTAAGCGAAAAACGCAGTTCGGGCAGGGCGCGGCTGTGGCGCGTAACGGGTTCGGTATCCATAGTCCTTTCATAAACAGTAACGGCTGTGCGTCGGGTTCGGTTTAAATCAGCCGGCCGTTTGCCGACTTCGGATTGCAGATTTGCCCGTTACCCCGTACTTTTAGCCACCGGACCAACCCGTTTATTTACCCTTACTGGCGGAAACGTTGCTCCGCTCCTACTTTTATGATTCGTACCGACTGGACCCGCGCTGAGATTACAGCCATTTATAACACGCCCGTTCTGGACCTGATTTATCAGGCCGCCACCGTACACCGGCAGCACCACGACCCGCAGGAAGTGCAGGTTTGCACGCTGTTATCCGTAAAAACCGGTGGTTGCCCCGAAGATTGCGCGTACTGCCCACAGGCGGCCCGCTACCACACCGCCGTGACGGTGCACAAACTGATGGAGGTTGATGAGGTACTAAGTGCAGCCACCCGCGCCAAAGACTCGGGCAGTTCGCGGTTCTGTATGGGTGCCGCCTGGCGCGAAGTGCGCGACAACCGCGATTTCGACAAGGTGATCGACATGGTGAAAGGCGTAAATGCGATGGGGCTGGAAGTATGCTGCACGCTGGGTATGCTGACCGATACCCAGGCGCAGAAACTCAAGGATGCGGGTCTGTACGCTTACAACCACAACTTAGACACGAGCGAAGAATTCTACGGCGACATCATCTCGACCCGTACCTACGATGACCGCTTGGATACGATTAGCCACGTCCGTAAAGCCGGTATTTCGGTTTGTTCCGGGGGGATTATCGGCATGGGCGAATCGCACGGCGACCGGATTGGCATGTTGCACACCTTGGCCACGCTGCCAGAACACCCCGAATCAGTGCCGGTTAATGCATTGGTACCGGTGGAGGGAACACCGCTGGAAGATCAGGAACGGGTGTCGGTCTGGGAAATGATTCGGATGATTGCTACGGCCCGTCTGATCATGCCGAAGTCGATTGTGCGGCTCTCGGCGGGGCGCGTTCGGATGAGTGTCGAGGAGCAGGCGTTGTGTTTTCTGGCGGGGGCAAACTCCATCTTCGCCGGCGATAAACTGCTGACGACACCCAACCCGGAAGTCAATCAGGATCAGGCCATGTTTCAGACACTGAACATCCGTCCCCGGCAGGCCTTCAAAAACCGGAACGCCGGACCGTCAGGTCAGCCCGCTGTAGTGTTTGAGCAGATTCCGGTGTAAAACAAAAACGCCGGACGATCGGCAACTACCATTTTAACCCGGCGTTCTGTTTTAAACCGGTACAGCCGCCCCACGTTTGCGGTTGGCCGTGTCGATGAGGGCGGTTTCAATGCGGTCGATGGCTTTACCAAGTGTCCACTGCTCCCGAACCGATTGCCGGGCATTCAGCGACAGGCGTTCAAACAGGGTATTATTCGTCATCACCTCCTCTACGGCACGGGCCAACGCCACCGGGTCGCGGGGACGTAGCAGCCCGTTATAGCCGTCGATAACGGTTTCGCGGACTCCGCCTTCGGCTACGGCAACCACCGGCAGGCCACACGAATTAGCTTCCAGCGGGGCCAGGCCAAATGGTTCCAGCGACGACGTATAAAGCAGGCACGATGCCGTGTTTAGCAACTGAATCAGTTCGGTCTGTGTAATGCGCTCCCGCGGCTCAAAACGAACCTGCAACCGCTCACTTAGCTGCTGCATTTCCCGTACGTATTCCTGGTTCCCCATGTTGCCAATCCAGATCAGCGGTGGGCGTCGATGAACGGGTATCTGCGCCAGTGTTTTAAGGGCCGTTTCAACGCCTTTAGCGGGATAGAAAGCACCTAATCCCAGCACAAACGGCTCGCGGGGTAAGTCCAGAAATGGAAACAGATCCGTATCGACGCCGAGGTAACAGACGTCGCCCGACCGACCGTAGGCTCTCACGGTACTTTCGCTGCTGAAATAGGAGTTGACCAACAGTGTATCATAACTGCGGGCATTTCGAATCTCTTCCCGTACCCGCACCCGTGCCTTCCGAATGCGAAACAGATCGTCCCAATACCGGCTTCTGTAAGCGGCCTCCCGCCAGTGTGCGGATGCGGGCGGAAGTCCCTCCCAGATCAGGTCGGGGTGGGCCTCGAACAGCGACCGGTTTGGCTCACCCAAATACAGCACGGTTGGAATAGTAACAAACCGGCCGATATAGGGCATCATGAAATAAACGCAGGAGTTGGCAAACAGCACATCGAAGCCCCCCGCGTTGATTTCGTCGGCACACCGGCGGCAGAAATCCAGCATCCGGCGCACCTGCTCATCCGGCTCGAACCCCAGCGCCGAGAGTTTATCCTGGTGCTGGTGGCGAATACGGATCGTCATGTCCAGGGGTAACACGTGCGGTTCACCGGCGTAGGCGGCAACGTCTAAAAACTGACTGTCGGCCAGCGACGATGTCCACACCGTTAGCTGATGGCCGCGCTGAGCCAGTCCTTTGATGTGCTGATGCAACGCCCGGCTACCGCCCCCGCTTAACAAATTATGCCAGACTGCGATTTTCATGAAACCTGTTTCCGTTTACCCACCTACCGCTTTCCTAACTCAATAACTTCCATATCCGTGATGCGCCCTGCGTCAAGCGCAAACCGGATACAGGTCCGTACCTGGTGAAAACCAATTTTACCGGCCGCTCCCGGATTGATGAACAGCAGATTATCGAATTTGGGGTCGCGGGTTACTTTCAGAATATGAGAATGCCCGCAAATAAACACATCCGGGGCACTAATCTGCAAATTAGGTCGGATAATGGGTGTGTAGCGCGGGGGCGTACCGCCGATGTGCGTCATCCAGACCGTTACGTCGTCAAGCGCAAACCGTTGGTCTTCCGGGCACACCTGCGACACGGGCGGACCATCAATGTTGCCGCTGACTCCCCGAAATGGACGGAACGCCTGTAGCCGATCCACCACGTCGATGGAGCCAACATCCCCCGCGTGCCATACCTCATCGCAGGCGTCGAAATGCGAAAAAATCTGGGGGTCTAAATAACCGTGCGTATCGGATAGAAGGCCAATTCGGGTCATAAAAAGAGGGACTGATTACCCCAAAATTAACGCTTTCATCTCACTGCGAATCTTTTTCTTGTCGATCTTTCCCACGCTGGTCTTTGGAATTTCACTGACCAGCACAATGTTGTCGGGGACGTACCATTTGTTGAGATCACCCCGCTCTACCCGACTCTGAAACGTCTGCTTAATGCCCTCGGCGGTGAGCGTATCGGCAAAACCGGCTTTCGCTACCACCAGCGCGTGCGGGCGTTCACCCCAGCGCTCGTCGGGAAAACCCACCACGGCTGCTTCGGCTACTCCCTCAACCTGCGACAGTAAGTCTTCGATCTCCAGCGATGATACCCACTCGCCCCCGGTTTTAATAACGTCTTTGGTTCGGTCGGCAATCTGTACCCAGTTATCGGCCGTAATCGTGGCCACGTCGCCGGTGTGCAGCCAGCCGTTCTTCCAGAGTTCTTCGCTGCGTTCGGGATCGTTGTAATAGCCCTGCGTAGTCCAGGGGCAGCGCACCACAATTTCACCCAGCGAATGACCGTCATGCGGCACAAAATCGCCATCGTCATCCATGAGCCGCATCTCCACGAAGGGGGCAATCCGCCCCGCCCGTGTCCGCAACTCAAGCTGTTCATCGGCGGATAATTGCTTTTCCTGATCGTTCAGGTACACCACCGCCGTCACCGGAGCCGTTTCCGACATGCCGTACCCCTGCGAGAGCGTGATGCCCAGTTCAGCCGCGGCTTTGGTCAGCCCTTTGGTCAGGGCTGAGCCGCCGATGAGCACTTTCCAGCGGCTTAGTTGCGGCCGAAACTGCTGCGCGGCCGGGTTATTCACCAGCATGTTCATGATCGTGGGGACACAATGTGACAGCGTTACGCCCTCTTTCACCAATAACCGAAGCAGCATTTCCGGCTCATACCGACCGGGATAAACCTGCTTGGCCGACATCATCACGGCCAGAAACGGAAACCCCCACGCGTGTACGTGAAACATGGGCGTAATGGGCATGTACACGTCCGACGATCCTTTGAACGGCATGGCTTCGTAGCCGATAATATACGTCAGCAGCCCCATGGTGTGCATAAACAACTGCCGGTGCGAGAAGTAAACGCCTTTGGGGCTACCCGTTGTACCGGTGGTATAGAACGTTGTGGCCCAGGTATCTTCGTCGAAATCCGGGAACTCATACTGATCCGATGCACCGGTGAGCAGGTTCTCGTACTCTCCCGTCAACCCGTCGGGCACTTCGGGTGCAACAGCCGCATCGCCGTAGACTTTATCGCTGATGAGGATGATGGTTTCAACCGTGGTAAGCTGATCGCGGATAGCGTTGAGGATGGGCAGAAAATCTTCGTGTACCAACACGACTTTATCCTCGGCGTGATTCATGGTGTAGAGAATCTGGGCAGGCGACAAGCGTACGTTGATGGTGTGAATGATAGCTCCCATACCCGGCGCGGCAAAGTAGCATTCGAGGTAGCGGTGGCTATCCCAGTCGAGCACGGCCACGGTATCGCCGGGTTGAACACCCGCATCGGTGAGCACATTGGCCAGCCGGCGCACCCGCTGATTGAACGTGACGTAGTTCATGCGGAACAAATCCCGGTAAACAATTTCGCGCTGTGGTTCGTATTTGAGCGATTGAGCGAGTAGGTTTTTAAGGAGCAGGCCCGATTCGTGGGCGGATGGGGTACGCGGAATTAGTTTAGTCTGAATCATGACAGGACGTTTCTAAGGCAGAAAGACTGTCTAAAGTTATAAATAATATCGGTTCAGGTCTATCCTCCGGCTCAAACAGCCATCGGTCTGCCACCCTAAATGTACCCTCCGTACAATGGGTCAGGTACTTCTGAAGAAATCTTCCTTGAAATAATCGCGGTCGAAGTAATTATTCCGGTCGTATTTACTGACCCAAAGACCCAATGCTGTCACGAGGCAAAACACGATGTACAGTATCTCCATCAGATTCCAGTACCGGTCAAATACAGCATCCGGAGTAGTTTTAGCGTACAGCGATTCGTTGAAGAGCATGGTAAAAAGGGTACCGCCCGCATAAAACAGCAGGCCCGCGCTGAACCAAAACATGCTGTGATGCTGTAGTTTTTTCAGGTTCAGGTCCGACAGGATAGCGTTGTAATACGCCAGGGCAGTTCCCATCGCATAAACCCGAAACGCGGTTTGTGCCCAGGGGGAAACGTTGTTTCCACTGTAAAAAACAAGGCTGAAGACCAGAAAGCCTGCGCCCACACCGGCAACTATTTTTTTCTGAACCGGCCGGATCAGGGCTGCGTGGTAAGTGCCCGCTAAGAATATAATGTTCAGGCAAGACCGTATATCCTGCGTAACAAGCGTAGTACCTCCCCTGAGCATCAGAAAAAGAGAGGTCGTTTCGGCGATAAAATCGGTAAGGAAAAATCCAAACACCCATTTCATCTCCGGTTTCAGGTACCGGTACCGAACCAGTCCAGTCAGCAGCGGAAGCAGTATGGAGAGATGGGTGATGACATCAAGCGGGTATTTGGCCGCGAGAGAATTGAATCGCTCCAGCATTATAACGCGTGTTCAATCAACGATGAAGGATCAAACGGGGCAATGGCGCGGGCAGGTGTATCCGTCGCCAACAGCGTCGCCGTCGCCGTCGTCTTTAAGACCGCGCAGGCTGCCCCCGTTAAAGACGTCTTTCCCTTTGGCATCGACAGCCACGAGTGTGAGCCGCCGGGTATTAGGGCCGTCGGGGTCGTTGGCGTTGATGCCGTAGTACATGCGGATACCTACGCAGCCGGGATTACGTTTGATGAGATCTTCGATCACGTCGAGGCCAAAGAACTCCGCTTCGGTGTAGGTCTCGGGTTTGTTCCCCCGGCTCTCCTCGTCTTTGCGGTGGGCTTCGGTACGATACAGGGCCTCTTTGGCGGTCAACTTACGGCCAATACCCCGGCCAAATTCGTACGATTCTGATTGCAATGCCATGGCAGCGTGTGGAAAAAAAAGAGAGGTTGAACAGTGGTGGATTGTGGCCTGAAAGTAACGGAAAACCCAAAGGCGTACAACTGCCCTGCCCGCCGGAACCCGTTTTCCGGCTTATTCACCCTCATACGCAGATGAAATGCGTAGTTCTACGCATTCATCCGCGGAGTTACCCTTGTGGTAAGCTGGTCCCAAAAAACGGTGTTTATGCGCTTACCTGGGTATCTGTTCGCAACTACCTTTGGGCTTCTCCACAACAGGCTCCGGCCACCTTCCCTTTACGCATTCAGTTGCTCATCTTATAGGTTTTAGGTACGAAAAAGCCGGGGCACTTGCCCCGGCTTTTTTTATTGGTACATCGTGGTAGCGAACCGTGAGTTATTTCAACAGATTCAACAGGTACTGGCCGTAACCACTTTTGACCAACGGCTGTGCAATGATCCGAAGTTGCTCCGCGTCGATGTAATGCATGCGGTAAGCGATTTCCTCAATGCACCCGATCTTCAGTCCCTGACGCTCTTCGATGACCTGCACGAACTGCCCGGCCTGCATCAGCGACGCAAACGTACCCGTGTCGAGCCAGGCCGTTCCCCGGTCCAGGATGCTCACCTTAAGCTGTCCCCGCTCCAGATAAACCTTGTTCACGTCCGTGATTTCGTACTCACCCCGTGGGCTGGGTTGCAGGTTTTTGGCAATTTCAACCACATCGTTGTTGTAGAAATACAAACCCGGTACCGCATAATTCGACTTGGGTTCCTGGGGCTTCTCCTCGATCGACACGGCGTTCATGTCGGCATCGAACTCCACTACGCCGTACCGTTCGGGGTCGTGTACATGGTAAGCGTAGACGATTCCGCCGTCGGGACTATTGTTGGCCTGCAACAACTGCGACATGCCCGATCCGTAAAAGATATTATCGCCCAGAATGAGGGCCACTTTATCCGCTCCGATAAATTGTTCACCAATCACGAACGCCTGCGCCAGTCCGTTGGGTTCGGGTTGCACGGCATACGTAAACGAGCAACCCAACCGCGACCCATCGCCGAGTAACTTCTCGAAGTGCGGCAGGTCGTGGGGCGTCGAGATGATGAGAATCTCCCGAATACCGGCCACCATCAGAATCGAGAGTGGGTAATAAATCATCGGCTTGTCATATACCGGCATCAACTGCTTCGATACCGCTAAGGTCAGCGGATGCAACCGGGTGCCGGAGCCGCCGGCCAGAATAATTCCTTTCATGATAAATTGAGGGATTGAATGATTGAATGACTGAGGGATTGAATTGATTAGTCAGTTAATCATTCAATCCCTCAATCAGTCAACCTTATCTATTGGCATACATTGAATCGTAGTAGCCCTGGTAGTTGCCCGACGTTACGTTTTCGAGCCAGTCCTGATTGGTCAGGAACCAGTCGACGGTTTTTTCTAAGCCTTCCTCGAATTGGAGCGACGGTTGCCAGCCCAGTTCGTTCATGATCTTGTGAGCGTCGATGGCATAGCGCAGATCATGTCCGGCGCGGTCGGTCACGTACGTGATGAGTTGCGCCGACGTACCCTCCGCGCGACCTAATTTCTGATCCATAATCCGGCAGAGCAGATGCACCAGATCAATGTTTTTCCACTCGTTGAACCCGCCGATGTTGTACGTTTCTCCCAGCCGACCGTTGTGAAAAATAGTATCAATAGCGCGGGCATGATCGACCACGAATAGCCAGTCACGGACGTTTTCGCCCTTGCCGTACACGGGTAAAGGTTTGTGCTGCTGGATGTTATGAATCATCAACGGAATCAGCTTTTCGGGAAAGTGATTCGGGCCGTAGTTGTTGGAGCAGTTCGAGAGTACCACCGGCAGTTTATACGTGTTGCCGTAGGCCCGAACGAAATGGTCCGAAGCGGCTTTGGAGGCCGAGTACGGCGACTGCGGATCGTAGGCGGTTTCTTCGGTAAAAAAATCCTCCGGGTTGTGCAGCGACCCGTACACCTCATCCGTCGAAACGTGGTAGAACCGCTTGTCGGCAAAGCCCGACGGCGTTTTGGCCCAGGCGGTTTTGGCCGCGTTCAACAGGTTTACCGTACCCACCACGTTGGTCATCACGAACGACATCGGGTCGGTGATGGACCGATCAACGTGTGACTCGGCCGCGAGGTGAATCACCCCGTCAACTTGCTGTTCGGCGAAGAATTCGTCCAGGAAGGCCGCGTCGGTGATGTCGCCCCGCACAAAGGTGTAGTTCGGTGCGTCTTCGATGTCTGACAGGTTCGCCAGGTTACCGGCATAGGTCAGCTTATCGAGATTGACGATCTGGTAGTCGGGGTATTTGGTGACGAATAAGCGGACAACGTGGGAGCCGATAAACCCGGCCCCACCGGTAATGCATAGTTTCATGGAGTATAGTTTGTGGTTAAACAGTTTGTCGTTTGTGGTTTACGAGTTGTTCGACAGGCAACCACAAACCACAAACTACGAACCGGTTTTAACCGAGTTTCTGCTGCCAGCGCCAGGCATCGGCTACCCCTTCGGCTAAGGTACGCTGCGCCTGCCAGCCGAGGTCGCGGTTGGCTTTGGTTACTTCGGCGTAAATCTGCTCGACATCCCCCGCCCGGCGCGGCCCGATGTGGTAGTTCAGTTTCACTCCGGTCACTTCCTCGAAGGTTTTGATCAGTTCGAGCACCGTTGCCCCATGACCCGTACCAATGTTGAACACATCGTACGACGCATCTTCGTTGGTCTCGTTAAGCAGCTTTAACGCTTTCACATGGGCTTCGGCGAGGTCCATGACGTGAATAAAATCGCGTACACAGGTGCCATCCGGCGTATTATAATCGTCGCCGAAGACGGTCAGGCTTTCGCGCTTTCCGGCGGCTGTCTGCGTCAGGAACGGCACTAAATTACCGGGTACACCCCGTGGCAACTCACCAATTTCGGCGGATGGATGCGCACCAATCGGGTTAAAATAGCGCAGCGCAATGGCTTTCAGCGGGGCTACGGCATGGGCCGTATCGCGGATGATGTCTTCACAGATGGCTTTGGTATTGCCGTAGGGCGACTGCGCGGGCAGGCGCGGGGTTTCTTCCGTAACGGGCAGGTGTTCGGGCTGACCATAGACCGTACACGACGACGAAAACACCAGGTTATGGACCTGATGGGTACACATCAGATCGAGCAGCAACATGGTGGAACCGAGGTTGTTGCGGTAGTATTTGAGCGGTTGCTGTACGGATTCGCCCACGGCCTTAAACGCGGCAAAATGGATAACGCCGGTGATGCCTTCGGCCTCGAAAATGTGGTTCATGGCGTCGGCATCGTTGCAGTCCGCTTCGTAAAACGGCACGTCGCGCCCCAGAATGGCCCGGATACCGGCCAGCACGGTGCGCTCCGAATTAGCAAAATCATCGACGATGACCGGCTCGAAACCGGCCTCGACCAGGGCCACAACGGTATGCGAGCCAATGAAACCGGCCCCGCCGGTTACCAGAATTTTCAGGGGAGAATTCGCTTGTGGAGCCAAACCGTTTTTTAGAAAAATTTTGTTGTTACTTGCAGTAAAGGTTCGTAAAAACCGGACAAAAGTAGGAAATTCGGTAGCTTTCTGAAAAGAGTTTTTTAGGAACAAGTCACCGGTCGACCGAAGCACAACGCATGAACGATAAGGAAATCAAAGCCCTCATCTCGCTCTTAGACGACGAAGACAGAGAGGTGACTACCCACGTTGAACAGCAAATCCGCACCTTAGGCGGGCAAATCATCCCCTTCCTGGAATCGGAATGGGAAGGCAGTTTCAACCCGAATCTGCAAAAAAAGATCGAAGAACTCATTCACGACCTGCAGTACGAATCGGTGTTGGAGCGCATTCAGCACTGGAAAAACGGCGGGGCGATGGACCTGCTCGAAGGGCTGTGGATCGTGGCGACGTACCAATACCCCGACCTGTCGCTGGAGAAACTGCGCCGGGACCTGGAGCAGCTTTACTACGATGTGTGGTTAGAGGTGAACACCGAGATGCACCCCGCCGACCAGGTTAAGGCCCTCAACAACGCCTTTTTCAGTAAGCTCAAATTTGGGGCCAACACCAAGCATTTCCACTCCCCGGCCAACTCGATGATTAATCAGGTGCTGGAAACGCGCCGGGGCAACCCGATTTCGCTCTGCGTGATTTACCTGATGGTAGCCCAGAAAATCGGGTTACCCGTCTACGGCGTGAACCTGCCCAACCTGTTCGTGCTGACCTACAAAGGCGAAACCGGGGCGCAGTTTTACATCAACGTGTTTAACCGGGGACTGGTGTTTTCGACCAAAGACATCGACCACTACATCGACCAGTTGAACCTCAAACGAAGCCCTATCTTTTACCAGCCCTGCACCAATCTGGACATTGTCCGGCGGATGCTGCGCAACCTGATGCTGGCTTTCGACAAAAATGGCGACCGCGAACGGATGCGCGAAGTGGAGCGGATTCTGGAATCGGTTAGGGACGATGCCGATTCGCTGCCCCTTTCGGATTACACACAGCGGTGAACGTCTTTCACGGACAGGTAAGCCGAAATCCGTTACTTTAGCGGATTATTCAACTCATGAAAACGACGAATGGCCGAACGCATCAGCTACGGTAAAACCTGGTGGGGACAGCAATGGCTCAACGCCCTGACGAGTATTGACGAGGGGAACCGCCTGCCGCGCGGCAAAACCTACGCCAACAAAGGAGCCGTTCAGGGGCTGAAAATCGACGGGAACGAGATCAGCGCCTTAGTGAAAGGCACCAAACCCCGCCCCTACCGGACTAAATTATCGGTACCGCTCTTCACCCCCGAGGAAAAGGCAGCACTGCTGACCGAAATCCGCGACAACCCGGCCACATTAGCCCAGCTTCTGAACCGACAGCTCCCGCCCGAACTAATCGACTTCGCCACCAAGCAGGGCATTCAACTGTTTCCCCGCACGTTCGAGGATTTGACGATGGGCTGCTCCTGCCCGGATTATGCCATTCCGTGCAAACACCTCGCGGCCGTCATTTACGTCATCGCCAATGAGATCGACCGGAATCCGTTTCTGGTTTTTCAGCTAAAAGGGCTGGACATCCTGACGGAACTACAGAAGGATCAGGCCGAAAACGTTGCCGGAACAATGGGCAGTGTTTTATCCCTGCGCGACATTTGTACCGACGACCTGCCCGACGACGAGAACTGGGAACCGAGCGAAAAAGCCCGCGCCCGGCTCGATTTCGCCATTATTCCGCCGTTGGCCGATTCCCTGCTGGGCCTGCTGGCACCGGAGGTTACCTTCACCAAGGGCGACTTTCATAAATCACTTAGCAAAGCCTACACCCTGTTCGGTAAGCCGATCGAGAGCAAGCCCATTTCGATTCGGAACGGGCAAGCGGCCAAACCCACCGCCGACCCGAATGCCCGAACCACACCGGACTTAAGCGATAGCATCGAACTGCAACTCGATGAGTTGATGGCGTTTCGGCGCATCAATGTCTTCAGCGAACACGGCGAACAACGGTCACTCGCCGATTTTGAGATGAGCGAACTGACCGACTGGCTGGCTACCCTCACCGAAGCCGACTGGCCCGAAATGAGCGACTCGGTCCGGGCGCTGTACCTCACGCGGCAATTTTCGGCGGTCCTGCTCCGGCGCGGTGCGGTGGTGCCGCAACTCCTGCGCGTTGGTCCCGCCGAAGAGCAATACCGGATGCGGTGGCTCCCGGCAACCCTGAACGACGCCGTTCGGCAGCAAACCGAAATCATTGCCACGCAACTCCCGCCCACGCTGCTGACCCTGCGCTGGCAAAAAGATATTCTGGCGTTTCCCGGTGAGCAGCAGGTGCTCATGCTGTGTTCGCTGTTCATGCGCCGAACCATCAAACCAACGACCATTGAACTCTGGGAACGGTGGCCGCTGGAAGATGCCGACCGGCTGTTTTTTGGCGTCGAGACGCTGCGTTTCGAGGGGTTCGGCAAGAAGGAAATGCCGCTGGCCATGCAACTCTGGCTCAACGATTTTTTCCTGACCCACAAACGGTTCGTGCCGATTCTGGCCGTCGAAGACTCTGAACTGGGCGATGAGTTTCGTGTCAGTCTGCTCATCCGCGACCGCGAAGCCGATGCGCCTGCCCCAACTCCCGAACCGGCGAAGAAAACAACCAAAACAACCAAGAAAGCGGCTCCGTCCGTAACCGCAACGCCTGCTGCACCCATTCCGTTGCCGGAAATCCTGAAAGAGAAGAAACACGCGGGCATTCGAATGGCCGTTTTGCAGGATTTGCTGGTCCTGTCGCGGCACTTCCCGGACCTGGCCAATCTGACCCGGTCAGACGGTGCGGCTCATCTGTTTTACAAGCCCGAAGCCTTCGTGAAAGTCCTGCTCGAAACCCTGCCCCGGATGCAGTTGCTGGGCATTGCGCTCTGGTTACCAAAATCGTTGCAACACTGGGTCCGGCCGCAGGTGGGTGGCCGGTTGAAAGCGAAAGTCACGGCGAAAAACGCGTTTATGAAGTTAGACGACATGCTTTCGTTCGACTGGCAGGTGGCTTTGGGCGACGAGATGGTGAGCGTTCGGGAGTTTCAGAAATTGGTGAACAATACAACCGGATTGGTCAAAATTAAAGATCAGTACGTCCTGATTGACCCTAATGACCTGACCAAACTCTACCGGCAACTCGAAAATCCGCCCGAACTGACCGGCACGGCCCTGCTCAAAGCCGCGCTGACGGAAGAATACAACGGCGGGCGACTGGGCATCGCCCCGGAGGTGCGGCAACTCATCCAGCAGTTTACCGACAGCCCCGCCCAAACCCTGCCCGACGACCTCCACGCTACCCTCCGCCCCTATCAGCAGCGGGGTTACGACTGGCTCATCAAAAACACAGCCCTTGGCATGGGTAGTCTGCTGGCCGATGACATGGGGCTGGGTAAAACGGTACAGGTGATTGCGTTGCTGTTGAAATTCAAGCAGGAAGGGCGATTCGCCAGGCAAAAAGGATTGGTCGTACTACCCACAACGCTGCTCACCAACTGGCAGAAAGAGATTGCCCGGTTCGCGCCTGACTTGCAGGCGCGGGTGTACCACGGCCCGAACCGCAAACTGCCGGGCAACGCTTCGCCGGATGGCGATGGCTACGACCTGCTTCTGACGACGTATGGCGTGGTGCGCTCCGACCTGGAAACGCTGAAGAAAATCACCTGGGCGGTGGTCATCATCGACGAAGCGCAGAACATCAAAAACAGCGATACCGAACAGACCAAAGCCGTTAAAGCCCTGAAATCGCCCATCCGAATTGCCCTCAGCGGTACGCCCGTCGAAAACCGGCTGTCGGAGTTCTGGAGCATCATGGATTTCGTGAACAAGGGGTACCTTGGCGGACTGAGCAAATTCAACGAGGAGTTTGGCAAGCCCATTCAGCAAGAACGCGACCAGCAGAAACTCGATCAATTCAAACGCGTGACGAGTCCGTTTCTGCTCCGGCGCGTGAAGACCGATAAAACCATCATCAGCGACCTGCCCGACAAAATCGAGAACAACCAGTTTTGTGCTCTTACTACCGAGCAGGCGGCTCTGTATGAAAGTGTAGTCAGCGAAAGCATCCGGGCCATCGAAGACAAGGACGGCATTGCCCGGCGCGGGCTGGTGCTAAAGCTGATGACGGCCCTGAAGCAAATCGGCAATCACCCGCATCAGTACCTCAAAGGCGGCAGCGAAAACCCGGCGTTGTCGGGCAAAGCGACGCTGCTGCTCAACCTGCTCGAAAACATTTACGCCAGCCACGAGAAGGTGCTGATCTTCACCCAGTACCGTGAAATGGGCGAGTTGCTGCAAACGTTCATTCAACAGGCGTTTGGCAACCCGCCCCTGTTTCTGCACGGTGGCACGTCCCGTCCCGAACGTGACCGGATGGTGGAGCAATTTCAGAATAACCGCTCCGACCACACCTTTATTCTGTCGCTCAAAGCCGGCGGCACGGGCCTGAACCTGACGCAGGCCAACCACGTTATTCACTACGATCTGTGGTGGAATCCGGCCGTCGAGAATCAGGCCACCGACCGGGCATTCCGCATTGGGCAAACCAAAAACGTGCTGGTATACCGCCTGATGAATCAGGGTACGCTGGAAGAAAAAATCGACGCCATGATCCGTAGCAAAAAAGAACTCGCCGACCTCAGCGTCAAAACCGGCGAAACCTGGCTCGGTGATTTAAGCGATGATGAATTGAAGGAGTTGGTGAGTCTGGGATAGTTGTGCAGGCAGTAGGATCGAACTAAATTAGTAAAAAATGCAAGACCATGACGGAGATCATTTTTGTCGTTCACGAAGCGGAAGAAGGCGGTTACTACGCGAAGTCGGAAGGTCCCGCCATTTTTGCGGAAGGCGATACGGTAGACGAACTGAAAGCGAATATCAAAGGGGGCGTTGAATGCTACTATGAGAACAGTACGGATATGCCCAAGCTGGCGCATCTACATTTCGTTAAAGATGAGGTTTTTGCGCTTTAGTCGATGAAAATCCCGCGCGATGTAAGGCCTTGACGGTATATGGCTACGAAGTCGTTAAACAAAATGGTAGTCATATTAAAGTGACGACGGAGCAGAACGGACAGCACCACCTTGCCATTCCCAATCACAACCCAATTAAGATCGGGACATTGACCGGAATCCTGTCGGAGGTAGCCAAACACTTCGGCATTTCCAAAGAAGAGGTAGTGCAGACACTGTTTAGATAAGTTTGCTCCGATTCAACACCCTGTTTTATGCTCATGATTACCTTTCAGGACTTACGGGACCGCTTTGGTGTACAGGTTGAGACGGAGGCATTTCTGCCAATCATTAAGCCGTTGACACTCCCCAATTGGTTGAATAGCTATTTAGCCGTCAACCAGTTATCACCCGCGTTGGCAAAGTCGGAGAAGGCCGTTTCCGAAATGCTGATTGCACCAGTCCTCTCGGCTGTGAAAGAAAATAATGCCGATAAAATCTCGCTGTTTTCGGGTGAGCCGCTGACCATGCCGGGCGAGTTATCGGGTGTATGCGATTTCATTATTGCCTCGAATCCGAAAGCGTATTTGCCCGAACCACCCATCATTGTCTTGGTAGAGGCCAAAAAACAGGATTTGTACGGGGGTATCCCACAGTGTATCGCCGAAATGCTGACCGCCCGGAGTATCAACGACCGGGCAGGCATTCAGTACGACGCTGTTTTTGGCTGTGTCACAACCGGCAACGAGTGGCTGTTTCTCAAACTGTCGGGCAACCGGGCCGTCACCGATCCGACGATTCTGTATTATCCTGAGTTAGATAAGGTCCTGGGCGTATTTCAATGGCTCATCGAACAGTTCACGCCGACAGGCTTTCCGAAGTGACCAGATTGACGCAATAGCTGCGCTCAAACTGCTTTATAAAGTCGCGCTCAAAACGCCACGGCCAGCAGGCCCGGTCCAGCGAGCTGACATAAAATCTGGACGGTTTCATCGTGGCCCGGCAGGCGAACGTGGCCCGTCAGCCGGGTATCGCCATCGGCAAAGGGGTCAATCAGCAGGTGTTCGCGGAAGGTGAGCTGCCGTTTTCCGTAGAGTTTATACAGGCTTTCTTTGGCACACCAGTACATGGCCAGCCGCATCAGGTCGCCGTTGGCATGAGCAATTTCGGCGTCAGACAGTACCCGGGGCACCACCCGGCCAAACTGCGCCCGCAACGGCTCAATATCAATACCAACCGGCTTCGATTTATGCCAGACGGCAGCCGCCCAGCCGCCCGTGTGCGACAGCGAAACATAGCCCGTAACAGGGGAATTTGGCGACGGTACTGAGCGAATCAGGTGCGGCTTTCCGAATTCATCTTTTTGCAAACCGGCATAATCGGTCCCCACCAACGCCCGAATGGCCACCCGACATGCCAGCCACTCCACCCGCTGCGTTAGATGCGTAATGCCCGCTAAGTCAGCCGCTTCGTCAGTCGTTAAAGGCAGATCGGCATACAGGGATGGTTCGTCTTCGGTGATGCGCCATAGTACAGCGGTGCAGTCATCGTTGAGGGATATGAGCGTTTGCAGGGGCATTTACCTTACTTTTGGGCGAAATTAGTCCGTAACGCGGTAAGTTACCAAGTTAGTGAGTGCTTCGCTTCGGAGCGCCTACCCATTTAATAACTTGCCGACTTACCAACTCTACCCCATGCAGGTTCACAAACGCGATACGTTCGGCGGCCACCGCGACGGGGTTTACGCCCTCGAAGCGGGTCCTGAACCAACCCTGTTTTTTTCCGCCGGTGCCGACGGGCAGGTTGTGCGCTGGCGACTGGACCAGCCCGACCTCGGCGAACTGATTGCCCGCGTACCGGCTTCGGTTTATGCACTGGCGTTCGACCCGGCTACGGGGCTGCTCTGGGCCGGACAAAATTACGAGGGCCTGCACCTGATCGACCCCGCAACCAAAACCGAAACCCAATCGCTGAAATTGACTACGGCGGCTGTCTTTGATATTAAGCTTTACAAACAAACAGCGTTCGTTGCCCTCGGCGATGGCGTTGTGATTGTGCTGGATACCAATCCGTTAGCCATTCGGAAACACCTGAAAGCCAGCGATCAATCGGCGCGGTGCATTGCTATTAACCCGGTTGAACGGGAGTTTTGCGTGGGCTACAGCGATAACAACATTCGCATTTTCGACCTGGAAACCTACGCCCTGAAACGAGTGTTACCAGCCCATTTGAACTCCGTTTTTACGGCTCATTACACGCCCGACTTCCGCCACCTCGTTACCGGCGGGCGTGATGCTCACCTGAAAGTGTGGGATGTAGAACGGAATTACGCGCTTCAGCACGACATTGTAGCGCACCTGTTCACCATCAATCACATCGCTTTCAGCCCCGACGGTCGCTGGCTGGCAACGGCCAGTATGGACAAGGCCATCAAGATTTGGGATGCCGATACGTTCCGATTGCTGAAGGTAGTAGACCGCGCCCGACATGCCGGGCATGGCACGTCGGTAAACCGATTGCTGTGGACAAACTACGAACACCAACTGCTTTCGGCGAGCGATGACCGGACAATTTCGATCTGGCAACTGACCGAATAGACAGTTTTAGGCCCGAAATTTGCCTGTAACCCATAAAATCTTACTAATTTGTCCTTGATTCTAATCTAAGTCTATCGTTATCCTGACACTGTCGGCCAAACCTACCCCATAACCTACGGGCACCTATGAAAATTACTCCCATCGAAATTCGGCAGCATACCTTCGAAAAAGCAATGCGCGGCTACCGTCCCGACGAGGTCGATGCCTTTTTATCGTCACTCTCGCAGGAGTGGGAACGCGTCGTGGGCGATCAGAAAATGCTGCGCATGCAACTCGAACTGGCCGAAAAAGAACTGAATAAACTCCGTGAAGTCGAGATGACCCTGTTTCGGACGCTCAAAACGGCCGAAGATACCAGCAGTCAGATTGCTGAACAGGCCAGAGTAGCCGGCGAACAGCACGTTGGCGATGCCCGGCAAAAGGCCGACGACATGCTGGCCGATGCCCGCAAGCGGTCAGCGGTGATGGTACAGGATGCCGAAAATCAGGCCCGTTTCATCAAAGACAATATCATCAACGACCTCAAATCGACCGAACACGATCTGAA
>JBBQLG010000005.1:0-89708 GCA_038327655.1 Cytophagales bacterium
TCAGCATCTTGAGGACTTCGGCTTTAAAGTCTGCCGGTCCGCCGGTGCGGTCGTACTTTCGACGTGTTTTTGGGGTGTTCTGGGCCTTCATAGTCTTGCGAAGTTAAGCAAGTCTGTGTGCCGATAAACCCGACCATCTCACCCATTACCGCGCCCCTTGCAAAGAACAATACACTAACGGAGCATTGGCAAGCCCACACGTCTTACCAAGTGCCCTGAAAGAAATAAGCCGCTAACGGAGCAAAGACCATGAACCAAGAACCCGAACCACTCTCAGAATTATGTCGACAACTGACCTTTGCCCTCAACGGCATACCCATGACCGACGAAGAACGGGAACGCAATCAGGCGATTGCTGACAAGGTGCTGGCAGAAGTGTTCGGAGAGAAAGATAGCGAACCGGGGGAATGAAGAAATGCTGCTTTACTATACGGTATAAAAAAGCCCCGCCGTGAGGGGCGGGGCTTTTTTATAGTAAACATTTGCCGAAGCTTTAGACCCCCGCTTCTTCTAAAAGTTTTATATTAGAAGAAAGTGGTGCCTCGCAATACCCATAATACGACCCATCAAAGTTGCAACGGGCATGACGATCTAACTCGGATAGTGAGTCATAAACCCTCACCCTGTCAATTAGTGAACGTTGGTCATCGGAAAGCTTGTCAAACAAAAGATCAATTACACAATCTGTCTTATTAGTACAGCTTCCATGCCCCAAGTTAGGGGCACTTACCCCTAGTATATACGATTCGCCAACCATTCCACCATAAGCAGCAACAAGGCAAATGGCGTCAACGTATAAAACACCCTCTTTTTGTTCTGTGCGAAATAATTCGGCCAAAACGTTTGATAGTGCGTCTCCACCCATTCCATTATGCGTTTAGCTGATTTTATAAATTCAATTACTATTTGCTTGTTTGACCCAATTGGTTGGTATCGACGTTGCTCATCCCATTCAGACACCTTGCTCCAATCCGTAAAAAACGACTTTTTGAGCAAGGCCGTCTTCAGGTTCGGATGAATACCCGCAAATACAAGCAAAGCGGGCAGTTCATGTATTTGCAAAGCCTTAGCAACAGTGGAACTCCAAGGGTTTAGGGTTCCCTTTGGTTGATAGAAAACCTCAACCCCAAGTCGCTTGCAGATTAAAGATTTAAGCGAAAATTCAACTGCATATCCAGCCAGATAGTAGGCCCCTTGTAAAAAGTCATTAGCGCAAAGCAGTTCGGCCTCAGCCAAACGATCCTTAGCCATTAATGCCAGTTCCTCTCCCTTAACCAAAGCATTTTCGCTGTCGCAATGTGATAAGGTGCAACAGCCGTACCAAATAACGTATAAAAACTAACACAAGTTTTATTTAGGCAAAGCGATTTTTAGGATAATATCACCCCGTTTGCGCCCCAAACGTGCTTTTAGGATAATCTTAAATTGCATTATTTTAAGATAGTGGATTTGGGGGATAGGGTCGCTGTTTCATTCTGTTTCTTTCTGTTTCCTTACCAAATCCTTAGCAGATGTACAAATGTTGTACAAGATGACACAATGTGAGTGTCGCTTTAATGTGCCTTTTATGTTTCTTTTCTAAGAAAGATGGCTTGATGATACAGAAAGATAATCAACGATAATCAATGATAATCATAGCCAACGGTAGATTAAAAAAAGACAGGCATGGACAGATTCACCCCTCACTAACCTCTCTCGCCGGATGCACCCGCCCCCTCACTCACCGTAGTCAAGCCGCACAAGCCCATTTAAGAGCAACCTTGCCCCGGCATTATTACCCTGCCAATCACTGCCGGTCTGGTAAGCCTACGGAACGCGATGGCAACCGTTGGTGAGGATCACCCAACATACTATTGTACGTAAACTTACTAAACCATTTGTGTCTGATTATCAGGCCCTTCAGGTTAA
The DNA here is from genome assembly GCA_038327655.1 of Cytophagales bacterium. GTDB lineage: Bacteria > Bacteroidota > Bacteroidia > Cytophagales > Spirosomataceae > JBBQLG01. The sequence goes on from JBBQLG010000005.1 coordinate 1,909, forward strand.
GTATCAGCATTTGGGACAAGTATGGTGCAAGTCTCATGTGCAAGAAACATGCTAACCTGAATAGTTCCTACTGGTTGAGTCGGTGAATTGATTAAACGGTTAATGCGGTTGCGACACGGGGATGGTTTCGTCGGGCGGGTTAGCTACTCTAATGTTGGTACGGCTACGACCTGCCCCCTATTGGTGAGCAGTTCGGCGGGGAGATGGGCCAGGATTTCGGCCTTTAGTGCGTCGATTAGCTTCTTTTTCAGGAAGCTTCGGTGAATGACCAGACTTACTTCGCGCACGGGTTGCGGAGCCTCGAACGGCCGGATGCGCGTCTGCCGCACCTCGTCCAGGTCGAGGGTGGCGAGGTAGGGCAACAGCGTAAAGCCATCCTGCTTGTCGATGAGTTTAATCAGCGTTTCGAGCGAGCCAGTTTCGTAGCGCAGCATCGCATGACGCAGCGGTTGCCGGGGGTTCGCCTGCCGCACTGCATCGCCGTTTTTGAGCCGCTGCGCCCCGTTGCCGCGCTCACTACCGCACAAATTGGCCACCTGCCGCCGGAAACAATGGCCCTCGGTGAGCAGCCAAAGCCCGTCCGTTTCCAAATCACCGGTCGAGATGATGGCCTTGTTGAACAGTACGTGCGAATCGGCGGCATACACCATAAACGGCTCGTAAAACAGCGGCACCTCGGTCAGCCCGGCTTCCTGAAGGGGCGTCACCACGATACCCACGTCGATCAGCCCTTTTTTCAGCAGGTCCAAAATCTGTTCCGTCGTCAGTTCCTGAATCTGCACCGTCATGGCCGGGTACTTATCCATGAACGGGCCGATGAAATAGGGCAGCAGGTACGGAGCCAGCGTGGGAATGATGCCGATCCGCAATTCGCCACTGACATCGTCGCGCGATTCTTTCACCAGTTCGGGAATGCGCCGGGCGGCCTGCAACACCTCCCGCGCCTGCACCAGAATCGCCTGCCCGATTTCGGTCGGCACAACGGGCTGTTTCGAGCGGTCAAAAATGAGTACGCCCAGATCATCCTCCAATTTCTGAATCTGCATACTGAGCGTCGGCTGGGTGACGTGGCAGGTTTCGGCGGCCGTGGCAAAATGCCGGTAGGTGTCGACGGCAACAATGTAATCGAGTTGCGAAAGGGTCATTCGTAAATTTACGTCATCTTTGTTATTCACAATTCACCCGACCATGAAACGACTCTTACTTTGTGCAGTAGCCCTGATACTGCTCACAACCGCAGCCTTTGCCCAGACGTCCAAAAATCCGGCGGCACGCGATTTCGACGCGGCCGGTTCCGATGCCCGCGCCGTCGGGATTGCCGATGAGGTGATGAATGCGATGGGTGGCCGCAAAGCCTGGGATAAAACGGATATTATCGCCTGGAATTTTCTGGGTATCCGTAAGCTGGTCTGGAACAAGCGCAAAGGCGACGTGCGGGTCGATAATCTGCGCAACGATCAGACCGTGCTGTTGAATATCAACACCGAAAAGGGCCGCGTTTTCCGCAACGGGAAGGAAGAAACCAACCCCGATTCGGTCGCTGCATTCGTGAAACAGGGCAAGGCCAACTGGATCAACGACTCGTATTGGCTGCTGATGCCGTTTAAACTCAAGGATTCGGGCGTGACGCTGAAATTCATCGGCGAGGAAAACATGGAGAACGGCAAACCCGCCGACGTGCTGCAAATGACATTCAAGGGTGTGGGGGTGACACCGGATAACAAGTACAAAATCTGGATCGATAAAACGTCACGGCTGGTATCGCAGTGGTCGTATTACCCGAAGTTTTCGGACGAGAAGCCCGGTTTCACGCTGCCCTGGACCGACTACAAAAAACACGGCCAGATCATTATCGCCGGCGAACGGGGTCCGCGTCATCTAACCGACATTATGGTGTTCAGCAGCCTGCCGGGCGATGTGTTCTCCGATTTCAAACGGCCCGACATGAATGCGTATCCGGTCGAAAAATAGGCAGTCGGCCGGGTCGAAAACCCGTGTCGTGTTTTGCAACAAACTTCTTCACCTCTCTGTTTTCTCTGCATGGAAACACCTGTTTTGCAACCCATCAGCGGCTCACCGTACACCGCAGCCAAGTCAGTCGGTAAAACCGGCGTATTGATCGTAAATCTCGGCACGCCCGACAGCCCGTCGGTACCGGACGTGCGCAAATACCTCCGCGAATTTCTGATGGATGGCCGCGTCATCGACGTGCCCTACCTGTTGCGTTTCGTGCTCGTAAATGGCGTTATCGCGCCGTTCCGTGCCCCCAAATCAGCGAAGATCTACAAAGAGTTGTGGGATGAACAAGGCTCTCCGCTCAAATACTACGGCGTTATCGTGGAGCGGGAGCTACAGAAAAGCCTCGGCGACGAGTACGTGGTGAAACTCGCTATGCGCTACCAAAGCCCCAGCATCGACGCGGGCATGGCCGAGTTTCAGCGCATGGGCCTGACCGATATTGTGGTCGTGCCGTTCTTTCCGCAGTACGCATCGGCCTCGACCGGTTCGGTGTACGAAAAAGTGATGGACATCCTGAAAACGTGGCAGGTGATGCCGCAGCTTCGGTTCGTCAACCGGTTCAATAACCACCCGAAGTTCATTCAGGGCTTTGTGCAGCGGGCGCGTAAATACATGGACAACACCGAGTACGACCATTACCTGTTCAGCTACCACGGTCTGCCCGAACGCCACATGCGCAAAGGCGACGTAACCAAACAGGTTTGTAAACTCGGCGATTGCTGTGCGTCGCTCCACGCCATGAACCAGCATTGCTACCGGGCGCAGTGTTTCGAGACGACCCGCAGTTTAGTGCGCGAACTGGGCATTCCCGAAGGCAAATACACCACGTCGTTTCAGTCGCGGCTGGGCAATGATCCGTGGATCAAACCGTACACCGACGACACCATCAAAGAATTCGACAAAAAGGGTATCAAAAGCGTTTTGGCCTTCTCTCCCGCGTTCGTGGCCGACTGCTTAGAGACGACCATCGAAGTAGGCGACGAATACAAAGAGCTGTTCGAGGAGCACGGTGGCGAACACTGGCAGCTGGTCGAAAGCCTCAACGACAGCCCGATCTGGATCGAAACACTGGTCGATTTGGTGAAAACGGCTTAGAAAATACACGCCGATCAGCATGGAACAGGCAACTGCACATCCGCACTATACCCTTGATGAATACCTCGCGATCGAAGGCCTATCCGTCGAAAAACATGAATATCATGACGGGTCAATCGTGGCAATGGCGGGCGGTACGATTCAACACAGTCTCTTGGCCAGCAATGCCGGGGCGGAACTAAGACGGTCGCTGCGGGGAGCCTCGTGCCGGGTGTTCAACGCCGATTTGCAGGTTGCCCTGTCACGGACCCGCTACGTGTACCCCGACGCTACGGTTGTCTGTGGAGCGGCTACTACGTTTCCTGAACACCCTCAGGCCGTCAGCAATCCGGTATTAATCGTTGAGGTCCTCTCAGACTCGACTGAAAAATACGACCGGGGCGAGAAGTTTCGCCTGTATCGCCAAATCCCTGCGTTTCAGGAGTATGTGCTTATCACACAGCACATACCCAGTGTTGAGGTGTACTTCAGGCTTGAAGACAGCGTTTGGCGGATGAGTACGTACGAGGGTCTCGACCGAACCATTCGGTTAGACAGCATCGACGTTAGCTTATCCATGCGTGAGCTCTACCTCGACGCTGACCTTGATGGGAAAGACACGATTTAGTCCGGTTCATATCCAAAAGCGAACGGCCCTCCAGATAAGAGGGCCGTTCGCTTTTGGTATTCTATGTTATTAGGCAGCCATGCGCCACTCCGGTTGTGAAGGTTGTGGCTGCATCACCGGCTCGATAATCGTCTGTAAACGTTCGCGCACGAAACCCTCCTGCAAATAAGACGGTAACCTGGCGATGAGTTGCCGGTAGCCCTCGACGCCCAGGGCTTTGGCAATGTACAGTTCGTGGACGGCGTTGACGTGCGACACGATGTTCACTAAACTCTGGTGGAATAACTTCACGTCGATCTCCGAATCGACGAACCGTTCGATCTCGCGGTTGGTGGAGGAGATGCGCAGGCGGCTCAGCATGTCAAAGAACGTGGTATAGCCAATCTGACGGGCCAGTTGCTTATACTGCTCCATGCCAAACTTCTGCAGCACCTCGCCGGTTTTAGCCGAGCGCAACGCCGTTTTCGGGTTGTTCTGAATGGCATTTCGCAGGGCTTTGATGCGCCGGTCGCGGGTTGTTTTCAGAAACTGCGCCAGTTCACCCTGTGCCTCGATTTCGCGCGAGGGCAACACCAGATCAGGCTTAAATTTCGCCATCGGCAACCGCTGCAACCGGTAGTTGTTGAGCGGACCCGATGCGTAATAACCTACCGACGCGGGATAATAGCCCCGCACCACCGCGTTGCCAATCCGCTTGCGAATCAGTTCTTCGTTGCTGACACTGATACCCTGTACGGCCAGAAAAGCACGGGCACTGAACAGCACACTGTAGTACGCCTGCGGGAAGGTCCAGTGAAGGGAGCTTTGCAGGTACTGATCGTCGTTGACCACCGGCGTAATGCGAAGCGCGTATTCGGCACTCCAGCTATTGAGCATTAGCTTTTCGAGACCCTTGCGCTGCTCCGCTTCGGCGGACCGATCAGTGATAGTGGGCGTGAAGGCTTCATAGACCGGAAAACGGGTCAAATCCGTCAGGTCCTGCTGCCGCTGGATGTAGAAGTCCATGGCAAAAAAGTGATTCAGAAACACCTGCGCCGGAATGGACTTACGCCACGTTTCGTCGGCGGGCTGACCGGCCAAAAACGGCCCTTGTGGTGCTTCGTTATTGATCGATGTACGGGTTATTTCTTTCATACCAGATAAACGAAAAACGGACTTTCACGGTTCATTTTTAGACATTATTTACCAGGGTTTTAGTATCTGTAAATCAATTAGTTATAAACTATTTTTCGGCCTTTTTCAGCCTATACGCAATCGCTCTCGAAACGGCCCGCCGGGTGCGTATCTTTGTCCCGTTTCCGGTACGATTTAGGGGCTATTTTACGTTTGATACAGACTATGCGCGTACCTTTCTTACAGCTTATTTTTCTGCTTTTCCTGTTCAGTTGCGCTATCTCACTACCCGCCTTTGGACAGCTTGATGGCACCGGCTCCCTGCAGGGAAGTGTTCTCGACTTAGAGACGAAAAAACCAGTGATTGGAGCCGTTATTTCGCTCGAAGCGGTTAGGGAAGGGCAGCCACCTCAGCATCAGGTAATCGGTTTGGCAGGTACGTTCCGGTTTGTGCTCGCGCCGGGTAAAAATCAGTATATACAAACCCAGTATCATATTCGTACCGAAGCTCCGGGCTACCAACCGACTAAAGAGAAGTTCACCATTTCAACGGAATACGCGTACGCAGCCCAGATTTCCGGCAAAGTAATCTATCTGAAGAAAGGCGGACCGGCTACAGCACCGGTAGCCGCCACCCCCATTAGCACTCAGGCGACCACAGTTACTACCCCACTCCCGCCAACGGTCTCTACCACATCAACCGTATCTACTTCGCTTGCGAATGCCCTCCCGTCCGCAATGCGCGAGACCAAACCCAAATTGGCTCCACCAGCTTCACCAACCCGGCCCGTTACGGTACAGGCCGTACAGACGCAATTGAAAGCTGTACAATTTGTGCAGAGCAAAGCCGAATTACTGCCCGACGCCCAACCCGCCCTGGATCAGTTGCTGACGTTCCTGCGCGAGAATCCGGCCATCCGCATCGAGTTGGCCGGTCATACCGATAATCAGGGAGATTTTGACGAGAACCTGGCACTCTCCAAACAGCGCGTCGAGGTGGTAAAAGCTCATTTAGTTAGGAACGGTATTGCCGAAGACCGCATCGTTAGTCGGGGCTACGGCAGCACCCGGCCCATTGCCGGCAACAATTCCGAAGCGACCCGCCGATTGAACCGACGGGTAGAGTTGATTATTTTGACGAAGTGAATTTTTCGCGCTGCGCCAGCGACAGCCCGGCAATGACTAAGCCCGTACCGGCAAACGTGTAGCCGGTAATGGGTTCGCCGAGGAGCAGGTACGAGTACAGAAAGCCGAAGATCGGGCAGAGAAACAGCCAGAGCGACGCCCGCACGGCATCAAGCCGGATGAGGTAAAACCACAGTTGCAGGGCTGCGATGGACACCGGCCCGATGAGCCACCCCACCGACAGCCAGAAGCGGGTATCTGCATGCGACGCCCCAATATCGGCCGTGAGCAGCGTGACGGGCAGGAGCATCAGACCACCCAGCAGCACCTGCCATCCGTTAATCACCACGTCGGGCAGCCGCCAGTTGATGCGGGCGTAATACACCGTGGCCGCCGATACTGAAACCATGCCGACCAGCAGAATCAATAATCCCGACAGCGTGGCATAACTGTTCTGTAACAACGGATAGGTGGCCACGCTCACGCCCAGCAACCCCAGCACAATGCCCGCCCCCTCGAACCACCGCAGTGGCCGACGCAGCCAGACCGCCGACATCAGGGTAATAAACAGTGGATTCGTGGCCGTAGACAGGCTCCCAATGCCCGCCGAGACCTGCTTCAGGGCCAGCACGAAGGCACCGAGGTAGATAGTGGTATTCAGCAGCGCGAAAATGATCAGTTGCCGCCACTCGACACCTTTTGGCATCGGATTACTGCGCTGCCATCCGTAGGCATAACCGAGCATGAGTCCACCGGCAATAAAGAACCGGACCGTCGCCAGAATAAGCGGGTCAGCCGACTGAACGCCAAACTTAGTAGCTGCCGATGCCGACGCCCACAGGGCTGCGAAGAGGATACCGGCCGACGCTCCGGCGGGGAGAAATGTTTTCATAGGCCCGTCTCAATCGAAGAAGTCGGCCGGTAATGTTTTGACTCCCCTAAGCGAGCGAATAATCATTGTGAATGATGCTTTGCGCGAAAGATACCCCCTCAATTTACGTTCTGCTTCAAATCGGGCCTGCGCGTCGTTTGTATCATTAGCCGCCCTCCACTCCCCTATTAATTCCAAGACTTTAGTGTAACGCTTGTGAATGGCATTCCGTAGCTCTGCCGTTTTGCGACGGGTATCATAAGTATCGCCATTGTGCAGTTTTTGTAGGAGAGTAGCTGTATTCAACGCCTTTACTTTTGACGGGTCTGCTGCCTCAAAATGGACAGCATCATTTTCATAATCAAAAAAATAGCGAATGTCATTCTCAACGTCATCGTTCGGATCACAAGGATCTAAATAGCCCCCGACAGGCGTGTTACGCGGCTTCATCATGTTGGCATCATGTGAAGCCGGGTATAAATTGGGCCAACTATATTTTAGGTTAGGACGCTCTTTTTGAGGAGTGAAGTGCTCAACATCCATTGCCCAAGAGGTAATATAAGATTGTTCAGTGAGATAACATTTACTAAAAAAACATTCATCAAAAGCTTCGAACAAGTCTACACTTCTATACGATTCACTGCATTTAGGCTTAACCAACGTCTGCAAATTGGGAGGTAGCTGTTGATCGTCTTTGTAAGCCTCAAGTTCGTCTAAATAATTTCTGATACCGGTACTGTTCAGCGATTGCGGAGCCGTTGGGCTTCGTACTATATTTATCATAACAATTTACTTAGGCATTTTCCAAAATCATTGACTCCAGCTCAACACGAAAACTTGGGGATAAATAAGCGTCATTCTCTACAAAGAATTGCTGTAGCTTAGCCTTCAACGCTTCAGGCTGATCTTTACTCTCTTTAAGAATACTATCTATTTGCCGGAACAAATCATCTGCAATGCTTGAATATTCGTTACTTAACCCAAAGTGCCCCCGCATCAGGTCTGAGTAACTCCGCCCAACTGTTTCTTCACTACCACGGCTTTCCTTTGTCGTCAAATCAAAGATCGTAGCGTTCTTGATACTGGCAATTACGGCCGGTGAATGTGTGGCGGCAATAAACTGAATATTTGGAAAGAGGCTTGTTAGCAGCGGCAATACCTGCTCCTGTAACTGAAGATGCAAATGCGTTTCCGGTTCGTCAATCAGGACAATCCCACAGGGGTCATAGCTGTAATCACCAACTTGTTTTCGGATAAGGTCAACCCGCATAAATAAGTCCATTAAGATACTCAAAAGTGCCGAGAAGCCTTCGGACAACACGTCAAATGTCAATTGGCGACCATCTGAGAGCTGAATGAAAAACTCGAAATATTCTTGTTGAAAGGTTAAGACTAATCCAGTGTCCTCAAAAATTTGTCGAAAAGATTCTGTGAGACGATCAAAGAATTGATCTGTTTCAGCAAACCGTGTTTGGTCCTGCTTAATTTGATCAAAAGCTTGATATACCTTTTTGTTGACAAGGTATTGTTTGAATTGTCTTATGAAAGCTTCGGTAGAGTTGTTGTTCTGAAGCTGATTTATAAAATCTAATTCCTTCGTGACTGTATCAACTGAAACGACGTGACTATCACGTTTTGCTTTTAAGAATGAATATATTGTCTTTAACTTATTCTGAGTCCAAATATTATTTGGCAGATTTGTATATGACAGTGATAATCTATCAACCTGATCTAACTCTTTCTTCCACGTAACTAATACAGAATCATTTATTCCAAACTGGGCAGCACGATTCGGAATGATTGCATTTAATCTATCAATGATATCAATCGGACTGGTAATGCTTACTAACGAGCTGTTGGCTGCGGCACGCCAGTAAGACATATGATTATCAATCACTCTTAATATCGTACTCTTTCCTGAACCATTCTTTCCCGTTAAAATCAGATGGCTGAACGGTTTGTAGTTGTGTAACTCAATGTCAAAATTCTGATACGCGTAACAATCGTTCACGTGCAGGGATTTGATGTATGGAAACTCTTCCGGCGTTAGCATGGTCAGTAGCTTTTCACAAAGTAAATGAAAATGGGCGGACACTGTAGCCCGCCCTTGCCTTAAAACCCAATCCGGCCCTTGCGGCCGCGGCCGGCCTGACCAGCGGCCCAGGTCTGCATCTCGGCTAATTCTTTCTCGAAACCGCCCGACAAAATCGGGAAGCGGCACCAGGTGCGCGGGTCGAGGTTGTGGTCGTCTAAGTGGAAACTCGGGGCGTACCGTTCGCGCTTCCACTGGTTGCGGCTCCAGAGCCGGAAGAACCGCTCCACCCAGATCAAAAGTTTGTCGCGGTCGTGGATGCCTGCAAACTGTACTTCTACCCGTTTCAGCACCTCTACCGGCGGCTCTTTGTCGCGGATGGCGGCTAATTCGATTTGATTCAGCACGTCGTACGGCATCAGGTCGTCTTCGTCGGTTTGCTTTCTGGCCAGCGGGCGCAACTCGGCGGTGGGTTGCAGGCTGTTCACGGCGTGTAATCCGGCCATACGGATAGCCGTTTCGGGCGAAGGTGTCGAGGCAATGTTCAGTCCGACGGTTTCGAGCCAGCGCAGCCAGCCGCGCAGAAAATGCTTGTCGATGCCGGTAATGGGCGAAATGCTGCCCGCCGTATCGCCATCCATAGTAGCGTAACCCACAGCAGCTTCGGAGCGGTTCGAGGTGCTCAGGAGCAGGGCATTATTCAGGTTCGCCAGCATCCAGATGCCCGGTGCCCGCACCCGCGCCTGAATGTTTTGCAGGGCCAGATCGTCGGTATCCCACGACAAGGTCCGGCCTAACTGCCCCTCGATCAGCCCGCGATACGTATCGACCAAGGCGTTGATGTTGATGTTATAAAACGTGGCACCGATGCTGTCTGCCAGTTCTTTGGCCGAGTTAAAGGTATCGTCCAACGAGTTTTCGGTCCCCTGATACATCACCGTCAGCAGCTTACCGATCATCTCCTCCGGCGACGCACACGCCTGAATGGATTTGATGTAGCCGAGTTTCCGTTTCACGCCCGCCAGCCCGATGTTCTCCACCGCCATGCGAATCATCAGAAACACGGTGGCCGCAATCGACGACGAATCGGCCCCGCCACTGAGCGACAGTACATAGCCCTGCGACCGGCTTTTGCGCAGGTAATCGAACAGGCCCAACGCCACGGCCCGCGCAAATTCTTCTTCTTTGAGGTAGCCGCCCCGCTCCCAAGACTCCAGTTCGGGTTTGTGCATTTGGGGCGAAATCTCCGGGAAATCAAATGTGCTGGTTACCCGCAAATTGGTCATGCCCTGCGACATGTTGGCCCGGTTTTGCACCTGACTCAGCCGCGTACTGTCCACGTCGATTACCGCCGACGTGATCACAAAATCCTCGTAGCTGAGCCGTGCCCCCGACGTGAGCAGCACACCGTTGGAAGCGATTACCGCGTCACCATCGTAAATGGCCCGCCCAGCTTCGTTGCCCAGCAGGTTAGTGTAAATGTAGCTGACGCTGAACGCCCGCGACGCGTCGATGACCAACCGCTCGCGTACTTCGGATTTCAGAAACGCAAAGTGGCTCGCCGACGGATTCAGAATAATGTCGATACCTCGTTCGTAGAGCGCACGGGCGGGCCGGTTCGCAATCCAGGCGTCTTCGCAAATCTCGAACCCAATTCGAATACCCGACAGATCAAACACCAGATCGCCCACCGGGTACGAAAACTCCCCGTGTGACGGACCGCTGACCGTCAGTTCGTCGCGCAGCCCGGCGGGCCACGGCTGAAACCAGCGGGGTTCGTAGTGAATGCCGTTTTGGGGCAGATACTGCTTCCCGACAAAGCCCAGAATCCGTTTGTTGCTAATCAGACAGGCCGCGTTGATGGTCCGGTTGTTGTGCCGGATGGGCAGTCCGACGGCCACCGTGATGTCGTTGGTGTATTGAACAATATCGAGCAGCGACGCCATAGACTGGTCGATGGTATTTTGGGCGTAGAACGCATCCTCGCAGCCGTAGCCCGAGATGCAGAGTTCGGGCAGACAGAGCAGACTGACGCCCTGACTGCGAGCCGCGTCGATGGCGTCGATGATGTTCTGTTTATTGGCATCCCAGGCCATTGGCGTCTGATTCAGCACACCGGCCGCTACTTTCAGGAGTTTCATAGGTTACTGATGGGTAAGTTGGTGGTTGAGCGACAACCCGCGCCCGGTGAGCGAATCATTATTTACGTACTATATGGTGGGGTGTATGCTACTCCACAGGATAACACCGATGTAGCAGGATGGGTTTGGTTGCTGTGCATTCACAGTGGCAGGTCTATTTCCTGTCAAACCATGCTGAAATTTACTACTATTTGTATTAGTTTTGTACATATAGTAATACAATATGATTGAGCGACGCTCTTATCAGGAATTAGCAGCGCATCTGCCCAAGCCGCAGGCTACCGTTATAACCGGATTACGGCGGGTGGGGAAAACGACAGCGGTGCGTTATCTGCTTAACCAGGTTCACCACACCAACACGTTATACCTCGACTTCGAAAAAGCGGAGAACCGGCTGCTGTTTAATCAACCGCTGTACGGCGACATCGAAACCGGTTTACGAACGCTGGGCCTGACGCTGGAGCAACCCGCCGTGTTGGCCCTCGACGAAATACAATTGGTAATCAACGCGCCCAGTGTGATCAAATACCTGTATGACACCTACGGCATAAAGTTCATTCTGACTGGCTCAAGTTCGTACTACCTCAAGAACCACTTCACCGAAAGTTTAGCCGGACGAAAACGAATCTTTGAGCTATATCCGCTCGATTTTGGTGAATACTTAGCGTTCAGGGGCTTTAAGTCAGCACAGTATCAGCCATTGGCAGGTCAACCAGTCAACAAAACCGCTTATGCTCTTTTCCGGGACGATTATGAGCAGTTTGTCCGGTTTGGCGGTTTTCCGGAGGTCGTTCAGGCCGAAACGGACGATGACCGGTTGGCTTACCTCAAAGATATTGTGAACGCCTACATTGAATTAGACATCAAACTCCTGTCCGATTTCAGCGTAAGCGATGATCTGTACCGCCTGTGTCAATTGCTGGCCGTGCATACCGGCAGTCGGCTCGATGCGTCGAAATTGGGCAGCATCCTGGGGATCAGCCGCCATAAATTAACTGATTACCTGAACCTGTTCGAGTACACCTACTTTATTCAGCGCATCCCGGCTTTCACGACCAACAAAGACCGGGAGATTTCACTGCAAAAGAAGGTTTATGTAGCCGATACGGGGCTGCTGGCAGTTTTGGGGCAGGTTAGCAGCGGGCAGCAGTTCGAAAACGCCGTTGCGATTCAGTTAGCCCGGCTGGGTCAGGTCAGCTATTACCAGCGTCGAACCGGCCAGGAAATCGACTTCATTCTGGACCAGACAATAGCCATCGAAGTAAAAGAAACGCCTACCCCTCACGATTTGAATGTCCTCAGGGACAGGGCTGCATCCATTGGCCTGACCCAGCACTGGTTAGTGGGTCGAAAACCACCGGGTAGCCCATTCAACGACTGGTACTGGGGCGGCAATCTGGTGACGGGATAGTATTAACTCCATCCAAGGCGACGGGGCCGCACATACTGACCCTATTCCATTTCCAGATTGAAGTCGCGGTCCATAAAGTCTTCTTCTTTCGACGCCAAGCCAACCACTTTCACCCGCTTCGACTCGGTGGTACCATCGAATTTCTTGAGTTGCGCTGTGGCCGTAAACGGAAATTCGATGGCCTCCTCGAAGAAATAAAACCAGCCTATGCTTTGCTCGCACTCGTCCCAGGCATCCACGATGATTTCGTCATCGGTCAGCGTAGCGTTTAGGGTTATTTGACGTTTCGCAGTTCATCCAGCATGGCCGGGCGTTTGATGAAGCGCTTTCAGTTCGGTCCCGGCACAAAAATGAGGTATTGCTTTATACCGAACGTAGCGGCACGGCTTCGCTGTTCGGCGTCTCCTGCGTCCGCCAGTCCCAGACGACGACCACCCAGCGGTCTATGGCGTCGGTAAATTCGTCGGTTTCCACAAAGCCCACCCGCTCATGGGCGCGTCGGGAGCGGGTATTTCGGGTGGCGATGTCCGTTACCAATAGATCGAAGCGGTCCGAAAACTGCTCACGGTGGGCAGCATACAGGCCGTCGAACAGGCCCTGCCCCCGGTACGCTTCATCGACGCACACTTGCCCCATCACGTAGTAGCGGTAGGTATTGATGGTCTGCCCCCGGTAAACAACATTGTCGAACTGCTCGAACAGGGGCAGTAATGCGGGTACCACCGTTTTAACCGATGGCAGCAGCGTGAGCGCGTAACCGACCACGGCATCGCCATCTTTGGCAATTACCTGGGGGGCCGCTTCATTCATCTGCCGCAGCATGGCCAGCGAATGCGTCAGGGTAACGAAGCCCTGGTCTTTCTGATAATCGGCGGATACGGTGGCGGTTTGATTAGCCGACTGAAGCGTCAGAATACCGGTCAGGTCGGCATCGTTGGTGGCGGCAGCAATGGAAATGGGCATGAACGGGAAGCGGGACGGGATATTATTCGTGTAAATTCAGAAAAGTTTTAAACTTTTACCGGGAACAGAAGTCAAACAAAGTGTTTAAAGAGGAAAAGCAGGCGCAAAATTGGCTTATAGGGTCAGTCAACTTACTTTTGTCCGTCCGGCTACCCCGAATTTCCTTACTTATCCTGTTAACTGATTATACAATGAAGAAATCGTTTGGATTCTTACTGGCAACGGCAGCCTTAGCCGTTGGTTCTTTTACCGCGCAGGCGCAGGCGCAGGCCCCCACGGCCGATATCCCGGCTGATATGAACGCCCTGATGTCGAAATACACCTGCATCGCCTGTCACCGGCCCAATCAGCGGTTAGTGGGACCGGCGTATTCGGACGTAGCCAAGAAAAAATACACAGACGCGCAGGTTGTGGAGTTGATCTACAAACCGGTGCCGAGTCACTGGCCCGGTTACCCCCCAATGGCCGCCATGACGCAGGTACCGAAAGAGGATGCGCTGAAGTTAGCGGTCTGGATTAACTCACTCGACAACAGCCCCAAGAAAGGCGCGAAATCGGGAGCGAAAAAGGCAGGCACGAAAAAAGCCTGATCACCCTTCGGCCAACAAAAACGGGCGTATCTCGGTAAGGAGATACGCCCGTTTTTGTTGACCGAAGGTTAATACAGCCCCACACCCGGCACCCGACCCGGCCACGGAATGGATGCCAGAATGATGAGCAAACCAACCGTGTAGAAAATAAACACGGTGCGGTGCTTGTTGATGGGTCCGGCTGCCCGCTTGGCCCGGATGTAGCCCAGGGTGATGAGCGTAATAGCGATCAGCATCCCGACCGAGTGTTCGACGGTGTAGAACCGGTAAACTTTGTTGCCTAAATCACTGAAGTTCACTTTGGGGCTGATAAAATACAGAATCAGCCCGAGCGTAAGCTGAATGTGAATCATGATAAAGGTGTAGAGGTACAGTTTACGGTTACCCTCGGTAAATTCGTCGCGACCCTGCCACCGGCGAAACGCCACAAAAGCGGCCGCAATCAATAAAACGAGCGCAAGCCACCGAAGGCCCGAATGCGCATGAACTAATCCTGAGTACATATCTGGTCAGATTGGAGAAAAGTGATTGTCGGGCAAAGAAACAACCAAAAGCCCAACTTTCGGTTAAATGCCTTTGTTGAAAAAAGGAGCCGGACCTCCCGAAAACACTTCTTTTCCTGAATGACCCGTAGTGGTCAGCAACACACGAACAATGATCTTATACAACGTAACAACCAACATAGACAAAGCGGCCGAGCAGGATTGGCTCCGGTGGATGAAAGACGAACACATGCCGAGTGTGCTGGCTACGGGTCTGCCCATAGAAGGCAAACTGCTGCGCCTGCTGACCGAAGTTGAAAACGGCGGAGCGACCTACACGGCGCAGTATTTCTTTAATGCGATGGAAGATTACCTCACTTACCAGAAGTTTTACGCGCCTGCCATGCAGCGGGAGGTGAATAACCGGTATGCCAATCAGTTCGTTTCTTTCCGAACGCTGTTGGAGGACGCCTGACCCCTACCTACCGGTTAGTAAACATAGTGCTCACTATCGCTCTTTTGGGGCGGGGGAAGGTGACAAGTTGAGGGCAGGTGCGACTAAATATTGTTTAGTCCAATCCTTCCACACAACTCGTTATGAATCAGTCAGTAGTCTACCAACCATGGTGGGTATTAACGGCATTGCTCTGCACTGTCAGCACCCCCGTTCGGGCACAGATCCAGATTCAATTTCCCGTATCCCGCATCGTTTTTCAGCGTAACCTCAGCAACCAGAGTACCTTCTCGGTGATCGGCAGTTGCCCAACTGCCGCCGACCAAATCGACGTGCGGCTGATACCCATGCAACCCGGTCAGGGGGTGGCTACCGACTGGCAACCACTCGCTCAGCCGCAACAGGGTCAGTTCAGCGGTTCGGTCACGGCAACCGGCGGCTGGTACCGGCTCGATGTCCGGGCCATGCAGCAAAACACTCAACTGGCTGCCGGTAGTCTGGACCGCGTTGGCATTGGCGAAGTATTTATCATCGCGGGCCAGTCGAACGGGCAGGGAAAATACGGACGCGGGTCCGTGGCCCCCACCGACGACCGGGTTGTTGCGACTCCCCACTGCAATCTTTCGGACACGATCAGCCTGCCGATGCTTCCCCGTTTTGCGTCCATCGAAGCCGAAGGGGTTATTGGCCCGCGGGGCCAGTCGGCCTGGTGCTGGGGAAAACTCGGCGATCAGTTGGCGGCCCGGCTCAACGTGCCCGTGCTGTTTTACAATACGGCCTGGGATGGCACCGCCGTACGCAACTGGCGCGAGAGCTTTCAGATCGACAGTACCGCCACCGCCTACCATGAATACTTCCGGCCGGGTATGCCTTTCGGTAACCTTAAACGGGTCTTAAACGACTATGTCCAGTTGACAGGTGTGCGGGCAGTACTCTGGCACCAGGGCGAATCGGAATTTTACGATGTAGACCCCACCGCTTCCAGTTATGCCAGCGACCTGACAATGGTCATCAACCGGAGCCGACAGGAGGCCCGCCATCCGCTGCCATGGGTAGTAGCCCGGGTATCGATGGACAATAACCTGTATTACAATTACAACCTGACGCACTACGCTCCGGTCATAAATGCCCAGAACTACGTGATTCAGACGGTACAAAACGCTTTTCCCGGCCCGGATACCGATGTGATCCAGATGCCCCCCCGCCCCGACGGTGTTCACTTCGGCTACGATTACGAACACAATGTAGATGGACTGAGTCTGCTGGCAACCGCCTGGAGCCAAAGCCTGACACCCGAATTTTTTTCGACAGCACCACCCCGCCTGCCCACACCCATGCAGGTAACCGACCTGAGTTTAAACCTGCAGGTGAGCAGCCGCGTGGCTGCGGTAGGGCAGATCGTCAGTTTCACGGCTACGGTCACCAACGAAAGCAACACCCCGGCAACGAACGTGAGCATCTGCAACCGACTCCCGCCCAACCTGACATTTGAGGGTGGACCTTCCGGCCTTACCTGTCAGCGCGGCATGTTGCTGGCTTCCATACCATCCGTACCGGCCCGGCAGGCCGTATCGGTCATTTACCAGGCACGGGTAACGGCACCCGGCTACTACCGCAACAGTGCCGAAATTATCCGCGCTGGTCAACTCGATACCGATTCGACCCCGAATACCAGCACGGCCGATGGACAGGACGACGCGGCATCGGCTGATTTCCGCACGGTGCAGGGTGGTGGTGTGTTTGTTTCACCCGTTGACGTGGTCAACACCGATCCGCTGCCCCCTGTAATCAGCAGCCAGCCACCACCCGTAACGGGCCTGGCCGACCTGAGCCTGCAACTCGAAGCGAACGCGCAGACAGTAGCCACCGGGCAACCCTGGCGACTGACCATGACCGTTCGTAATTTGGGGGGAGCAACCGCGCAGCATGTGCGGGTCGGCTGTGTTTTACCGGCCGGTTTGTCGTTTCAGAGCGGCAATGGCCTCAGCCTTTCGGGTGGTGTGGTCAGTGGCACCCTGGCATCTGTCCCGGCGGGTAGTGCGGCTTCGCTTGTGTTTACTGCTGTTCCGACGCAGAGCGGAACGCTTTTTGTGAAAGCTCAGATCGAAGCCGCTACCCCCGCCGACCCTGACTCTACTCCGAACAATGGCATGGATAACGGCGAGGACGACACCGCCCAAACCATGCTCCGGGTGCGGTAAGCATCCGAAAACAACAGGTTAGGCTGTACCTTTAGGGCGTCACCTTTTTGACTCCATGCGCCAGCGTTTCTCCCCTGATTACTACATCGACGGCATCCGGGCCGGTGACCGGCTGGTACTGAGCCGCGCCATTACGCTGGTCGAGAGCCGACTCCCCGCCGATCAGCTCCTGGCCCGGCAGATTCTGAATGGTGTACTGCCCCAACCCGGCCAGGTGGCCAGCGAATCGGTGCGGGTGGGCATCACGGGCGTACCCGGCGTGGGAAAAAGCACGTTTATCGAATCCCTGGGACAATTTCTCACCGGGCAGGGCCGCTCTATCGCCGTACTCGCCGTCGACCCAACCAGCCAACGGTCGGGCGGGAGTTTACTGGGCGACAAAACCCGCATGGATAAACTCTCCATGGACCCGCTGGCCTACATCCGCCCAACGCCCGCCGGTGACGCCCTGGGGGGCGTGGCCCACCGCACCCGCGAAACCATGCTCCTCTGCGAAGCAGCCGGTTTCGGCACCATCCTCGTCGAAACCGTTGGTGTAGGGCAGTCCGAAACACTGGTACACGGCATGGTCGATTTTTTTCTGCTGCTGATGCTGGCCGGCGCGGGCGACGAACTCCAGGGCATGAAACGCGGCATTATGGAACTGGCCGATGGGTTAGCCATCACCAAAGCCGACGGCGACAACCGCATGGCCGCTAACCGGGCGCAGATCGAGTACCAAAACGCCCTGCACCTGTTTCCGCCCACCGGCACCGGCTGGTTTCCACCCGTGCTGACCTGTTCGGCCCTGACGACGGAAAACATCGCTGATGTCTGGTCGTGCATCGAAACCCATCAGCAGCAGATGACCCAAAACGGGCAGCGGCTTCACCGGCGGCAACAGCAGCAGTTGGACTGGTTTCGGAGTTATCTGCGGCAACGGTTAGAGCATCAGTTCTTTAGCCAGCCGACGATGCGGGAACGGCTGGCGCTGGTTGAAGCGCAGGTGCTGACTGGAACCCTCCTGCCCGTGGCGGCCGTTGAATCGTTGTTCACCTGATCCCGATTTTGTACTAAAGCAAGAGAAAGGCTTATATATTGGTAAAATATGTGTACCTTACCACCATTCAACGAAGACTTACTTTTTAGTAAGTGAAAAGTAAGCCCGCTAACGCAACTGTCTGCATGGCTTTCAGATACAGGCAGGGTAGTGTACACTGAAATAAGCAACAATTCACGTTTCAATCACCCAATACATGACCAATTCCCAATCTGATGCAAACGGCGCGGTAATCGCCCCGCTGACTCCGGTTTACACGGCCATTCCCGGTCATCACGATACCCAGTACTGGAAGGCCAGTGAGATGTTTGATCACTACAGCCGTCCCTTCAAAAGCTTCAAACCTATCGATTCCGACCTGCACCGCAGTTTACTGCGTTCGGCCCGCAACCGGCAGCAGGCAACCCACAAACAGGGTGGCCAAAAGGGTAAGTCACAGCGATAGTCTCCCATACGGCGTTCACTATCAATTCGCAATACAGAAAATCGACTCTATACGGGTCGATTTTTTTTGTGGCCTATCCAGCCGGCTCAGGCAATATCATCCGTAGACAGGAGAAATTTTGTCCGTTAAACGGGTCATCCGTAGCCAGCGGTACAGTATCATCGGGGAACCTTATTACTTTTGGCCGACCAACGAATGACAAGATTTATTGTCAGGTTAATATCCATCGGGGCCGTTCGGTAGTTAGTCAGGAACAACCCGTCCTAAAATCACCCGTCAAAACAACGCTCAATCATGGCAACCAACAACGTCAAGCAAATTCACGAGTATGGCCAAAGCATCTGGCTGGATTTTATCGACCGCCGAATCATGGATTCCGGTGAGTTGCAAAAACTAATCGACGAGGACGGCGTACGCGGCATCACCTCCAACCCCGCCATTTTTGAGAAAGCCATCAGCAGCAGCTCCGACTACGATACCGATATCAAAGCCCTGGCCGAAACCGAAACCGACAACGAAGCCATTTTCTTCGGTTTAGCGATCAGCGACATCAAACGCGCTGCCGATTTGTTTGCACCCCTCTACAACGAGGCAGCAAAAGGAGCCGACGGCTATGTGAGCCTGGAAGTATCGCCGTTTCTGGCCCTGAATACTGCAGGCACCATCGACCAGGCCCTGCACCTCTGGAAAGCCGTGGACCGGGAGAACGTGATGATTAAAATTCCGGGTACCGAGCCGGGCCTGCCTGCTATCCGGCGCGCCATTGCCGAAGGGTTGAACGTGAATGTGACGCTGTTGTTCGGGCTGGATCGCTACGAAGCGGTCACGGAAGCGTACATCGCCGGACTGGAAGACCGCGTGGCCGCCGGAAAACCGATTGATTACGTGTCGTCCGTTGCCAGTTTTTTCCTCAGCCGTATCGACGTGATGGTTGATCCGATGCTGGCCGAAAAAGGTCACGATGCCCTGAAGGGTGAAGTCGCCATTGCCTCGGCCAAAAAGGCCTACGAAATTTATAAGCGCGTGTTCGGTACCGACCGGTTCAACGAATTGGTTAAAAAGGGCGCGAAACCACAGCGCCTGCTGTGGGCTAGTACGGGCAGCAAAGACCCCGCGTTTTCGGACGTGAAATACGTGGAAGCCCTGATTGGTCCCGACACGGTCGATACCATTCCGATGGATACCCTGGTGGCATTTCGCGATCACGGCAACGCAGCTAACCGGCTGGAAGAAGGACTGGATCACGCCAACGACGTGATGAACCAGTTGGCCGGCGCGGGCATCGACATCGACCAGATCACGCAGAAGCTGGAAGACGAAGGCATCGAAAAATTCAACAAGCCGTATCAGAAGCTGCTGGATGCCATTGAAGCCCAAAAAACGAAGGCGATGGCCTGACCTCGTTGGCCATGAGCGCAGTAAGCCTGAAAATTCTGTTTCTCGACGTGGGTGGCGTGCTCCTCAACAATGGTTGGGGGCACGAATCCCGCGAGAAAGCCGCCCGGCAGTTTGCTCTTAATTACGACGAGATGGAGGTGTTGCATAACTTCATTTTCAACGTGTACGAGATGGGTAAAATCACGCTGAATGACTATTTGAACACGGTCGTTTTCAATCATCCGCGTGACTTTAGCCGGGAGGAATTCAAGGAATTCATGTTTGCCGAGTCGGTCGAGCTGCCGGATATGCTGCAATGGCTCATCGGCTGGAAGCGCAGCAACTGCGGCTTTCGGATCATCTCGATCAACAACGAAGGCATCGAACTGAACCAGTACCGGATCGAGAAATTCAACCTCCACGACTGTTTCGACGCCTTCGTCTCGTCGGGCGATGTGGGGATGCGCAAACCCGACCCCGGCATTTTCCGGCTGGCGATGGGCATTGCGCAGGCCCGCCCCGACCAGTGCGTTTATTTCGACGACCGGCTGATGCTGGCCCGTGCTGCCGGTCAGATGGGTATCCACGCTCATCACCATCATGGCTTTGCTACCACCAAAAAAATCCTGGAAGACCTCACTCTTACCCCTCTCACAGATTATGACTACCAACCCCACTGACCAGTACCTATTCGGCATGATTGGTCTCGGCACGATGGGCCGCAATCTGCTCCTCAACATGGCCGATCATGGTTTTTCCGTGGCCGGTTACGATAAAAACCCCGATCAGTCCGTGCTGCTCGAAAAAGAGGTGGCTGCCATTCCGGGGGGCGCAGCGGCCAAAGGATTCACCGACATTGGGGAGTTTGTCAAGAGTTTAGCCAGCCCGCGTGCCATCATGATGCTGGTACCCGCCGGTCCCATCGTCGACAGTGTGATTGCTGACCTGCTGCCACTGTTGGACAAGGGCGACATCATCATCGACGGGGGCAACTCGCACTTTACGGACACCACGCGCCGGGCGACTGATCTGGAAGCGCAGGGCTATAATTTCTTCGGCATGGGCATTTCGGGCGGGGAAGAAGGTGCCCGCAAAGGCCCCAGCATGATGCCCGGTGGCGATAAAGAAGCTTACCAGCACGTAAGACCGATTTTAGAGAAAGTAGCGGCTAAAGTAGACGGCGATTCGTGCGTAACCTACATCGGCCCCGGTGCGTCCGGTCACTTCGTGAAGATGGTCCACAACGGCATCGAATACGCGGTGATGCAGCTGATCGCCGAAACCTACGAAATCATGCGCAAAGGCCTGAAGATGGACAATGCCGCCATGCATCAGGTGTTTACCGACTGGAACAAGGGCCGTTTGCAGTCGTTCCTGCTCGACGTCACCAAGGACATTTTCACCTTCGTGGAGGCCGGTACGGACCACCTGCTGTTAGACAGCATCAAGGATGAAGCCAAAGCCAAAGGCACCGGCAAATGGACATCGCAGGTGGCAATGGATTTGGTTACGCCCATTCCGGCGATTGATACGGCCGTGTCGATGCGTGATTTATCCAAGTACAAAGCCCTGCGGGTAAAAGCTGCCGGAATGTACGGCGAAGAACAACCCGCGCTCGCTGTGGACCCGGATGCGTTTCTGGCGAGTCTGGAGCAGGCCCTGTACTTCTCCATGATTACGACCTACGCGCAGGGGATGCATTTGCTGGCGTCGGCCTCCACGGCGTATAAGTATGATCTGCACCTGACCGACATCACCAAAATCTGGCGCGGGGGCTGCATCATCCGGGCTAAGTTTCTGGAGATTATGCTGAGTGCCTACCGCGCCGACCCCGCCCTCGACCATTTGCTGGTGGCACCCGTCGTGAAGGAGATCATCACCGAAACACTGCCCGGCATTCGGACGGTAGTGGCCACGGCAGCTACGGCAGGTGTGGCCTTACCGGCATATGCGGCATCGCTGAGTTATTTCGATGCATTCCGTTCGGCCAGTATGCCATCCAACCTGATTCAGGCGCAACGCGACTACTTCGGCGCGCACACGTATGAACTGATTGGTAAAGAAGGTGTTTTCCACACGCAGTGGATGACGAAAGAGGCTTAAAGAAGATACCCCTAAATCCCCTGAAGGGGACTTCACTGAGTTAGATACCTGTATATAACTCAGTGAAGTCCCCTTCAGGGGATTTAGGGGTTGGATTACTCTTACGAATGTCCTTCGGTCACGTCGGCATCGTTGCGATGCTGGTTGGCATTCAGTTCTGTCGTTTCGCGTTCGGTAGCGGACGGCTGCCCCCACGACGCGGAGCGGGCTTCGTCGATGTCGGCTTCCAGATTATCCGGGCCATTCGTGGCGTTATCATTCGTTTCGCCGATTATCGCGTCCGACTCGTCAACGTTCAGCAGACCGTCGGCATCGGCACTATCGGCCCGACGCGAAGTCAGTTCATTAGCCAAATTCTCGTCGTTCAACTGGCTCAGGTTTGGGTCGAGACCCATGGTGCTGTGCATTTGCTGAGCCGCGTGCGACTCGGTCGTTTCGGTATGCAATTTTCTGGTAAGGCTCATAACGTTAGGCGGTTTATTGGTTGACTATTGAGTAATAAACATTAAGCGGCCGGTTCAAAATCGAGTGATGTACCGGTCTGGGCAATTTCGTTGTCTTTTTCTGCTTCCGATTCCTCTTCGTTGGTATCGGAATCGTTGGCATCGGTGTCACCATTAACGGCGGCTTTAGCGGCTCTTTCTGCCGTTGGCACCGGCGTTTCGTCGGCCGAGGCATCATCATCCGGCCCGGCCGTAGTAACGGCCACGGTCGACGTGTTGGTCAGGGCCTTGTCGCCAGAGATGCTTTTCTCGGCTTCCGGCGTAATTTCCATGGTGCTGTTGTCCTGGTCATGCAGGCGCAGTACACCATTAGCTCCGTCCTGGTCGGTGCTGCCAAATGCCCGCAGGTTGCGCCCGTCCTGACCGGGATGGCCCGACTCATCTTCGCTGCCCGGCCGCATGGGATTAGCCACGTTTTCGAACTCGTCGTGCGTGGAGTTATCACGGTTTTCGGCATCGCGGGGTTGCTTGTCTTCTTGTTGTGGCAGGTTTTCCATAAGTCGAGTTAATTAGTATATTGTTAACTCCCCGCTCTACGAAAAGTTTGCACGGTTCTCCGCATTCTACGCCAGTTATACCTGGGTCAAAGGCATAAAAAAGCCGCCCGACGATAATCGTCGGGCGGCTTTTACGATTGAGCCAAATCACTTGCTTTGGAAAAACAGGATCTGTAGTAGCTGCGTGTGATAATTGGCACTGATTGTCACGTTGGCAGGCACTGTTGTAATGCTAACCGGTATAACATACGTACCGGTAGCCGGTACCTGATTGGGAATGATGCTGATATTGACCGTCGCAATTCGACTACCAGCCGCCACCATAACCGACGGGTTCGTCAACTGATAAGCCGTTGCCGGCAGCAGTTGATACGTCGTTTTGTTGGCGGTATTGTAGGCCGTCAGGGCTGCCTGATCAATAGCCACCGTGATCGGTATGCTGGTCGTTGGCAGATTGGGCGAGGCAATGTTCACATCGAGCGGAAACACGTACGCCGTAGCACTCGTTCTGACCAGCGAATCCGTTGTCCGGATGATACTCCGGTTGGCCGCGTAGGGTATCTCAGCAACGTAACCGGCGGCAGCGAAGTCAACGAAGTGTTCGTCGTCTTTCAGGCAGGAGACTAAGCTTACGGCTAAACCGGCGGCCACAAGTAGTTTAAATGTATTTTTCATGGTAGTTGGCTTGTTTGAACGGATGCCTATTTCATCCAGAAAATCTTGGTTGTAAACTGGTTAACCGTTCCCTGCGCCTGTACATTGGTTGCGTTGTTGCTGTACTCGCTTTGCGGATAAAACAACCGGGCTGGAATTTGCCGGGTGGTTACGCTCGGCTCCAGTGAAATCGGGATGGTGGTCGGTAAGCCCAACCGCCGGTAATCGGACCAGGCTTCAAACGGTGCCAGGCTATTTTCCGATGCCCATTTCTGCGTAATGATGGCTTCGATCTTGTTGGTCGACGCGTCAAAGTTTACATTGTTCACACCCGGCTGTGCGTAATAAGCCGTTGCTTCGGCGGCTGTAAGGCCCAGATTTACGAACGACTCCGTAACGGCGGCCTGATACAGGGCTTTGGGATCACCCGCGATCCAACCCCGTTGAGCGGCTTCGGCCTGCATAAACAAACTTTCGTGCGACGACAGGATTGGCGACGACTGGTCGACACTCTTTATGATGCCGGGGCCAATATCCGACACCAATGAATTAACCAATACATCGGTGGTACCAAAGAGGGTACCGTTGTAGGTACTGGTCGTTTTTGGCACCGGCGCGTAGAAGGCTCCTATGCGTGGATCATTGCTGTTTTTATAGAACGAAAGCGAATAGGCATTGGCTTTGTACTGGTTGTTAAGCAGTGTAGGCTGCGTGTTTACCCCAAAAAAAGCACCATAAATCGGATTCTGCTGACCGGTTGAATTCACGTAGCCAGGATTTACACTGGCATTTTCGCCCGCGCCCAGAAATCCGTAGCCCGACGCCTTGATGACAGCCAACTGCGATTGAATAAACGCGGCCCGGTCAGCTTTTTCCGACTGCCGCAGCAACATCCGCAGCTTCAGCGTGTTCCCAAACTTGAGCCATTTGCTGATGTCGCCCCCGAACATAATGTCATTGGTACCGGGGTTGCGCGTACCACTACCCTGTTTCAGCAGTGCCAGTCCCAGGTCGATCTGCCGGAACAAACTATCGTAAACGACCTGCGCCTTGTCGTATTTCGGCAGAATTACCGTTGTTCCCTGCAAAGCATCGGTATACGGTACATCGCCGTACGTATCCACCAGAATCTGGAAGTGCAATGCCTTCATGATCTTGCCCATTCCCTGTATTAACGGTTGTTTGAGCGTAGCCGCCTGCTGATCGATGTAATTATAGTTCTTCAGGTTCGTGTAGCCGGCCTCCCAGATAGCGGTGTTGTACCCATTGGTAAACTGATAGTTCTTATCCGACAGGTTGATCGAATAGTTACCGCTCCAGTTCCAGTACCCCATCCACAGATTCAGAAAATAAAAGCTCCCGACAAATCCACTGGGATTTGTTCCGGTCAGGTACGCGCCGGTATTAGCCAGCGCATTGGGCAACACCAGTTCCGGCGTAGCGGCCGTTACCTGATTGGGATTATTATTGATGTCGAGGTAGTCACTCTTACACCCCGCTACCACCGTCAGTAGCACGGCCAATACCCCGGCCGTAAGTTGTTTTATGTACTTCATCGTCGTTTGTTGTCGTTAAATTAAAAACCAACGCTAACCCGAAACCCGTAGAAGCGGGTTGGCGGGGTCTGGTATTCAGTGGTGGTGCCAACAGCGTTACTGGTATCATTGCTATTGGTACCGCCCGAAAATTCAGGATCCGTAAATACGTTCGTTTTAGGGCGCAGCATAATCAGGTTGCGGCCCGTTAACGCGACGGTCATCGTTTTGATGAATTTAGTGTAGCCCAGCACCGACGCCGGAATGTTGTAGCTCAACGCCACTTCGCGCAGTTTCCAGAAATCAGCACTGGTTACGTAGCTATAACCGGCATTGTGGTACGGCGAATTGGTCCAGAACGTCAGGTTACCGTCTTTGGTGGTCACGTTGGTGTTTTCCCGAAACGTACCGTCCGTGTTCTGAACGACGGAGCCGGGGAATACGAAATTCTGCCGTCCGGCATACGTCGAACGGATACCTGCTCCCGTAAACTCCAGTGCATTGCCCAACGCATTGTAAATCACCGCGCCCCCGCGGTACTCAATCACGGTAGCCAGCGACAGACCTTTGTATTTAAACGTGTTGGTCAGACCAAACCGATATTTAGGCTGCGTTGTACCGGCGTACTTCAGGTTCGGGTCCAGTACGGGATAACCCGTTGTGGCACTAACCACCGGACGACCCACGAACTGCCCCGTTGCATCGTAGTTCAGGCCGGCGGGGTCCGTGTTCTGTACCCGCTGAATATCGTTCACGTATAATGCCGGATACGCAAATCCTTTGGCCGCGTACACGTCGGAGGCAAGGGGTTGCAGATCGGGACGGAACTGGACACTACCGTACGGAATGTTGACCCGTGACAAATCCTGGTACACATCCTGCACTTTGCTCTCTAAGTAGGTGAAGTTGGTGCTGATGTTCCACGTAAACCCGCCTGCATTCACAATGGGTCGGGTTGTACTCAGGTCTAATTCAAGCCCGTGGTTGACCATGGTACCGGTGTTGACCAATGCCGATGTATAGCCGGTTGCCCGTGATACCTGGATAGGAACGGTTTGGTTCGTTGTGGTGGTGTTGTAATACACGGCTTCGAGGTTGAGTCGGCCAAATAAACCGACTTCCAGGCCCACTTCCCGGTTGGTGGTAAACTCCGGTTTCAGGTTCGGATCATTCTGCTGATTGCCCAACTGATACCCTGCCTGTCCGCCAAACGGGAAGCCGGTACCGGGGTTAAACACGTTCTGCAACTGATACGGCTGTACGTTCACCTGGCCCACTTTGGCGAGCGCACCCCGGATTTTAGCGTAGGTCAGGATGTTGTTGTTTTTCAGGAACGGCAGGGCATCGCTCAGGATAACCGAGGCATTTACGCCCGGATAAAAGAACGACCGGTTGGCTGCCGACAGCAGCGAGGTCTGGTCGTTCCGGCCCGTTACGTTAATGAAGGCAAAGTCCTTATAACCGAGCGTAAAATCGCCAAAAAAGCCAATCAGGCGGCTACGGGTATTAAATTCGTAGACGTTGGCGTTGCCGAGCCGGTTGGAAATATTGTATACTCCCGGCACCACCAGCGCATTGGCAAAATCAAACGTCGAACGGGAATATTCCTGCCGGGTTTGCTGACCCAGAATCAGGCGCGTGGTAAAATCGCCGAACTTAGGATTCAACGTTACCAATAAATCGCCCGTAAAACGGGTTCTCAACTCGGTACCATCCTGCACCGAGGCATTGGCTTTACCCGTCGACGAGGCAATGTTACCCGCTGCCCACGGATCGGTCAGGGCATATTCGGAGAACGTCACCTCGGCCCGGTGCGCTTTGTTCTGCGTATCGGATATCTGACCACCTACCCGATACAGCACTTTCAGCCACGGTTTGAACTGGTACGACACGTCCGTCGACCCCTGTATCGTGTATCGGTTTGTGACCGCGCGCGAATTGTCACCCGTAATCTGCCAGTATGGGTTGGGGTAGTAAGCGTTGTAGTAGCCATTTACGTCACCGTAAGGCGTCGTGATATCATTCAGCGGATAGCTGTTGATGGGCGCGTGAGCCTGTTGGTTCAGTACGTTCCAATACACCGGACGCAGTGAGTTAAAGTCGCCGTTTTCCGTGTCTGTTTTTATATAAGCGGACTGAACGCTGCCGTGTACCGCAATTTTATTGATACTCCGTCCACCCGACAGACTGATTGTGGTCCGCTGGTATTTATCGTTGGGTACCACTCCGCTCTGGTCAACGCGTTGTACGCCAAGCCCGAAGTAATTTTGCGTGTCGCCGATGCGATACGACAGGTTGTGCTGCGCCGTTACGCCGGTGTTAAAAAACGCCCGGCGCGGGTCTGTTTTCGGGGATGAATACGGTACTTTCAGCGTATCTAAGCGAACCGAACCATCGGCGTTACGAATTTCCACCCCGTAGCCCAGCGGGCGAATCGAGCCATCATACGGCGTTCCAAATTGCTGGTTTTCGTACGGCACATACGTGCGGGCATAGTTCCGGTCATAAAAGGGCTGCCCTTCGCCACCGTTACCGCCATACTGCGTTTGCAGCCCCGGCATGTAGGAGATGCTCTCGAACTGCGTGTTGTTTGAATACGAAATCTGCGGAGTGTTGTTTACCGAACCCTTCTTTGTCGTGATGATAACGGCACCGTTCGAAGCATCCGACCCATACAGGGCAGCCGCGCTGGGACCTTTCAGAATAGTCGTGTTATCGATGTCATCCGGGTTGATGGTCGACAAAAAGCTGGCATCCGAAATAACACCATCCACAACGACCAATGCCTGGTTGTTGCCCAGAAACGAACGGTTGCCGCGCAGGGTGATCCGTACTCCGGCCCCCACGCCGTTGTTGGTCGTGTTGATTTGCAGGCCTGACACTTTACCGGTCAATCCGTTGGCCACGTTGACCGGAGCCGCCTGCGTAATCTGGGCATTGTTGATTTTAGCAACCGACGTACCAATCTGACGTTCGTTCGTTTGGATGCCAAAAGCCGTTACGACCACTTCATTCAGTGTCTTGCTATCCGGCACCAGTGTTACATTGATGACCGATTTGTTGCCAATCGCAATCTCCTGCGTAATGCTCCCCACAAAACTGAACACCAGCGTTCCGTCATTGGCCGAGATGCTGTATTTTCCGTCAGCATCGGTATTTACCCCCTTGCTGGTCCCCTTTAACACTACGGTTACCCCCGGTAATGTGCTCCCATCCTCACTTGATGTGACCTTACCCGTAATTCGCCGATCTTGTGCCAGCAGCGGTAAACTCAGCAGGCACAGCAGGCACTGCACCATTAGAAATTTCCTCATAACATTAGTGTTAGATTAAGTAATTGTTGAGAAAAACTGGAAAAAAGTGTTTCAAATCTACATAACAGGCGTTCCAATACAAAGTTTTCAAGTCCATATTATAAACAGAATAAGTAGGCTATTTGCAACCAATTTTCGGTCGATTCTACGGTAATTACCCAATCGGTAGTGCGTTGGCAAAGTCCATTTTAGAAACAGTAAATGGCCTGTTCCGCGCAGAATTACTCAATAAACCAGTAATCGGAAAACACCTCCAGCCGCCCTGATAAATGAGCATGTTTTTCAGGTAAAAAAGTTTGAAAAATTAGCGTGTATCGCCGGTCAGCAACGCTGAAGACATCTCCTTCCGGGGAATTTACAACCCGCTGAACACACCAAAGCCGCTCCCGGAGAGAAGCGGCTTTGGTGTGTTCAGCCGAAAAAATCAGACGGATTCCGGGGCAGCAACCGGCTCGGTTTGCAGTTTACCCGTTAGTTCGGCCAGCAAATCGTGCAGGTTCACGGTGGCAAAACTACTGGCATAGTCGGACATGGCGTAGGGAATGATGAGTTGATCGCCGTTGATGATGCCTCCACAACTGTACACCACATTGGGCACGTAGCCTTCGCGTTCGTTTTCGTCGGGGCTGAGCAGGGGTTCCTTCGTGCGGCCAATCACCTTCATGGGATCGTTCAGGTCGAGCAGCAGGGCACCGATGGCGTATTTCCGCATGGGACCAACGCCGTGGGTCAGCACGAGCCAACCCGCTTCGGTTTCGATGGGTGAGCCGCAGTTGCCAAGTTGTACGTATTCCCAGCTATAAGTTGGTTTAGCCAGGAGTTCTTTCGTTTGCCAGAAATACAGGTCATCGGAGTACATGAGGTAGATGTTCTCACCGTCCTGCCGGGAGAGCATCACGTATTTCCCGTTGATCTTGCGCGGAAACAGTCCCATGCCTTTGTTTTGCACTTCGGCCCCGTTGAGCGTGCTGATCTTGAAATGCGTGAAATCCTTGGTTTCGAGAAGCTGCGGAAACGTCACCCGGCCGTTGTAGGCGGTGTAGGTGGCATAATACGTCACCTCGGACTCGCCGGACGCGCCCTTATCGTCGGTGAAACAAACGAAGCGGGCATCCTCAATACCGTTCGTTTCGTTGGGCGAATTCGGGAAAATACACCGCTCATCCAGGCTTTGATCGTCGTCGAAGTGCATTTCGTAATCCGAACGGGCCAGGCCCAGCAGGCCACCCGAAATGGCATCGTACTCGGCGTTGTAGCGGTACTGGGTCGAGACCCGTTTTACGCTCGCTTCCAGATCAGGCAGGGTAAATTCGTCATCCACACCCGCCATCATCTTCTCCGAAATACTGTTCGACAGCCGCAGTTCGTATAGTTTCCGCTCGAAGAGGGACTTGGTGAACCGCTTGTTCGATTCGATTTCGGGGGCGGTGACGTAACGCGAGGGCTTGCGCAGAATAATTTTATTGTCCTGGTCGATGTAGCCCATCCGAAACGAAATAGACGAGATGTGCCCTTCGCCGGTGGCCCGCAGGCTGACGATAAAGCGTTTGTAGCCCGGTGGCACGTTGGTCTGATCGGGGTGCCAAACCATCGACGGGTTAAACAGTGCGGCCGATTCGAGGGAATACTCCATCGTGAAATACGCGCCCAGCAGCAACTTGCGCTCCTGCGTCAGCGGCTCATCGGTGAGCAAATGCGGTTTGATCTGCTCGAACCGATTCAGGAAAAACCGCTCTAATTTGTAGTGCCGGCTGCCGAATTCGCGGATTACTTCTTCGAGTTTCTGCTCCGCTTCGGCATCGCTCATGCTGTTGACGCGGGCAATTATTTTCAGGGTACGGGTGGTATTGCCCAGATCGAAGGGGCGGAACAACACACGGGTCGGGTCGGGACGCAACACAATACCGGTGCGGGTGGCTCGTAGGCTCATTGGTCAGGAAAGACGGTATAACAAAAATGAGTAACTGAATAATTGGGCGAATAGTCTGTCTATCCCCTCAAATTACACAATTACTCACTTTACGTACCAAACTATACGGGCAGAATTATTTCTCCGGCAACCAGCCATCGCTTAACCCGCCAGTGCCTTGTCGACTACTTTGGGTAGGGCGGCCTGTTGCTGCACCTGATAAAGGTCGGCCAGGGCCATCAGGTAGGACAGCGTCGATTCGGCTCCCTGATTCATGTTGACCCGGTCGATGTGCAGCCCGTCGCGGCAACCGCCCGTCTGCTGATCATAGAGCGGCAAACCCAGGTCGTTGAGGCCGGAAAACCAGCGGAACACCCGAATCGCTTTCCGGTACCATTCAGCATCGCCCGTTAGCCGAAAAGCGGCCAAACAGGCAGCAATGGAACTTTGCGCTTCGAGCGGCTGCTGATCAAAAAACGCCCGGGGTTCCCCTTTCACGTAAAATCCGTTGGAGCCAATGGGCTGAAAATGGCCCCGTTCGGAGGTTTGCAGTTTCATTAGCCAGCGCAGGGCCGTCAACCCTGTTTCCTGCGCCACCACATCCCCCGAAACCAGCAGGGCGTGGGCCAGCACGGCGTTGTCGTACGACAGGACGTTCTCGAACCAGGGCCAGTCGGGCGTGGCTGTTTCGGAGAATCGGAACATTAACTTATCGGTCAGTTGCTGCTGAATGGTTTTGGCCAGCCGGTCGTTGCTGAACCGTTTCTGGTACTCGTTCAGGCCCACCAGCGCAAACGCCCAGGCGCGGGGTGATCCCATATCGGCGATGGTTGGGAGCACACTTTCGAGCAAATTCATGGCCCAGGTGGTGCAGTTTCGATCATTTGACCGGCCAATACAAGTACCGAGTGCCCAAACCGTACGGCCGGTGCTGTCGTCCGAACCAACGTCTTCGAGCCAGCGCCGGTCATAGCTCATAAAATTCCGAAACTGGCGATGACCGTCGGCGTAGGCATGGTTCAGAAACGCCGAATACGTATCGGTCACCTGCGCCAGTTTCCGGTCCTGAATCCCGGCATCGGCCAGCGTCAGGCTCAAAATCAGGGCGCGGGCATTGTCGTCGGTGCAGTAACCTTCCTCGTAAAACGGCAGGTGATACCGGGCGTGCTGTACAATACCGGTCGAGTCGGTCAGGCGGTAAAGGTGATCGAGGTTAATGCCCGGCAGTTTAAAACTCTTGCTACTGCCTCCATTTGAGGTGTACGGCAGTTGCGTACTCACCACATCCATTCGTTCCTCACGTGCTTTACCAAACGAGTCGGCATAGTGCTGAATGGCCTTTTCCCAGATCATTTCCCGGCCCAGCAAATACCCCCGTTTACGCATGCCGTGACGCAATGGATCGTCGCTCAGCAGGTTAATAATCTGATCGGCAATGGCTTCCGAATCACCAAACGGCACCAGAATGCCCCGACCATCGGCTAAAAGTTCTTCGGCGTGCCAATACGGCGTCGACACCACGGCTTTGCCCACCCCAAATGCATACGACAGCGTGCCGGATGTGATCTGCGCGGGGTTCAGGTACGGCGTGATGTAAATATCGGCCGCTCCCAGAAACTCCAGTAGTTCTTCCGTTTCCACGAACTGATCGTAGAACCGAACATGCTCGGCCACGCCATTGTCCAAGGCTAATTTTTTCAGGCTATCCCGATAGGCCTCACCCTGATCCCGGACCAAGTGCGGATGGGTGGCGCCCAGCACCATGTACACCACGTCGGGAAACTGCGCCACAATGCGCGGCAGGGCATTAATAACGTTTTCGATGCCTTTGTTGGGCGACAGCAGTCCGAAGGTGAGCAGCAACTGCTTGCCCTCCATCCCGAACTTATCCTTGAAAAAATGCGGGTCTACAAACGGCATATCGGGAATACCGTGGGCGATGACGTCGATTTTTTCGGCAGGGATTTCGTATATGCTAATCAGGAATTCGCGGCCTTTTTCGGACATGCAAACCACCCGTGCCGATAGATCAGCGATGCTTTTAAGCACCACCAACTGATCCTGATCCGGCGTTTTCAGGATGGTATGAAACGTGGTGACAATGGGCATGGTCAGGTTTCGCAGCAGGGTCAGAATATAGCTACCCGCCGACCCGCCGTAGATGCCGTATTCGTGTTGCAAACACACCACGTCCATGTTTTTCGAGTTCAGAAACTCGGCCGCTTTCACGTACGACTCCAGATCGTGCTGGTAAAATTCGTACCGGACTTCGTCGGGGTAACTGTAGCCTTCGGGCGTATCATTGACCGACACGACGATGGGATGCACATTGGGCTGAAACTGAGTGTATGCCTTGTAGAGATCGGCGGTGAAGGTAGCGATCCCGCATTGACGGGGCAGGTAATCGCCGATGAAGGCTACGTGTTGGGGGTTACGTTTCCAGGTGATATTATCGTGTGCGGGTGTCATAGCGTTGAATGGAATAGGCTTCAGGCAGCACCCGGCGGGGTGTTTAGCAAAGCGTTCTGTCTGTTAATAAGCCGTTTACACCCCATTTTGTTTGTACTCACCGACTATTTCATCTATCAATAGTACAAACCCATCCGAAAAACCTTACGAATCGTATAAATTATTGTGTTTTACCAATTAATGTTTGGTTTTACAAGGACACAGGAGCCGGACAACCTACCAAAGAGAAAACGGTTACATTTTGGGTATTATCGGGCATCAGCCCCAGCGGAGTTACAACTCATCCCCGCCCTGCACCGAATTAATAGATAACTTCGCCCGTAAATCGCGTTAATCTTTCATGTTCTGGAATCGGGTTTCAACAATCATTCTCAACAACCGGGTAGCCCTCGTTATCGGTATTCTACTGGCGGCAACCTTTATGGGGTATCAGGCCAGCCGGGTACAGCTCTCCTACGAATTAGCCAAGATTCTCCCCGTAACGGACCCCAACTCTCAGTTGTACGAAGCCTTCAAGGCCCGGTACGGCGAAGATGGCAACGTAATGGTCGTCGGTGTGGAGTCCGATTCGATGTACCGGCTGCCCTTTTTCGCCGACTGGTACCGGCTCAATCAGGACATTCGGGGCATCACGGGCATTAAAGACGTGGTTTCCAACGCCAACCTGTACCAGATCATCCGCAACGACAGCCTCGAACGGTTCCAGTTTTTGCCGATCATCAAACGCCCGCCCACCACGCAGGCCGACGTCGACAGTGTTCGCAGCACCATCAAACGACTGCCCTTTTACCGGGGGTTCGTATCCGATACCGCCGACCGGGCGCACCTGATGGCGATCACTTTCGATCAGAGCAAACTGAACTCCAAGGGCCGCATCGAAATTGTCCGCGACATCGAAGCCCGCACGACGGCATTCGGTAAACGGCATAATCTGACGGTGCATTTGTCGGGTCTGCCCTACATCCGTACCGAACTGACGAGCAAGGTCAGCAACGAACTGTTCCTGTTTCTGGGGCTGGCCGTTGCGGTGACCGCCGTTATTCTGCTCCTGCTTTTCCGATCGCCCACGGTTACCCTCACGGCCTTACTGGTGGTGAGCATCGGCGTGGTCTGGTCGGTCGGGTACATCGTGCTGTTCGGCTACAAAATAACCCTGCTGACGGGACTGATTCCGCCCATTATCATCGTCATCGGGGTACCCAACACGATCTTTTTGCTGAACCGCTACCGCGAAGAACTCGCCAACGGCTACGACCGTACCGAAGCCCTGCGCATTGCCGTGGAAAAAGTAGGCGAAACCACGTTTTTTGCCAACGTCACCACGTCCATCGGGTTTTTCGTGTTCTATTTCACCAGCAGCCCGCTCCTGCTCGAATTCGGTCTGGTAGCGTCGCTGAGTATCATGACGACATACGTGGTGTCGCTGGTTCTGGGCGCAGCCGCGTTCAGTTACCTGCCCATCCCGACCGTTGGGCAAGCGGGCGGAGCGTTGGCTAACAAACGCATCACGGCGTTTCTGGAATGGGTAAACGACATGGTACACGGGCGACGAACGGCCATCTACACGTTCATTGCGGTGGCCGTTGTGATTGGTTTCGTTGGTCTGCTGCGGATCAAGGCCATTGGCTACGTGGTGGACGACTTACCCAAAAACGATCCGATTTATACCGACCTGAAATTCATCGAGAGCCGGTTTAAGGGCGTCATACCGTTCGAAATTTCGGTCGACACCAAACGGCCGGGTCGGGTACTGGCTCCGCAGACGCTCACCAAACTCCGGCTGTTGCAGCGCGAGATGGAGAAGAACCCGGAGTTTACGCGCCCCATTTCCATTGTCGAAGCGATCAAGTTTTTCTACCAGGCGTACCGGGGGGGCAACCCCAAATATTACGTGGTACCGGGTGCGCTGGAACTGAGCAAGTTAGCCGCTTATGCCCCGCAGTTAAAAGGCAGCGAAAACCGGTTCAAAGGCTTTTTAGACAGCACCCGGCAATACACGCGCGTCAGCTACCAGATGCCCGACGCGGGCACGGTTCGTATCAACGCCCTGATTACCAGTCTACAACCCCGCATCGACTCCATCTTTAACATCGACCGGGAAACGGGTAAACTCGTCGCACCGGACGAACGCTACGACGCGCGCATTACGGGCAACAGCGTCGTATTCACGGAAGGAAACGCCTATCTGGTGGAGAATCTGGAAGAAAGCACCGCGCTGGCCATTCTCCTGATTTCGGTGATTCTGGCCCTGCTGCTCAAGGATATTCGCCTGAGTCTGATTGCGATTCTGCCGAGTATTGTGCCGCTCATCCTCACGGCGGGCATTATGGGCTATTTTGGCATTCACCTGAAACCGTCGACCATCCTGATTTTCAGCATCGCTTTTGGTATTTCGTCGGATGGCACCATTTATTTCATCACCAAGTACCGCGACGAACTCCGAAACCGGGGGGCCACGGTCGATGAAGCCGTGACGAGTACGATCCGGTACACTGGCGTCAGCATGTTTTACACGGCAATAATTCTGTTTGCGGGCTTCGCCATTTTCGCGGCCTCGACGTTTCAGGGGACAGCGGCCCTCGGCATCCTGGTGTCCATCACCCTGCTGATGGGCATGGCCTCCAACCTGATTCTGCTCCCGGCCTTCCTGCTCACGGTAGAGAAAAGGCGGGCAAGCCGGGTAGTTAGCAAAGCCATTTAAGTTAGTTTGTTATGCTGACGCAGGAAGCATCTTGGCGGCCAATTCTCTAACCGGGCCGCTGGTGCGGATGCTTCCTGCGTCAGCACGACAAACTAATCAGCCAAATAAATTCCCTTATATACCGGCTGCAATTGTATTCCCCCACGCCAGATCCTCCGGCGTCGTGATTTTTACATTCTGATATGACCCTTCGATCAGCGTAACGGGAAAACCGGCATGTTCCACTACACTGGCACAGTCGGTGAAAAACGGTTGTTCATCGGCGTCAAACGCCTGGCGAAACAGATCAAGCCGGAACGTCTGGGGGGTTTGGACCAACTGGTAGACGCTCCGGTCGACGGCCCGGCTGCTGCCATCGGGTTGCAGCATCCGCACCGAGTCTTTTACGGCCACGGCGGTAACGGCGGCTCCCGTTCGGGCGGCCGTGTCAAAACTATTCTGGATAATATCAGGCGTAATAAACGGTCGGACGCCATCGTGTACGGCCACTAACCCATCCTTGGCCAAAATACGTTTCAGGCCGTTGCGCACCGACTGAAACCGGGTCCCTCCCCCATTTACGGTTTCGAGAGCCGGGTAGAAGTTATTCCTGTCGCAGAGCCGGGTCCATGTTTCCATGTCGCGGGCGGGTAGCACCAGAATGATGCGCAGCGACGCCGAAAACTGAGCAAATCGCTCAATGGTGTGCTGCAAAATCGGTTTGCCGTTCAGCAGCAGAAACTGCTTGGGCAAGTCGGACTTCATGCGGCTGCCGCTCCCCCCGGCAACGATAATGGCAAACTGGTTCATAGAAAAAAGGTATGGGTAGTAAACGGAATAAGGGATAAGCGGCTCACCCGTTCAGGCGAAACTACTTATCCCTTACTCCTTTACCACTTAAAAACTAAAGAATCAGCATGGCATCGCCGTAACTGAAAAAACGATATTTTTCCTTAATGGCCTCTTCGTACGCCTTCATCACCAAGTCATAGCCACCAAAGGCGGTTGTCATCATCAGCAGGACCGACTCGGGCAGGTGCAGATTGGTAATCAGGGAGTTAGCGATCTTGAACTCGTACGGCGGGAAGATAAACCGGTCTGTCCAGCCTTCAACAGGCTTGAGCCGCGCATTGGCCGATACCGACGATTCGACCGCTTTCAGCGACGTCGTACCCACGGCACAAACCCGGCGTTCGGCGTCTAAAGCGGTATTAACAATGCTGGCGGCTTCGGGCGTGATGCGGTAGTTCTCCGAGTCCGTTTTGTGCTTGGTCAGGTCTTCTACGTCCACCTGCCGGAACGTCCCCAGGCCAACGTGCAGCGTCACGGGCGCAAAGTGAACGCCCTTGATTTCCATCCGCTTCATCATCGCTTTGGTGAAGTGCATCCCGGCCGTTGGCGCGGCCACGGCACCCGTATGTTCGGCATAGACGGTCTGATACCGCTCCCGGTCAGCATCTTCGGTCTGCCGGTTGATTTCACGGGGCAGCGGGGTTTCGCCCAACTCATCGACCGCCTTCATCAGTTCCTCGTGCGAGCCGTCGAACAGAAACCGGATCGTACGGCCGCGCGACGTCGTGTTGTCGATTACTTCGGCCACCAGATCACTGTCGCCGAAATAAAGTTTGTTGCCCACGCGGATTTTGCGGGCCGGGTCCACCAGCACGTCCCAAAGTTTCATCTCCCGGTTGAGTTCGCGCAGGAGAAAGACCTCTATTTTGGCACCGGTTTTTTCTTTGTTGCCGTAGAGCCGGGCCGGAAATACCTTGGTATTGTTGATGACCAGCACATCGCCATCGCTGAAATAACCCAGCAAATCGGAGAACATTTTGTGCTCGATTTTCTGCGTTTTTCGGTCAAGCACCAGCAGGCGCGATTCGCCACGGTCGGCCGGATATTTGGCAATTAGACTCTCGGGCAGGTCAAATTTAAATTCTGATAGCTTCATAAGTGGATTTCCCCAAGGAATACCCCCGTTTTCGGTAAAACTGCAAAGATACGCAAAAACCCGGCAAATGGGATAATTGCCGGGCTATAAATCAGGGATTAAACCATTTTTATTCGGTGTCAGACACGACCGGGTCAATGGGCTTCACGGCTCCGTCGGTGTTTACGTGCGCCCGGTCGGCTACCGAAAACTTCGCCATCAGTTCCTTGGATACTTCATTGGCATACGTCCCCTGCGCCGAGACAAACAGACCTTTCATGCCGTTGGTCGTCGTGATAGCATACAGTGTCATCTCATCGCCGGGATCGGAAGTGCCCTCAAAGCGGTGAAATTCATCGACCATAAATTCTTCGCCCTTTAGTTTAGTCTCGGTGGATTTCTCGACTAAATAATCTTTCTGGGGGGCAAATTCGTGGGTGTAGCCGCGTTCGTGGAGGCTTTCCATCGCTTCGGTGAGGGTATCGAAATGTTGCATAACGTGCCGGATGTGTTGGGTTGCTCTGCTGACTAAACCCCTGAATGGCGAAAAGGTTATCCCGCCGAATTACCGCCACACGAGCCATGCACTAAGAAACGACAAACAAAACCGGTTCATCAGGTAGTTTAGGTGCCGTTGGCCGAGTGGTCGGCAATAAAACTCAATAGTTCATGAAAACCATTCCCTTCACAGCCAAATGGCTGTTTAGTATTGTGCTTGTTCTTGTCGTAACTGCCTGTCAGGATGAGATCAATCAGCCGAGTGCTCCGGCTCTTACCGACCGGATCGCCTTCGTCAATGACCGGCTTTATCCCGAAGGCATCACGTATTCGCCCCAGTTGGGCAAGTTTTTAGTCAGTTCACTTACACAGGGTAAGGTTGGTACTGTGGATGCAAACGGTGCCTATGCCGATTTTGTCGCCGATCCGCAGCTTATTGGCAGCGTAGGCATGAAGGTACGCAACGGCAAACTATACGTCTGCAATGGCGATCAGGGCGTCTCGGTGAAAAGTACGGCCCAGACGCCGTTCATGACCGCGGGCCTGTTCGTATTTGATATTGCCACGAAGCAACTCGACCGCCGGACCGATCTGGCAGCCCTTTTGCCGGGGCAGCGGCACTTTGCCAACGATATTGCGTTTGATGCGCAGGGCAACACGTACGTTACAGACTCGTTTTCGCCGGTAATTTATAAAGTTACCCCCGACGGCACAGCCAGCATTTTTCTGACAGACCCGCGGTTCAGCAGCGCGAGTTTCGGCCTGAATGGCATTATTTACCACACCAACGGCTACTTACTGGTCGCACAAACCGGGGCGGCTAAACTTTACAAAGTCAACCTGCAAAACAACAACATTACCGAAGTGGAAGGCATAACGGTGGGGGGCGATGGCCTGCAATTGATTGGCAATGACATTTACATCGTCAATGGCAGTAACCAGGTGTCGCAGTACCGCAGTGCCGATAATTTTCAAACGGCATCACTCATAAAAATAGATGCTGTGGGTTACAACCAGGCAACGACCAACACCGAAGTAAACGGGCAGATTTATACCATCAACGCCCGCATCGGCGAGTTGGGCGCGGCTATGGGCAATACCGCTCTGTTGCAAAGCCGGGACTATTCCATTCAGCGGTTCAAGTAACGACGTTTAGCCGGGTACGGGCCGGAATAGCCGGAAAGCGCGGGCTTTTCTGCTATTCCGGTGCCAAAGTACGCAGCAACCCGCAACAGGATTGGTCTGTAAACGAGTCTGTTAAGGTTCGTGAACCGTACAAACTGAAATTTTCCCGTGTTTTTTTCGGGGCATAACTTGCAAAACGGTACTTCACCCACCTATATTTGCACTCCCAAACGATAGCAATCGCAGGGAAAATAAGCGGGAGCTTAGCTCAGTTGGTTCAGAGCATCTCGTTTACACCGAGAGGGTCGGCGGTTCGAGCCCGTCAGTTCCCACCCAAAAACAAAAAGCCCGTACAGATTTCTCTGTACGGGCTTTTTGTTTTAATCTTTCCCTTATCTATTCAGCAGAACAACGGGCTGATGAGCGTTTTTCAGCAATCGGCAGACTGACCTAACTATGGTCTGGTCTACCCCGATAAGTCAATTCATCGCGTACCGCACGAAAAAGCGTTTCGTTGATAAGACCAGCATCCAGACGGTCTCTCAGGTGCATTATGTAATCAGCGGTCGTCATTCCCTCCAGAATAGACAATTTATCAATTTCTTTAACTACAGATGCTTTTAATCTATCTTTTCGTTGCTCCTGCGTTACCGAATATACTACTAAGTTACTCATTGTGAGAAAGTTAGGTGATCTATTCGTAAATGTATGATATTTCTGCAAAACGCAATGTACTCAGGTGGATACTTCTTGTTATTAGGGCATAACTGGCAATAAGGCAACCGATAAAGCAGATCGCTGCTGTTGAAGTGCCGACAAACTGGGCCGGAGAAAGCAGGAAACAACATCCAGCGGGCAGGCATCCGGCATGATATACAGCGATTTAGCTAAATCTTCGAGAGGCCATGAAATGATTTGGCTTACCTACACCGATTGACACGGTTTGTGGAGGATATCTGTAACCAGGATGGACAAAGCAGCGCTTAGTCGAATTAAGGTCTACATGGGGGACCCTCCTTTTTTGAAGCGATATAGATAGGGCGCCTTGTTAGCCGTACCCGTAAATTTCTTCTCCAGCCGTTCCAACGTATTCAGTTCAAGGATCTTCTTCTGGAAATTACTGCGCACAAAGGGTCTGGCAAAAATGGCTTCGTAGAGTTCCTGCACCTCTTTCATGGTAAACGTTGGTGGCAGCAGCGTAAAAGCGGTTAATTTCTGGTCAAGCGTTTGCCGCAACGTATTGAGTGCTCTTTCAACGATCAGGTTGTGATCCATAATCATCGGTGGTAGATTCTCAATGGGATACCAGTCAACCGATTCATCGAATTCTCCTCGTTTAGGTTCTACTCTACTTATGTCTACCAGCGCGTAATAACCAATCGACACGAAGCGCCGGAGCAGCCAGTCGATTTCTGTCCGGTTAGTTCGACTACTCCCGATGGTATCCTGATTCAGGAGGATGAGCCGCTCAAATTCCCCGGTACTGCTGCGATGAGTATCGCCAAACACGCTGAATTGCTCTAAATAAATGTTCGTTAAGCCAGTACGCTCTACTAAGATTCGGTGAGCAGCCTCGTCGATGCTTTCATCCTGTAGAATAAATCCGCCCGGCAACGTCCAGAAGTCGCCCCTGAAAATCATTTTGGGAACCAGGACATTGAGTTGATTGGTCCGGTAACCGAAGATCACGCAATCAATTGATAATTGCTGAATATAATCCTGCTTGTTGAGTGAAGTCATGGCGTAATCGTTGTATAAGTCAGTCGAGGTTACAATGGTACAGTAAAGGTAATTTTTATGATAAATTTTATTGTATAAAAAATATACAATATCGGTTTCCCTTTTATAACTTTGCTTACCGTTAGCCAACCCGTCGGTCAATATGCGAAACAAACTTCTTAGAATCAGCCTCTTGATGGCATGCCTGTGTGTGCTGATACAAACCAGCTTTGCTCAGACGCCCAAGATAAACGTACTGGTCTTCAGTAAAACGGCTGCTTTCCGGCATCAGTCCATCGAAGCCGGTAAAAAGGCGCTCGCCAGTATGGCGACAGAAAAGGGCTTTGGGGTGAGTTTTACCGAAGATGCCGGGCAACTTAACGAAGCGAACCTGAAAAAATTTAATACGGTCGTGTTTCTGAGCACGACGGGCGATGTGCTGAACAACGAGCAGCAGGCGGCTTTTGAGCGTTATATTCAGGCGGGCGGTGGCTATGTAGGCATCCATGCGGCTACCGACACGGAGTACGAATGGCCCTGGTATGGGCAACTGGCGGGTGCTTATTTCCTCGATCACCCCAGTACCCCCAGTAATGTGCAGAAAGGTAAGTTTGTCGTCACGCAGAAAAACCACTGGGCGACCAAAGGAATGCCCGACACGTTTGAACGAACGGATGAGTTTTACAGCTTCAAGGCTATTTCGCCTAAAATCAATGTCGTGCTGACGCTTGATGACAAAAGCTACGTTGGCGGTCACAACCCGGATTTTAATCCCATAAGCTGGTATCAGGAATTTGATGGCGGACGCTCGTTTTACACGGCGATGGGCCATACGGATGAGAGTTTCGCCGAGCCATTGTTTCTAAATCACCTTTGGGCCGGCATTCAGTACGCAGCCGGTGGCGATGCCCCCAAACCGCTGAATTACGCCAAATCCCGGCCGGAAGAAAACCGGTTCAACAAAGCTATTTTAGCCGAAAAGCTCGACGAGCCAATGGAATTAAGTGTACTCGGCAACGGACGGGTGCTGTTCATTCAGCGCAAGGGAGAGGTTCGGCTTTACAACATCAAAACCAAGGAGCTGAAAACCATTGCCAAACTTCCGGTTAGCACTAAATACGTTAATAAAGAAGGCAAGGAGTCGATGGGTGAAGATGGTCTGCTGGGCCTCAACAAAGACCCCAACTTTGCCCGTAACCACTGGATTTACCTGTATTATTCGGACCCCAGCGAATCTAAAAACGTGCTGGCCCGCTTCGAGCTGAAGGGCGATGAACTGGATATGGCCTCCAGAAAAGTTATGCTGGCTATACCCACCCAGCGCGAGGAGTGCTGCCATACCGGCGGCTCGATTGCCTGGGACCGGTCCGGAAACCTGTATTTATCAACGGGTGACAATACGAATCCCCACGGCTCGAACGGGTACAGCCCCAGCGACGAGCGGGAAGGCCGCAGTGCCTGGGATGCGCAGAAGTCGTCGGCCAACACCAATGACTTACGCGGTAAAATCATTCGCATCACCCCCCAGCCCGACGGTACCTACACCATTCCCGACGGTAACCTATTTGCCAAAGGCACCGAC
Source organism: Cytophagales bacterium (assembly GCA_038327655.1). Lineage (GTDB taxonomy): Bacteria > Bacteroidota > Bacteroidia > Cytophagales > Spirosomataceae > JBBQLG01. Next base: position 44,389 of record JBBQLG010000005.1, read on the forward strand.
CCGTCGGACCGCCCGCAGACGCGCCCCGAAATCTACACGATGGGCCATCGCAACCCGTTCCGTATCTCGGTGGATGCCAAAACCGGTTACGTCTATTGGGGTGAGGTAGGCCCCGATGCCGCTAAACCCGATCCCAATCGGGGGGCCGCAGGTCACGATGAGATAGGACAGGCTCGCCAGGCGGGAAATTTTGGCTGGCCGCACTTTGTGGGCGACAACAAAGCGTACAACAAGTACAACTTTGCCGCCAGTACGTCCGGCGAGAAGTGGGATGTTAATGCCCCTTCCAATACATCGCCCAATAACACGGGGCTGCAAACGCTGCCAGCCGCTCAGAAAGCGTTTATCTGGTATCCCTACGATGGTTCGCCGGAGTTTCCGCTGGTGGGTGCCGGTGGTCGCAATGCCATGGCGGGTCCGGTCTTTTACGCAGACAACTTCAAAGGGGCAGCCCAGGCGTTCCCGGATTATTACGACGGCAAACTCCTGACCTACGACTGGATGCGCGGCTGGATCATGGCCGTTACCATGGACTCGGTCGGTACGTACAAGTCGATGGAGCGGTTCATGCCGAGCTACAAATTCTCCAACCCGATGGATATGGAGTTTGCCGACAACGGTAACCTGTACATGCTCGAATACGGTTCCGGCTGGTTTTCGGCCAACGACGATGCCCGGCTGATTCGCATCGAGTACAACGGCGGCAACCGCAAGCCGCAGGTGCAGGTAACCGCCAACAAAATGGGTAGTTCTGCCCCCATGAACCTGAAGCTAAGTGCCGGGGGAACGGCCGATGCCGATGGCGACGCGCTGACCTATTCCTGGACGATTGCCTCCAAGAATGGCTTCAGCAAAACGGTTAATGCGCCCGACGCGAACCTGACGCTGGCCAAAACGGGCGTTTACAAAGCCACCCTGACGGTGAACGACGGCAAAGGTGGCACGTCTTCGCAGTCCATAGACATTACGGTAGGGAACGAAGCGCCCGTCCTGACCATGGACATGCCGGGGGGCAACAAGTCATTTTTCGCCCCGAATAAACCGTTTCGTTACGATGTTAAAGTGAGCGATAAGGAAGACGGCACACTGGGCAAAGGGATCGATCCGGAGCGGGTGGCGGTTAATATTGATTACCTGCCCGAAGGATACGATCAGATCGCTGTTGCGCAGGGGCACCGGTCAGCCGATGCGGGTGCCTTGTTGGCGGGTGGCAAAAAACTCATCGAAGCGGGCGACTGCAAGGGATGCCACAGCATCAACAAAAAGTCGATTGGACCGGCCTACACCGACGTGGCCAGGAAGTACAAAGGCGACAACTCGGCCCTGGAGCGGCTAACAAAAAAAGTGATTGCCGGGGGTAGTGGCGTCTGGGGCGAAACGGCCATGGCCGCCCACCCGCAACTGTCGGCCACCGATGCTTCCGAGATGGTCAAATACATCCTCAGCGTATCGGGCGAAGCAGCACCGGCCAGCGCGTTACCGGTGAAAGGCAGCTATACGGCCAATTTACCATCGGGTGATAAGGGCAAGGGCGTTTACATCGTACGGGCTTCTTACGAAGACAAAGGAGCCAAAGGGCTGCCGTCGCTGAAGTCGGAACAGACGTTTGTGCTTCGGAATGCCAAAGCGGATGCCCACAGCTTTGATGCATACGATAACGTCAATAAAATGTCATTTGGTGGTAGCAATCTGGCCATTCCCAGCAAGTCAGGCGCCTACATGGCCATGAAACAGGTTGATTTGGCGGGCGTTACCGAATTTCGCGTCATGGCTTCGGCACCCAAACCTCAGCTTAATGCCGTGGGGGGCAAGGTTGAACTGCGCTTAGACAGTCCAACGGGTAAGCTGATCGGCGAATCCAGGTTCCTGGAGGCCTCCGAGAAAATGGATTTTACCCCGTCTCAATTAACGATCCCGGTTAAACTACCCGTTCCGCTGGACAATAAACCACACGACGTTTACCTCGTCTTTATGAACCCCAAAGACGCGCTCGGCAGCCTGATGGTGGTAATGGGCGTTGAAGCCGTGCTGGGCTCCGACGGACAATGATGACTAATCTGACCAACAAATAACCTTAAACCCTTATCCTGATGAAAAAAGTAAGCATCCTTTTGTTCCTCATCCTGTTGAGTGTTGCCGTTGACACTATTGCGCAGGCACCTGCCCCGGCCGATTTTTTTGTGGGAAGATGGGAGATCGTAGTGTTGGGGACACCCAATGGCGATGCCAAATTCGTGACAGAACTGGTTCGAAAAGACGGTAAGCTAACCGGCCAACTGGAAGACCCCACGGACTCGACCAAGGCGCCGATTCCCATTACCAAAATTGACGAAAGTGCGGATAAACTCGCATTGGCCTTTACGGCTCAGGGCTTTGACGTTAACCTGGACTTGAGTAAAGTCGATGACGACAACCTCAAAGGCATGCTGATGAACATGTTCGAGGCAAAGGCAAAGCGGCTGAAGTAATACGTAGTAAACAGAACAAAAAGCAAAAGAAGACGGGGATCAACTCCCGTCTTCTTTTGCTTTCTGGTAGACCCTCATCCCCGTAGCTGAGTCGAGTGCCGGATAGATACAACCTTACAGGTTTCCTTTTTTCAGTTCCTGCACCGCAAAATTGGCCGCCCGGGCCGTTAGGGCCATGTAGGTGAGCGAGGGGTTTTGACAAGCCGTAGAGGCCATCGCCGAACCATCCGTGACAAACACATTTTTTACGGCGTGTAGCTGATTGTGCGCGTTGAGCATCGACGTTTTGGGGTCACGTCCCATCCGGGCCGTACCCATCTCGTGGACCGAGAAACCAATCACGTTATCGTCTTCCCACCGCTTCACGTTTTTAAGGCCAATCTGTTCCAGCATTTCTATGGACGCATGGGCCATGTCTTTGCGCATGGCTATCTCATTTTCGCGGAACCGGGCGTCGATGGTCAGGGTCGGCAAACCATTCACATCCAGTTTACCCGTATTCAGCGTAACCCGGTTGTCGGCATGGGGCAGACACTCGCCGTAGTTAGACAGTCGAATCTGCCACGGACCGGGCTGCGTGGCGGATACTTTCAGGTCGGCCCCAAAACCAGGCTGTGCCATCACCTGCTGCCAACCCGCCCGCCCGGCCCCGCCGTAGGTCATAAAACCCCGCACATAATCGGTGCGCTGCGTTTCGGGCGAAATATTGCGAAACCGGGGAATGATACACTGCACCGGCCGCCGACCGTAATAATAGTCCTGCTCGAACCCCTCTATCGACGCCGTGGCACCTACGTTTTTCTGGTGATCCATCAGGTAGCGGCCCAGTGCGTCGCTGTCATTACCAAAGCCGTTCGGGAACCGGTTCGAGGTGGAGTGCATCAGCAGCCAGGCGGTGTTGAGCGTACCGGCATTCAGAAAAATGACTTTGGCGAAGTAATCGGTCGTCAGCTTCGTGGTCAGGTCCAGCACCCGTACGCCGGTGGCCCGTTGCTTTTTGGCATCGTACAGCACCTCTGTCACGACCGAATCGGGTTTGAGCGTCAGTTTACCGGTGGCGCGGGCGTCGGGAATGGTACTGGATACACTGCTGAAGTAGCCGCCGTAGGGGCAACCCCGCTCGCACAGATTGCGGGACTGACACAAGCCCCGGCCCCGGTGCGCAACGGTCAGGTGAGCCGCCCGGCCAATGCTCATCCGCCGACCCGGAAAGGCCGTTTCCACTTTTCCTTTCATCCATTTCTCCACGCAGTTCATCTCGAACGGCGGCAAAAATTCACTATCCGGCAGTTGTGGCAGGTGTTCGGTCTGCCCGGTAATGCCCACGTACCGTTCCACGTAACTGTACCAGGGCGCCAGGTCTTTGTAGCGGATGGGCCAGTCGACACCGTGGCCGTCGCGGGCGTTGGCCGTAAAGTCGAGGTCACTCCAGCGGTAGGTTTGCCGCCCCCAGATCAGGGATTTCCCGCCAACCTGATACCCGCGAATCCACCAGAAGGGCGATTTCTCGGTATAGGGATAGTCGACATCCTTTACATAAAAATGCTTGGTAGCATCGCTGAAGGCATAATTCCGGCTCTGCACCGGATAATCGGCAACGCGCTCACGGGTATCCCGTCCGCGATACGGCACCTCCCAGGGGTTCCAGTTGGCAGTTGGATAGCCGGTAACGTGTTCGACCGCACGGCCCCGTTCCAGCACGATCGTACGCAGCCCTTTCTGGGTCAGTTCTTTGGCGGCCCAACCACCCGTAATGCCGGAGCCAACCACAATGGCGTCGTAGGTATTACGGTCAGTCGCATCAATGTTGAGGTTCATAGTAGTATAACGAAAAGCACTCAAAATCAGACCTGTGCTACTCGCTCTAAAAATACTACTAATTCCGACTGATTCGACCAATGCACCATCCCCACCCTTATTTTGTTAGCTTTGTGAATGGCCGGAACAGCCCCACTGGACCTGCCGACAAAAAATGGACTATAAAATGGATTGCAAATTCATCGAACGGGCAACGGGTGCCATCGCCGATAAATCACGACTGTCTATTCTGCTGGAACTGGCCAGGAAAGACAGCCTCACCAACGCGGAAGTAATGGAACTGGTCGGCTTGTCACAGCCGTGCGTATCGCACCATATCAAACAACTGATCGACAGTGGGTTGATTACGTCCCGCAAAGAAGGACGCAACATCCACCTGAGCCTCAACAAAGAGGCCATTCAGCAGTTGACGGCTTTTCTGGATGCATTGGCTTAAACTTTTTCTTAAATACATCCAAACTTTTAAATATATCGAGGTGTTAAGTAGACGGACTGCTCGGCAGTCAATCGTTCTTCTACCTTAAAAACCATCAACACAATGGCACAAAAGCTGTTCGAAGCCACCCAATTAGGCACCATTACCCTTGCCAATCATATCGTTATGGCTCCCATGACCCGCAACCGGGCCACTACTGACCACGACGTAACCGACATCATGGCTACCTACTACGCACAACGGGCGTCGGCGGGGCTGATCATATCCGAAGGCATTGCCCCCTCGGCCAACGGCAATGGTTACGCCCGGGTTCCGGGTCTTTACACGCCCGCCCAGGTCAACGGCTGGAAGAACGTAACGGCTGCTCTCCACGAAAAGGGCGGTAAAATCTTCGCTCAACTGATGCACTCCGGGCGCATTGGTCATTCGGTCAATATGCACGAAGGAGCCGAACTGGTAGCCCCATCGGCTATTCCGGCGGGCGGTCAGGTGTATACCGATACAGACGGCATGCTGGATCACCCCATGCCCCACGCCCTGACCACGGACGAAGTAAAAGCGACCGTTCAGGAGTTTGTACAGGCGGCTAAAAATGCCATCGAAGCCGGTTTCGACGGGGTTGAAATCCACGGAGCCAACGGTTACCTGATCGAGCAGTTTCTGCGGGAAACGACCAATCAGCGGACCGACGAATACGGCGGCAGCATCGAAAATAACGCCCGGTTTGCCCTTGAAGTAGCGCAGGAAGTGTCAGCGGCCATTGGTAAAGACAAAACCGGTATTCGGTTGTCGCCCTGGGGTGTATTCAACGACATGCCCTACGCGCCCGAGTACGACGCGGTTTATGTGCATTTAGCCGAAAAACTGAATGATTCCGTAGTGTATGTTCACTTAGTCGATCACGAGTCGATGGGTGCGCCCGCCGTCGACAAGTCGATTGTTGATGCCGTACGGAAAAACTACAAAGGCACTCTGATTCTCAGCGGTGGTTATGATGCCGAACGGGCCGAAGCCACTTTGGACAATGGTCAGGCCGACCTGATTGCCATCGGTCGTCCGTTCATTGCGAATCCCGACCTCGTCGAACGACTGGAAACCGGTGCGGCTCTGAACCAGCCCGATTTCTCGACGTTTTACACGCCGGGCGAAAAAGGCTATACGGATTATCCGGTGCTCGAAACGGCGCAGGCTTAGTTAATGTCAACAATCAGACGGTATTCATAAGTCATTATTTTTCGTTTCCGCTGCCGTATGGTAGCCCTATTTTAATCAACCATGAACATTCTGCATCTTATTTCCAGCCCGCGCAAAGAGGCTTCCTACAGCATTAAATTGGGAAATGCTGTCGTCCAAAAACTTGAAGCGGCCAATCCGGGCAGCACCGTTAAGGTCCACGACCTCACCAATACGCCCTTTCCGCACCTGGAGGAAGTTCACCTGCAGTCCTTCTTTACCCCCGCCGAAAACCGCAGCCCGGAACTACAGGCGGCTGTGCGGCATTCCGACGAAGCCATTGCCGAACTGATGGCCGCCGATGCTATCGTGATTGACGCGCCACTGTACAACTTTGGCATCCCCTCGACGCTGAAAGCCTGGATCGATCACATTGTCCGGGCGGGTGTTACCTTCCGTTATTCTGCAAATGGTCCCGAAGGGTTAGTACAGGGTAAGAAAGTGTACGTAGCCATGTCGAGTGGCGGGGTATATTCCGAAGGCCAAATGGTCGGCTACGATTTTGTTGCGCCCTACCTGAAAGCTATTTTAGGTCTTATGGGTATGACGGACGTAACCGTATTTCGGGTTGAGGGTACGGCCCTGCCCGATCAGCAGACGGCGGCTTTGGAAAAGGGTCTGGCCAGCATTGCGGTCTAATCCCGTCCTGAACAAATCAGCTTTGGCTAATCGCCTATAGACTGACCCGTTCAGTTCGTATTGACACAAAACGAAATCCACTCACCCGGCGTAATGCGTTGGGCGATTGGATTTTGCGTTACATCAACCAGGCAATGGCCGGTCTGGTATAAGCACCGGCCAGGGCTGTTTTTAGTTTTTAGAGCCGGTCCAGTCGCCCGCCATCAATCCGTACTTCGGCTCCCTGCACAAAAGCCGCATCGTCGGAGGCTAAGTAGGCAATCGTGGCGGCTACGTCTTCCGGTTTCCCCACGTCGGCGCGGTCAATTTTTTCCACTCCCGATTTTACGTTTGGGTTGTTCCAAAGCATGGGAGTGTCGATGGCTCCGGGCAAAACGGCATTGATGCGCAGACCTTTGGGCTTGCCTTCTAAGGCCGACGACCGGGTGAGCGACAGCACGGCCGCTTTGGCGGCTGCGTAGGGCGATACCAGCGGCTCCGTTTCGATGGCGTGAATGCTGGACACATTGACGATGCTGCCACCGGGTTTCATGTGCAGAAAGGCCTGCTTGGTAAAATAGAATGCCCCCAGTAGATCGACGTTCAGAATGCGCAGCCAGTCGTCGCCGGTGAGTTCTTCGAGGGGCTTGAACTGCATCAGCCCGGCGTTGTTCACGATCACATCCAACCGGCCAAACCGGTCGAGCGTGCCCGCTACCGTGGCAATGACCTGCGCTTCTACGGCCACATTGCAGAGGATGCCCCAGACATCGGGTGCCCCGGCGGCTTTCACCAGGGGCAGGGCTGTATTGAGGTTCGCTTCGTTTAAATCGGCGAGGACCAGACGGGCACCCTCCGAAGCCAATCGCCTGGCTACGGCCAGACCAATGCCGCTGGCTCCTCCGGTAACAATGGCTACTTTATCCTGAAATCGCATAGTCGTTAAATAATGGCCTGATTGGTTTTGGCTAACGAATTGGTGGTATCCCGGCGGGCCTTCCGGGCATCGCCCTGTTTTTTGTGCGCCCACGGTTCGTCGCTCTCGCTGGGCATCACGATGGGTACCTGCAAACAGGCACTCTGCATGGGCAACACCTGCTGCCAGTCCTGAATGAGTTGCTTGTAGGCCTGCCCCACGGGGCGGATGTTACGGTCGAGATCGTACAGGCCCAGTGGATTAACGACGCCGTTGTTTTCGCGCAGGGCCGTGTCCCAATCGACCTGATCAGTGAGTGAATACCAGGTAAAGCCAACAATGGGCATGCCATCATTACGAACCCGGAGCACGTTGGCCCATTCTTTCCAGAGCCAGTTTACGGCTTCGTCGCCGTTGGGACCCTGCCAGAGGTTGGTCTCGGTATGCATGACCGGCAGGCGGTAGCGGTCGTGGTACTGCGAGGTGATAACGTGGTAGCCAAATACTTCCCCGGCGGCCCGGGTGCTGCCGTCGGCAGCTACGCGGTGTTCATTGGTCTGATAGTAGTCATTGCCCATGATGCAGTATTGTTTCAGGCTTTGACCCACAAAAAAATGGTACTCGTCGCGCGTCATGCCGTTGTCCATCAGGTACTCATACATCTCCGAGTCGACCCGGCGGCCGTAGTTGAGGTCGAGCGACAGAAAACGTTTGGCGTTCAGCAGTTCGGCGGGTTTGATGGCGGCCGGATTTTCGGCGTGAAAATATTCGGACGATTCGCTCTGGATAAAAATGGCGTCGGCCCTAACTTCCAGAATGGCACTCATGGCCAGTACGTTGGCTTTCACAATGTATTTCAGGGCTGTAACGAAGGCACCATCACTCCGCAGTTGCTCATTCCACCAGCCGTAGAGGGCCGAAAACTCGGCGCAGATGTACATTTCGTTGACGGGCGTATAAAGCTGCACCCACGGAAACCGCTCGGCAAAAGCGCGGGCGTACCCGGCAAACAGCACCGGAAAATCGGGGTTCTGGAAATTGCCAATCCAGTCGGGCACCCCAAAATGGCACAGGTCAACAATGGGGACAATGTCGCGCCGGTGCAGTTCCCGAAACGTTTCGTCGGCAAACGACCAGTCGTAGCGGCCCACGCCCAAAAACGTGGTGTGAATCGGCGGGCCATACCGCAAAAAGCGAATACCCAGTTCGTCTACCAACTCGAAATCTTTTTGCCAGTGCTGATAATGCCCGCATTTGGCCAGTTCGTCCTGGCGGATGGTACCGTTCTGAATGGTAGGGTTGCTGTTTTCGATGCCGGTGGCAAACAGAAAGGTCGGTGCCATGAGTGAATGATTGATAGGGTAGCGAAGCAGGACCCACGACGATTGTATCGGGCGGCCGTAAAAGGAGCTTACCAAAAAGGCAGCCGACGTGAACCAACTGCCCTTTTTAACCCGCTTCTTTATTGCTTTGTCGGCTGCGAATAGCTCTGAGCCTTGGCACTACCCGTTTTGCCTTTTGCGTTGCCGGACGGTGTACCCGGCTTACCCACGCCCGTTGGCGACGGGTAACCGGTCGAGGTCATCTCGTCGGGCGTTTTGGCTTCCTTCTGTACCTGAGCGGTAGTGGACGGTCGGCGCGCGCCTGTTTTCCCCGATGTCGATACCGTTGCGCCCTGGCTATTCTGATCGTTGCGGCTGGAACCGTTCGCTGCTGTCGGACTCATACTGGTCTTCGTCTGGGCTTTGTTCAGCCCGTCGCCGGGGCGGGCACCCGTTATGCCGGCCGTGGTGGCCGAGTTCGCTTTGGCTCCCTGCTGGCTCCGCGTCGTTCGGGTGTCGCCTGCGGTACCGGGGCGGGCTGCCGGATTTTGCGGACCGCCCGCAGCCGCCGACGGTTGAGTACCTGTTTTCGCGGTCATTGCCGCTTTGGGCTGCGGTTTACGGGTTTCGCGGGTCTGGGTACCCTGTCCGCCCCCGTCCGATGCCCGGCTGGCCGACCCGTCGGACGTGCTGCCCTGCGTACTGGTAGGTACTATTGAGTTGCCGGCGTTCCCGTTGTTGGTGCCTACAGCGGCTGGTTTCGTGTACCCTTGCCGGGGCGATGTATTGGTGGCTTTGTTGGGCGCGCCCGTGGTTTTACCGCTTCGCGACATGGTGCCTTCGGCGGTGGTTGGTGTGGGTTGCTGCGCCAGCAGGGGCCCCGATATACTTACGGTCAGGACTAATCCGGCGAGTATTGATTTTGTTGACTGATTCATGTTGTCCGTTGAGTTGATGACAGGTGCCGAAACTGGTTAAAAGCAAGGGTCGGCTAAACAGATACGCAACAGAAACGGCATATTGCGGCACCGTTTCTGTTGCGTAATCAATACAAAATGGTGCTAGTCTGTTAGCTGTTGGATGCGCTCGGCGTGGTTTTGCTGCTCGATGATTTCATCTTCGATTTGCTGCCCGACGATTTTTTCATGGAGCCACTGCCCGACGATGAACCCGTTCCCATTGATGAACCGTTCGATGAACCGCTGCCCGTTCCCATTGACGAACCGCTGCCCGAACTCGTCGACGAGCCGTTCATCTTGCCGCTGCCCGAATTCATGGATGAGCCGTTCATTTTGCCGGACTGCATTTTACCCGACCGCGAAGAGTTGCTCATCTGCCCGCCCTGTGATCCGTTGCCGGTTGAACCACTCTGGGTGGATGCCCCGTTCGAGTTGCCATTGGTAGCCTGGGCCATAGAGGCCGATACGATGCCCACGCAAAGGGCCATGCAGAGTACGATTGTCTTTTTCATAACAGTTGTTGTTGAGTTGATAAACCAGTTTGGAATTTCCAGTACTACACTCAATTAGTAGAGATTGTTTGTTATAAATAGATTAAAGTGTCCCATCCGATTTGGCGGGTCACGCTCCTCTCCATCCGGCTGCCTGCCGACAGAAAGACGGAACTTTTCGGGTTATTCTGCGCATTTTGCCCACACGAGCCATTAACCTACGATCCGCTTGAACGATACGCTACCTCCTGATGCCGCGTTGCCCCGCCGGTTGAGTTTGTTGCAGGGTACCGCCCTGAATATGATCGACATGGTCGGTATCGGGCCGTTCGTGGTGTTATCCTTAGTGGTGCAAACCATCGGCGGACCACAGTTTTTATGGGCCTGGGTGCTGGGCGCGTTAATTTCACTGGCCGATGCCTTTATCTGGGCCGAACTGGGAGCCGCTTACCCACGGGCGGGCGGCAGCTACAATTTCCTAAAAATAGCCTACGGCGATCAGCGGTGGGGTCGGTTGATTTCATTCCTCTACGTCTGGCAAACCATGATTCAGGCCCCGCTCGTGATGGCGTCGGGGGCCATTGGCTTTGCGCAGTATGCCTCCTACCTGATTCCGTTAGACGATCTCCAGCGTAAACTCGTGTCGGGCGGGGTGGTACTGATTATCATTGCGTTGCTCTACCGCCGGATCGACTCCATCGGCAAAATCGGCATTGCGCTCTGGGCCTGCGTGCTGCTGGTGATGGGCTGGATCATTATCGGCGGACTATCCAACGCCCGGCAACCCATCGGCGAGGTTATTACCGCAGCGGGGCCATTGGGCGTGGGGTTGCTGGGCGCGGGGTTGGGTCAGGCCTCGGTCAAAACGATTTACTGTTATTTGGGCTATTACAATGTTTGCCATTTGGGGGGCGAAATCAAGAACCCCACGCGCAACATTCCGGCCAGTATGTTCATCTCCATTGCCGGTATTGCCGTGCTGTACCTGCTGATGAACATCAGCGTGGTGAGTGTTATTCCGTGGCAGCAGGTGCAGGAAAGCAAATTCGTGGTGAGCCTGTTTGTCGAAACGCTCTACGGACCCGGCGCGGCTAAACTCGCTACCGGCCTGATTTTGGTCGTCGCGTTCTCGTCCCTATTTGCCGTGTTGCTGGGTTATTCGCGGGTGCCGTACGCGGCTGCGGCCGACGGGCAGTTCTTCAAAATCTTCGCCCGGCTGCACCCGACGCGGCAGTTTCCGTACGTGTCGCTGCTGGTACTAGGTGGTTTAGGGTTTGTGTTCAGCCTGTTGTTCCGGCTCGGCGACGTGATTACGGCGATTCTGGCGATGCGGATCGTGGTGCAGTTTATCGGGCAGGGCATCGGTCTGATTGTGTTGCACCGCAAACGCCCGGCGGTCAACTTTCCCTTCCGAATGCCGCTTTATCCCCTGCCGGTTGTGCTGGCCATCAGCATCTGGGCATTCGTTTTCTTCTCCACCGGTATGATGTTCATGTTGTCCGGCCTGACGGTTATTGCGCTGGGCATTGTTGCCTTTTTAGTCTCGGCAAAGTTTCGGCGGCAGTGGCCATTTTCACCCCAACCCCTAAAGGGGCTTCACTGAATTAGCTACCGGTAACTAATTCAGTGAAGCCCCTTTAGGGGTTGGGGTCCTCCGCCAGAACTCCCGGCTCCACACCCGCACAAACGGCCAGTTGCGCGCCCGTAACGCAAACGGCAGGTACGCGTGGCTCTCTTTGGGCGTCTGGCTGAAATAAAGATCATCGTCGGTCAGTACCAGCGATTGATAAGCACCCTCCCGAAGTACGGTCAAATCGGCGAAGGGTAATTCGGGTCGCCAGTCGGGATGTTGTGTGGCTAACTGTGTTTTGAGCAGAGCCGACGGTCGTACGCCTTTTACCGGCCGGGGCTGAGGCCGGAAATGCCCCTGTGACGCCCTGAGCGCATAACTCAGGTAGGCTTTCAGCAGTTTAGGGCCATCGTTCACGCTTTGGTCAACGTTGAGTTGCTCCGGCCAAAGACTCGTCACCACGTGAATCCGCTCCCGCGCCCGTGTTACGGCCACATTCAGGCGGTTGGCCCCACCAAGGGCGTTCAGGCTGCCAAACTGCATGGCCAATTTACCCCGCTCATCGGGGGCGTAACCGACGGAGAAAATAATGACGTCGCGCTCATCACCCTGCACGTTTTCGATGTTTTTCACGAACGTCATCTCACCGGCCGAAGCCTGAACACGCGGTGGTAGAGCCGATACGGATGTTTCTAATTTTTCCTGAATCAGGTGCTGCTGCTGGTAGTTGAACGTGACGACCCCAATGGAACGACCCGGTAATTCGGTGGCCAACTGCGTAATTAACTCAATGACCGCGTCGGCTTCGGCGGGGTTGGTATTTTGCTGCCACGTCCCGCTTACGTTTTGGTACCGGATGGCAGCAGAATTCTCACCCGGCGTTTGGCTCAGGTCAGCGAAGTTGGGGAGCAGCGTCAGTTTATTGCCGTAAAAATGCTGGTTCGAGAAGTCGATCAGTTCGGGCGACCGGCTCCGGTAGTGTCCCGTCAGACTCACCTGCGGCAGGGATTGGGCCGCCAGTTCGAGCAGCGATTCGACTTCCAGTTCAACCGGTGTAATCTCCGAATCGGCTTCGCTAACGGCCAGGCTGGTATCGAGCTGAATCCGGTACAAATCGCTGGGCCGCAACTGCTGACTATCCCCCGCCACAACCACCTGTTTGCCCCGCGCCACCGCCGGCAGACCGTTTTCGGCAAAACACTGCGACGCTTCGTCGAAAATGACCAGGTCGAACAGACCAGCCGTCAGCGGAAACATGGCCGATACGGATTCGGGAGATGCCAACCAGCACGGCACCAGCCGAAATACCTCATCGGCGTACTGACTCATCAGCTTTCGCACGGGCCAGACGTTTCGTTTTTTGGTCGTCTGGTGTTGAAGCTCGCGGTAAGTTGTCAGGTTGTTGAGCCGGTTAAACGTCAGGTTCTTATACGTCTGCTCCCGGAGTTTAATCAGCAGAATATCCCGGCTCAGGTTCTGCTTGCGGGCCACGCTGTGTTGCAACGCCTGCTCCATCTGCTCCATTTTCAACGACGAAACGCTGCGCAGCAACGGGTATTCCCGTTCGATGTGCTCAATCCAGGTCAGACGAAGGGTATTCTGAAACAGGCTAACCCAGTCGGTCGGTAGTGTCGCACTCAATCGACTGACTACGTCGGCTTCGGTGGCCGAAAATTGGTCTTTCAGCCGGTCCATATCCACCAGTACGTCGAAGTCGTTGCGCAGGGCGGATTGCAGGACCGGGGCCGCGTCCTCGTCCGCCCAGACCCGCTCAATCTGGGCGTTGGTCAGGTACGTTTGCCAGTCGGAACGCTGATTCTGTACCGTTTCAGCCACCGTAAGCGTGGCGGTGACGGCCTGCGAAAACTGACCGAACGTATTCCAGACGGCAGGTTTCAACTGGTTCACCACGGGCAGTTCGCTCAGCCGGTCGGCCACGTCGCGGGCCTGTCGCAACCGGTGCAGGCTGGCAGGTTCGTTGGGTAGCGCGGGTGTCAGGTTCAGCCACGGGGTTACTTTTTGCTGAATCGCTTCGTGCGCCAGCCGTTTATCAACTTTTTCGGCGAGCACAGCCAGATCACCGGCAGACGTGGTGAGCGCATTTGCAGCCAATACCGATAGCAGCGTGTCTTTTCCCGAATGGGTCAGTTGCCACCATTTCCAGGCCACCCACGACCCACGGGCAACCTTCGCATCGGTCAGCAGGCTACGGAACGCAGCCACATCCGCCGTTGGTAACGACCGTTCGGGACCGGGGGTAGCCAGCACCCGTTCCCAATCGGCGGCTGTGGTGTCAAATAGTGTTTCGTTGGCGGTACGGGCCGGGTGCTTCGGATTGGCCAGCAAATAGCGCGTTACGGGCCAGCACAACTCGGCATCCGGGCCATCGGCCAGGGTGAGCATTGCCGTTAGTGACCAGGCGTTTTCATGCCAGTTCGCCAGGTCGGTCAGCGTTAGGGATTTAGCAAAAAGGGGGGCTGTTTGCGTCGAAACCAAACGGGCTGCGTCGGGAATGGCCCGAATAACCCGCTCAGCCGCTGGCAGTGCCGATGCGCTGAACGAACTGAACGACACGCGTTCGGCAAACGGATGCTGAGGCCCCAACCGGGTTTGGTAGCCCGCGTAATCGGTCAGTTTGCGAATAAACCCATCTACCGCATCCAAGCGGAAAGACGGATACACATCCGACAGGTTGGGCGGTAAAACCGTCGAGGAACCGGTGTCGGGCTGGCTCGTCAGGTAAAGTTCTTTTACCGACAATCCGCACAGGCTCGTATCGAACAGGGCGTCTTTGAATGCCTGTAACTCAATCAGCAGTTCATCAATCCGGCGGCTCTCCGTGTCGAATTCCCGTTCGGGCAGCACGGCATCGAGGCTGTAATTAGTGGCTTTGTAGCGGTCAACCTCACCGATTTGAGCCGCCAACTGATTATACAGGGTTTTCCGGTCGTTCTGGAAGTCGTGAATCAGGGCCACAAACGGTTCCATCTGCACCTCCCGCAGCCGGGCATAAACGACATCGAGCGCGGCCCGTTTCTGACACACCAGCAGTACCCGTTTTCCGGCGGCAGCCGCGTCGGCCATCAGGTTCGCGATCAACTGCGATTTGCCCGTTCCCGGTGGCCCCTGCACCACAATGGACTCACCGGCCTTCACTGCCCGGACAGCCGCTTCCTGCGACGCATCGAGCGGCAGGGGCGTGTGCAGGAAACGCTCTTTCAGTGGTAAGTGGGCAGTAGGTAGTGGATTGTCAACCGGCAACTCATCAACCGCTACCGGCTCTTCGCTCATCGCTATCAACGTGTCATAATCCGGCACTAAAAACGAACCGGCCTGCGGAAAAATGCCCAGCACGGCTTCCGGGTAAAGTTTCAGTTCGCCGACAGACTCCAGCGCGGTCAGATTTTTGGTGGTCTGCGCATCGTATGGCTGAAGCTGATCGGTAAACAGGTCGGTATTGAAATTGACGGCGATGGGTGTCGTCTTCAGCCATTCGTAGAGTTGCGTGCGGAATGCCAGCGGGTCGCGGTCGAAGTCGGCGAAGTCCATTTCCGGTACGGCATCGGGGATGGTTACCTGATTGAAATGCCCGTACGCCAGGGCCAGCGAAGCGTTCAGTACCGCGAAGTCGTCGCCCCGCCGGGTCAGTTGCCAGGTTGTGCCGACCGTTTCCAGGTTCACCGGAAAAAACAACAGAGGCCCGTGTACCACCGTCCCATCCATGAATTTGCCCCGGACAAAAGGCCAGCCGACGTATAAATCTTCCGTACCCCGTTCGTCTTCGATAAATCGGGCGGTTCGGTCAATGTTCCGCAGCCGCTTGCTGACCGTATTGACCCGCTCATTCCGGGCGTCGAGTATATCGCAAACGGGGATGGCAGTTTTCCGGCTCAATACCTGTCTGATGATCTCGAACGACGGTTTATTCAGCAGAAAGTCGGCGTCGTGCAAATCCAGAAACTGTTCGGCGGGCAGCGACGTCAGCAACAGCGACCGGTTGCGGCCGGTGAGGTTGGTGAGTCGGTTGCGGTACGTGCGAAGGATAGTCGGGCTGTAATGCAGCCGCTGATTCGGACTGTGATTCGTCGGATTCATTTAATTCACTATGATTTTAGGCCGTCTATTGGTGAGGTCACCATAAATCAAGTGAATTCATTCATAAGAATCACAGTCAATCCATTTAATCCGACGAATCACAGTGCCTTCTTCTCCGGAATCAGCCACGACGCCAGAATACTCACGGCCAGAATGGCGAGAATGATGTACAGCGAATAAATTGTCTGGAAACCCCAACCTGCCAACTGGTGTTCCAGCAGCATTTTCACGCCGATAAACGTCAGTAAAACGGCCAGCCCGACCTTCAGGAACCGGAACTGGTCCATGATACTCGACAGGAAAAAGAACATCGACCGCAGCCCCATGATGGCGAAGACGTTCGAGAAAAAGACGATGTACGGGTCTTTGGTGATCGAAAAAATGGCCGGAATCGAGTCTACGGCAAATATCAGGTCCGTTACCGCCACCACCAGTACGACAATGAACAGGGGCGTGATGAACAGCTTTTTGTCGGACTTCCGGCGGACGAAAAAATGGTCGATTACATTCCGGCCGTAGACGTTGAAGTATTTGGACACGAACCGAACCACCGGGTGCTTTGCCGGTTCGATGGCTTCATCATCGTCTTTGTTGAAGAACAACTGCACACCCGTGTAGACCAGAAACGCACCGAAGAGGTACATAATCCAGTCGAACCGCTGCAACAGGGCCGAGCCGACGAAGATGAAAATGAACCGCAGCACGATGGCTCCCAGAATGCCCCAGACCAGAATTTTCTTGTAAAACTTCGGGTGAACACCGAACGAATTGAAGATGACAATGAACACAAAGATATTATCGGCCGAGAGCGAATATTCTACCAAATAGCCCGTGATGTATTCCAGGGCCATGTTGTTCTGGAATTTAGCCAGACTGGCGGCATAGTTGCCGGGTATCAGTTTGAGTTGTACAGCGTACTGACTGCGAATGGCTTCGAGTTGGGGCATGTCCCCAATGCCGTGGATGAGGTAACCGAATTTTTGCAGAAAGAAGTAAAATCCAACCGCCAGCAACACCCAGATGGCACTCCAGATACCAGCCTCCTTAAAACCGACGATGTGGCTTTTTTGCTTCGTCAGCAGGCCCAGGTCAAGCACCATGACTACCAGAACGAACAGGGCAAAGCCCAGAAAAAATACACTTTCACTACTGAACATAACGGGATTTTGCGGCTGACTTTTCGAGAACCCGTCAATTTGCGTCGGCAAAACGGGCTGTAAAAACGGGTGCAATATCGGTAAACCCCGTCGTTGTTACCCTATGACAGTTGGTGTATCAACCGCATTCCATTAGTTTTGACCCCATGTTTAATCAGAAAAAAGTAGTGGTGGTGATGCCCGCTTACCGGGCCGCCCTCACGTTGGAACGTACCTACCGTGAAATCCCCTTCGACATTGTCGATGACGTAATTCTTGTCGATGATGCCAGCCCCGATAATACCGTCGATGTCGCCCGCGAGTTGGGTATCCGGCACGTAATCCGGCACGACCGCAACAAAGGTTACGGTGGAAATCAGAAGACCTGCTACGCCAAAGCCCTCGACCTTGGAGCCGACATTGTGATTATGTTACACCCTGATTATCAGTACACCCCACTACTGATACCGGCCATCGTTTCCATCATCGGCAACGATTTGTACCCGGTCGTGTTTGCGTCGCGCATTCTGGGAAAAGGAGCGCTGAAAGGCGGAATGCCGATGTACAAATACATTGCCAACCGCTTTCTGACGCTCACGCAGAACATCCTGATGAACCAGAAGCTGTCGGAGTACCATACCGGCTACCGCGCTTTTTCGGGCGAAGTAATCCGGGCGCTGGATTTTACGCACAACTCCGACGACTTCATCTTCGACAACGAAATGATCGCCCAGATTTTCTACAAGGGCTTTGACATCGCCGAAGTGACCTGCCCTACGAAATACTTCGAGGAAGCTTCGTCCATCAATTTCCGCCGGAGCAGCATTTATGGATTGGGGGTACTGAAGGTATCGCTGTTTTACCGGCTTACCCGATGGGGACTAATGAACTGGAATCTGCTGAAATAGCGGCTTCTGCCTGCTGCGGTGACCGGTTGGGTTCGCCCACGATGGCTTCCAGAATCATGGATTCGAGGGTGAGGCCCGGCCCGAACGCGCAACTCAGAATGTTGCCCGGCTCGGTGGTGCCTTCCGATTCCGTGCCTAATTCCTGCCAGATTTCATTCAGGACGAACAGCACCGTAGCCGACGACATGTTGCCGTACTGCTTCAGAATCCGGTACGCGTACCGATCTTCCTCCGGTCCAATGCCCAACTGTGCTTCGATCACTTCCAGAATTTTTCGTCCGCCGGGGTGCATGGCGTAGCGGCCAATATCGCCGATGGTGAGGCCACTGCGTTCCAGTAATTTGGACAGCAGGCCACCGATGCCGCGTTTAATCACGTTGGGTACTTCGGACGTCAGCGTCATCTCGAAACCGAAATCACTCACGTGCCAGGCCATCTCGTTGCGCCCTTCGGCCAGCAGATCACAATAAAACTGCCGTTGCCGAAGGCTTTTATCTGGCCGGGGCTGACTCTCGACCAGTACCGCTGCCGACCCATCGGCAAACAGCGCATTCGACAGGAGATGATCCGTTTCGGCTTTTTTCTGGAAGTGAATCGTGCAAAGTTCTATCGACACCACCAGCACTTTGGCGTTCGGGTCGGCCCGCACCATCGCATCGGCGGCTTTCAGGCCGTTGAACGCTCCGTAGCAACCCATGAAGTTGATGGCCAACCGCTGCGTCGTTGTCGGCAAACCCAGGGCTTCGACCAGTTCAATATCGGGTCCGGGCGCGTACAGCCCCGTACAACTGACCGTAATCAGGTGCGTGATGGTTTGCGGATCAAAGCCCGGATAGTTGGCAAAGCAGTTCTGGACCGCCTTCAGAGCCAGTGGCAACGCTTCTTTCCGGTAAACGGCCATGCGCTGTCCAATGGTTGGAAACGGTTCCAGACCGGGTGTGTTGGGGTAAAACGTATAGTTGCCGTTGGTTTGCCCGTAGTCGGCCAGTACGGAGTGACGCTGTTCGATGCGGGTTTGCCGGTAGAGTGCAGTCAGGCGTCGGCGGTCCCGCTCATCAAACTGGAGCGCTTCGGCCATAAAATCGGCAATCTGTGTCTGGGGGAATATATGGGCGGGTACGGCGGTACCAAATGCATTGATGAAGCTGTCGGAAGAATTCATAGAAACGGAAAGTGATGTAAGTTACTTACGTTAGGTGGGCCACTCCCGGATTGCGTCAAGAGTAGTTACAAAACGTGACCATACGCAAAATGTTTCGCCAACGACCGGCCTGAACCCCTTCAGAAAGTTGCGGAGTCGTGTGTGGGAGAAAGTACGTAAATTTCCTCCGTTCCTAAACCTTTCTCACCATGAGCCTCCGTTCCATCTGGTTACACCTGCGGGTGCCCTTTTCTTTTTTTATACTGCCTATTTTCTGGTTTGCCGTCAGCCAGTCAACCCAATTAGACTGGGGGCGGGCCGTTGCCGTGGGCTTGATCGTTCACCTGCTTCTGTACCCCGCCAGCAATGCGTACAACAGCTATTTTGATAAAGATGAAGACAGCATCGGCGGGCTGGAGAAACCCCCACCCGTAACAAAAACCCTGTACTGGGTGTCGTGGGTACTGGATATTGTCGCGCTGATTCTGGGTGCATTTGTCAACTGGCCCTTCGTCGTCTACCTGCTCATTTATGGCTTCGTTACCAAAGCGTACAGCTACGATGGCATTCGTCTTAAAAAATACCCCATACTCAGCTGGCTGTTAATTAGTGCCTTGCAGGGGGGAATTACGTACGTCATGATCTATATATCCATCAACAATCTGCCACTTTCCGCCGTGACAGCGCCTAAACTTCTGCTGGGGGGGCTGTTGGGCACCTTAAATCTGATGGCTCTTTACCCAGTTACTCAGGTATACCAGCATGAGGAAGATGCCCGCCGGGGCGACCGAACCATTAGCCGGATGCTGGGTATCCGGGGAACGTTCGTCTGTGCTGTTGTCATGTTTGCGCTGGCGGTGCTGGCTTTCTACGTTTATTTCGATGGCAGTTCTTTCTTCTTTCTGTACCTGTTGTTTCTGTCACCCGCCGTTGCTTTTTTCCTGCGCTGGTTCTGGCAGGTTTATCAGGACACGCGTCGGGCCAATTACCGAAACACGATGCGCATGATGTGGACGGCGGGTGTTTGCCAGAATGTTTTTTTTGCCACACTGGTGCTTTTAAGTCATTCATAAACAGCCGACAAGTAGCTGCAGGACGGCTACACTAAAATATTTTTCGACCGGGGGCTTGACAAACGCCGACAAACAGCTAATTTTGCATCCACAATTCGCCACTACTACGGCGAAAAGGCATTGCGAAAGTAGCTCAGCTGGTAGAGCGCGACCTTGCCAAGGTCGAGGTCGCGGGTTCGAACCCCGTCTTTCGCTCCACGAAAAGGCACCGACCGACGGTGCTTTTTTCGTAAGTACCCAACTCGTTGGGATAATGCCGGGATGGTGGAATTGGTAGACACGCCGGACTTAGTTCTTTGATACTCTCGGTTTTATGCTGTGATTGAGGATTACTTATTCTCAGTTCTATGGCACGTTACGTATTCGATTCTTCTTTCGAGAGGAAGATAGAAGATGTTTGTCTTGATTCGGGTAGTATGGCGAAAGCAGCTATAGCGCTTGGCATGAATTACAAAACACTTTGTTTTCACGCGAAACGACCTAATTGTTTTAAAGTCAATCAATCCGGTAAAGGTCTGAGGAAAAGGCTTTCTAAGGAGTCAGTATTGATGGCTGATATTTTTAGTGGTGCTCATCCAACTTACCAAACTCATAAAGTCAAGATTAGACTTTTGGGCGAAGGTTACAAGCAACATCGCTGCGAGTCGTGCGGTCTATCGGAATGGATGTCAAATCTCATACCGTTGGAGTTGCATCATAGGAATGGAGTAAGAACAGATAACTCGTTAGATAATCTTGAGTTGCTGTGCCCAAACTGTCACGCTTTTACAGACAATTACCGAGCGAAGAATATCAAAAAGTTGAGTGCGCGGTTGGAAACGACCGATGTAGAACCGCTTAAATTCGGGGAAACCTTATCAGGCAATGCCTGACTGGCAATCCCGAGCCAAGCCTGCCGACATATTGTTGGTGTGGAAGGTGTAGAGACTTAATAGGCGGCACCTGCGTCTCGCGGTTAGCGGGACATGGTGAAGAGAAAGTCCAGACCACAAATCATTGCATTTGGCAATGAGCAGCGAAAGCTGTAGTTGGTATGAAAATCCTGTGGGCCACAAGCCCGTGCGGGTTCGACTCCCGCTCCTGGTACAAAACCCTTATCGGGTTAAAGCAAAAAAGCCACTGACTGTCAGTGGCTTTTTTGCTTTCGGTACTGTCCGAAAACCCTGGATATGCCCTAAAAAACTTCGGTCAGGGGTGGTACACCAACTCCCGCGACAACCAGCGCGAAATCCTGCGGGGGCGTCAGCAGGTTGGCCGCAAAAACCTGGATAAAGTAGGTACCTTTTTTGGCGTCCGGGATTTTGACAGACTCTACGTTGTTATCCGGGTCGGGCAAGGTCAGGGCATCCGGTAATTCGGCGTTGCCCATAAATTTGATGCCACCGTCAATGTACTGCACCACCAGGTTTACGTTGTTCTGCAGTGAACGGGCGGGTGCATCGGTGTAGGCTAAGCAAAATCGTAGCTCGGCTACGTCGGCGGGCAGCATAAACTGATACCGTTTACGCTGCCCCGTGCGGGTGAACTGAAAGGTTTCCCACTCATCCACAAAACGAAGTTCCATACCCGGCTGCGACGGATTCGGGATGGCCAGGTTCATGCTCACGCGCCCGTGGCCCTGGTGGAAATTGGGTTTGCCAACGCTTTTGGCCGTCGCATCCTGCCCCGTCAACCAGGTAGTGCTATTAATCAGGGTGGCTTTCAGCAGGGCTGCGCTTGGCCGGAGATGCTTGGCATGTTCAGTATAGTATTGGCGGACCAAAGCTGCGCACCCGGCTACCAATGGTGTAGCCATGCTGGTGCCGCCGTCGAAAGCATAGTGCGGGTCTTTGGGCTGGCCCTGCGTGGGGTATGCGCCCCAGAAATTGGCGATTGGCGCGAGCGACGACCGGGTTGAGAGAATATCGGTGCCGGGGGCTACTACATCGGGTTTAATTCGTCGGTCATCGCATGGGCCCCGTCCGCTGAAAGCAGCCATGCTGTTGGCATCGCCCGACACGAGAGCGTTGGCAATTGGGGGAACCGGAAAGGCACTCGGCCAGCCCTGCGCCCAGGTAATGGTGGCCATTGGCCCGTCGGTACGGTCACTGCGGCTGGCACCGACGGTCAGCGCATTTTTGCAGGTGGCAGGTGACCCGATGGACAACCAGTCGACAAAGCCAACGTCCGCTTTTTTGGGCTGCTGCCCCGAGGTGCCTGCGTTGCCAGCCGCGACCACCAGCAGCATATCCTTGTTTTTGTGGACAAATTCGTCCGCTTCTTCACTGTTGACGGTATAGAACGATGGCGTCTGCGATCCCCAGCTATTGTTGTGAATCCGGGCACCTGCCTGATACGCTTCTTCGAACAAATCGTTCAGGTCGACGGGCAGGCCGGTGAGTTTACCGTTCGCGTCGGTAAGGGATTGAAAAACCAGTTTGGCTTTGGAGGCAATCCCTTTGATCTTTCCGCCCGACGCCTTACCATCGCCCAGCACCGACCCCGCTACGTGCGTACCGTGTCCAACCAGATCGGTAGCGTCGTTCGGTCGTCCGCGGGCAAAGACCTTCAGGATGCGTCCCTGAAAGTCGGGGTGCTGATCGTCGATGCCCGTGTCGGCCACGGCCACAATCTGGTTGGAACCATCCTGCGTAAGTGCCATTGCTGGTGCTATTCCCGGCAACGGGTCTACTCCCAGTATCCGGCGCGAGACGTTATTGTACAGGACGGGTGCTATAAATTCGTCTACTTTATCTACTTCAGCCAGGGCCGCCAGGTCATCCAGTACCGGTGAATTTTCGGCCACATAAAAGCGGATTTTACGGCTGCTGGTGCCCGCAATGGTCAGATTTCGGGTTTGGAGCCAGGTCCTGATTTTAGGCAGATCAGCCGGGTCATGCAGGCGAACATCGAAAGTCAGCATCTGAATGCCACCCACCGGCGGCTGGCCGATACCCGGTGTTACCGACTGCGAGATGACCTGCGGGGCCGACGACTCGGGAGTGATCCACTCGACGCTGCGAACAAACGGCAGTGAACTGACATCCACCACCTGCTGCGTACTGAGCCGGGCTTTGTATTTGTAAATGCCATCCGGTAACGATTCGAGCAGGCGCACACCCACGGCTTCCAACTGGCTGCGCGACGATTCGAGCAGCGGTCCATTCAGGTAAACAGCGTAGTAATCGACTAACTGAGGGAACGCATCGTTTAAGCCCGACATGCCGCTCATCCCATCACCAAAGCCGGAGATTGACGCATCGAGCGACATCGCCTGACCGCTTATGGGGGCGTCCGGTGGGGAGGGGGCCACGGGTTGACGCTGTACGATGAGTCCTTTACGCTCCAACGCAGGAATCGCGCTTTCCTCAATGTCGCCGATGACAAAACTATCGGTCGTCTGCGCCGAACTGAGGGCCTGCTGGGCATCTGCCTGCTCCGTTTCGTGCATAAAGTAGGCGATAACGTGGGTTTTAGCCATGATGCTTGTCGTCTATGGGTGAATGCTTTGCTTAGCCAAACGGGTCCAGTCGTGCACAAAAAGCTTCTCGTAATACTGAGCCGCCAACGGGTTTTCGATAATTACGGAGGCATCGCGATTATTCAGCACCCCGTCGGATGACCAGTTCTGACTACCCAGCACTACTTTTTCTGAATCCACGACGAAGCCCTTGTTGTGTACACCGTTCTGAATCCGGACGGTGGCCAGATTGACACCAGCAGCCTGCAACCGCTCCAACCAGCCGTTTGTTAACTGCCACTGACTTAGAATGATGCGTACATCCAGACCGGCCGCAATCTTATCGATCACCTTGTTAATCAAGGTAGTTAGCTGATCGGCTGCGTTGGGGGGATGAATGTACTGTAGCTGAATATAGAGTTTAGTGCGGGCCGAGTCGAGCAGGTTCAGCATCGCATTTACGTACACACCAGGGTCGGGTGTCAGCAACGGGGTGATGGTCATCAGCACATTTTTGAGGTGCAGTGGCTGGTGAAACTGAAAGGTGCCCGATGGTTCGGCCCGTAAAACATCCGGCACGGCGGTTTCCATTGCTGCGCCCATCGTGGTGGGGCCGCCTTCGATCTGGCTGGCTACGTCGAAATCGTGTTTCAGAAAAGCTTCGTACGTTTTGGCCAGACCCGGGTGCTCAATAATGACGTGCCAGTCGCGGTCGCTTTTTTTGGCCTGTTCCTGATCACCGACCGAAGGATGGCCAATGGAGTCCATGTCCGGCTGATTCGAGTTGTTCCAGTTTCCGCTCGATAGCCACATGGCCTTGCTGTCGCGTACGGCCACTTTTATGTGGTACGCGTTGGGATAGATCCACTGCGGCACGGCACTATTGGACCGCACCAATGCCCGGGCTGAAACAAACGAAGAGCCGAGTTCAGTGCTGAGGGCCTGTAGCGTTTCGGTATCTGTTTGATCGGCGGTTGGATTGCGGGCCGGGTTGTCGAGGGTAATGGTCATTGTTTTGGCACCCATCAGGCTGCTCCCGACCGAATCCAGGATGTGCTTCGACGTGAAATCGTACATACCAACCGTCAGCGCAGCAGTTGTCTGGCTAAGAAACGTGCGCAGCGTGGGCCAGCCGGCATCGGGACTGGCATGGCAGGTAATGGTCATGGGTCCGGTTACGGGGCCAAGGGCCACATGATCGGGTGGGGTGTAGGGAAGCTGTGGTTTTGTGGACGCCAGCGTTGGGTTTTCGTCTACAGTGTCGGCATCCTCGTCGGGTAGACTATCGGAAAAGGCGCCGTCCTGAAATTCCGGCCGTTGCGTGGCTAATCGGGCAATGGTGTCTGGGTGTTGAAACGCTGCTTCTTCGAGGTCGGTCGCTTGTCGAATCTGCACCGGAATATCCCCGATCTGGGTGGGCAGACTGACCGGCGCAGCCTGTTGCGAAACAATAACAACAATGGCGGGCTGCTGCGTGGGCCAGTTGTCTTTTATCAGATAACCGGGCCGGACGGTAATAACACCGGGTTGCTGAAAAGTCGGCGCGTTGGTTTTGATAAGCAGTAAGACCTGGTCTAAGGAATGCATAAAGCAGATGGGAAAGGGCGGAGAAATAAGGGATAAAGCCTGCTGAAAACAACGTGTCTTCACCTTAACCGATTAGCAGGATTCGTCAAATTAAACTGACCAGCACCTGCATCGGCGCCAGGGCGTCACGGCCCGGCACCGCATACCGCGTGGTGGAGAGGAGGTCGCCCGGTTTGGGCTGGGCACTGCCGTCGATGCTGATGTGTACCCGGAGGGCTAAACTGTGGCTCTCGCTCACGACCGGCACCGGCAACTGGAAGCCAATGTGGCCTGCCGGTCGGAGCGTCACGTTGTCAATCCGTTGCTGCGCTATGACTACTGAAGGCGCGTCGGCCACCGACACGTCACGGACTTCGACGAGCACAAAGGCCGCCTTCCCAACGGGTGCGTTGGCGGGCAGAACAACATCACCGGTGAGTAGTCGCATGGACGAGGGCATTCGGCACGATGGGGCGGTCAAAAGCAGCCAGATAATCAGCCATTGCCTGCGTGATGGGCAGGCCCGTATGCTCCTCCACAAACAGCCACTGACCAGCCGGGTTGACTTCCAGGAAAATGTACTCCCCGGCTGCGGTCCGGCGCATGTCAATGGCTCCATAGTCTAAACCAAGTTGGCGTTGTAAACGAATCAGCAACTGGCGCACGCCCGCTGGTAAGTCTACCGCTTTTACGATTGACTCGCCAACAACCATCCGCATATCGACGGGGTAGGAGGTTTGGCGGGCATCGATCTCGGCGGCAAACACCTGATCGCCAATGATGGTAATGCGCAAATCGACCCCCTCAATGTATTCCTGAAAAATCACCGGGGCCAGCCGCACCAGTTCCAGACGGTCCATATCCTCGCGTTCGATCAGGCGGGTTTCGCGCCAATCCTCAAAGCTGGACAGAAAGGCCTTGAAAACCGTCTTCCCTACCCCAACCCGCTCAATAAATGCTCGGGCAGTTTCGGGCTGATTCGTAACCAGCGTGCGGGGCAGTTTCAGGCCAACCTGGTGCGCTACCTCCCACTGGTAAGGTTTGTGGTGGGCGGCATCGTCGGCACCGCGTGGGTTAATCCACCGGCAGGGCAGCGCATTCAGCATCCCATTAACCGCCTGTGTGGTCTCGCTGAGCGCAAACGGGCGCATGGACGCGTTCACCGAATCGTCCAGCACGAAGGGCCTGACCCGGCGCCACCAGGCCACCTGAACCCGGCGCAGATCGACCGGCCCGGCGGGGCCTTCGACGCTATAAGCCGGGTTCAGGTCGGACGACCAGGTAAGCGAGAGTCCTTTTTGGGCTGGAAAATCGCCCATATTGACCAGTACGACCTCGTGTCCCTGGTTCTCAAGGAGTCGGATAACGTTAACGGTATGCTCCTCGTCGGGATACGAAATAACCAAAATCATCGGTCGTTCGGGTTCGGTTCGTGGTGCGTTACATCGTTCCCGGCTGGCTCTGATTCAGGGCCTCCATCGTGGCGTCGTAGGCAGCCATAAGCTGGGCGTGCTGCTGTTCGGTCTGGGCAATAATAGTCGCCAGATCCTGTGCCTGACCGGCCAATTGAGTCGCCATGTCTTGCTCCCCGTTAACCCGGCTCGGACCGGCCAGTATGAACGGCGAGGCCGCCGGATTACCCGTTAGTCCGCCCAACTGGCCGGG
The DNA here is from genome assembly GCA_038327655.1 of Cytophagales bacterium. GTDB lineage: Bacteria > Bacteroidota > Bacteroidia > Cytophagales > Spirosomataceae > JBBQLG01. The sequence goes on from JBBQLG010000005.1 coordinate 71,243, forward strand.
AAACGTTACCGGGACACCGGGTTGCGTAATCTGTTCCACCAGCGTACCGCCAATGGGATCGAGACCAACTTCCTTAATGGTCACTACGTCCTGAATCGGGTCTTTCCGCACCTCCTTAAAGGTGTTTATCGGATCGAGGATAGGGTCTTTGCGGACTTCTTTAAACGTGACAATCCGCTGCGGATACATTAGACGCACCCCATTGATGTCGCCAGCCGAAAGACCACTGCGCTGCCCCATGGTCACGCCCGCCGGAATCGGCTGGAGCGGAATGATAGTCGCCTGCCCGTTGATCGAGAAAGCCGTTGCCGGGTAGTGCATGATCGAGCCAAAGTCGTACGCACCCAGATCGTCGCCGTCGGCGATATGCTGATCAAAATTATGCTGCATGGCCGGGTCAATATTCGCCCAGACGATCTGTACGAAAAGATTACGGTCTTCGCGGCTCTGTTCGTGCCAGAGACCAACGGTGTGGCCCGTCTCATGAATGGCGTTTCCGGTACTGCAACTATTTCCCAGCGTGATGATTTGCATACCACCCCGGCGACCCACCTGCGACGAACACCCCCCGCCCGACTGGTAGTGCACAAAATCGGGGAACTGACTGGCATTGGCCGCTGTGCGCTGCACAAACCGGATGGATGTATTGGCCTGCCAGTGCGCAATGGCATCCGTAACGCGCTGCTGGTTGGGCATGCCGGGATCAATTTCGTACGGAATCGTAGCGTTGGGCCAGCGGTTTTGCCGATTGGTCCCCGCGTTGATGCCTATCGACTGTAGTACCGGCCCGGCATCACCCAAACCCTGCATTTCTTCGATGGTACCAAGGATGATATCGCCTTCAAAAATAGCCAGGCCATCTACTTCGGCGTACTGTAGTCCTTTGTTGGTAAACGTTGTTCCGCTTACCAGGGCCGTACCGGCTATCGGGCCGGAGCGTTGCTCGCCATTCGGTTGTTGGGTTGATTGAGTTTCCATGAAGATTAAGTGTTTAGTGTGTGCGTTGATTGATAAGTGCGGGCAAAACCACGGAAGTGCCCCGGCAACTCGTCTTCCTGATGTAACTTATTGTGAGTCAGCGTACTGGCATTAATGTGTATGTTAATGATCTATCCGCTGAGTGTTTAAAAGACAAGCGCAATACTACGGGAAAGGGTATAGATCTGCCGTGGCCTTTTTAGGCAACGGTAAAAGCGATATGTTACCGGTAAGTCCCTTTATTTTTCCCGACTATTGCCGGGCCAACCGGCCGGTACCGAACGCAAAAAAGCCGCGCCCGATGCATACGGACGCGGCTTTCTCTGGTATTTCGCTGATTTGTAAGACTCCCGACTACGCGGATGAAAAATGCCTGACTACAAGTTGAGGTACTGCATGAAAGGGATTTTCACCAACGCCTGATGGTGCGCTGCGGACGAAAGCGGGTGATCGATTAAGTACGCGGAAAATTCTTTATGCCAAACAGGCGCAGCCATTTCAGGTTTACCTGATGTTGCTGAGGTATGGACTCATTGGTAAAGAGCTGGCTAAGCTTCCGGTTGAAGAAACGCATCGCTGCGTAAATGTAAAGGCCAGTACCCATTGTCAATAACGACAGGTTAAGGCTGCTGGCAAAATCACTGGTCTGGTCATTATTGGTATAAAGTAGCGTGATGCCCAAAAATGCACAGCCAATTGACAGGCATAAAAGAAACAATGGACGCAAAGATCCGGTAGGCATATTGAGTACGTATCAAAGAAGTATAGTGCAATATCGCTGAAATTGAGAATATGTTATCATATAAAAAATAAAGATAACTGGCAACTACTCATTTTTATTCGCTATACTATTGATAATCAGACGGTAAATTAGTTTACCAATCAAATTTACGCCGTCATCGGTTAGTAAATAGTTTTGCTTACCTATGGTAAGCACAGTCTCTCCAGTCGTCCTGTTCATGGCCAAGTGCAATCAGCGCTGTCGACCGAAATAGTCAAGTTCGGTCACTGATTTTTGTGTAAACGGTACAGGCACACCCCGTTTTCTGGTAGAACAGCCAATGTCTACCAACAAAAAAGCCCGTACGGATACGGGCTTTTTGTAACGCATGACTTATACTGAGATAAGTCGGCTATTGCAGGTATTTCAGTTTTATGACTTCCTTCGGCTCCAGGAACCGCCATTTTCCACGGGGCAGCTCTTTTTTGGTCAAACCAGCGTACGAAGTCCGGTCCAGTTTGGTTACCTCATAGCCGAAGTTTTCAAAAATACGGCGTACAATGCGATTCCGGCCGCTGTGAATCTCGATCCCCACAACCTGCGCATCGGGCGTTACAATGCTGACGGCGTCGGGTTTAATTACCCCATCTTCCAGTTCGACACCCCGCTGAATGGCTTCGAAATGCTCGTCAGAGATCGGTTTGTCTAACTCAACCTGGTATATTTTCCGGATGCCGTTCGAGGGATGCGTCAGTTTTTCGGCCAGCTCGCCATCGTTGGTCATCAGCATCAGGCCCGTTGTGTTACGGTCTAAGCGACCAACGGGATAAATACGGAACGGACCGGCATCGGCTACCAACTCCATAACCGTCCGGCGCTCTTCGGGGTCGTCCGTCGTCGTGATGTAGTCTTTGGGCTTATTCAGCAGGACGTACACCATTTTTTCGGGATTCAGAATCCGGTTACCGTATTTCACCACGTCGCCCGGCTGCACTTTATGGCCCATTTCGGTAACCACTTTGCCGTTCACCTGCACGTCGCCCCGGGCAATGAGTTCGTCGGCTTCCCGGCGGGAACAGATGCCTGCGTTGGCAATGTATCGGTTCAGGCGGATGGTGCCATCGTCGTGTTTTTCGGCCCGGTCCAGTTCGTCGCGCTTCCGCTGGGGAATGCTGTTGCGCATGGTTTCCTTGTCGTAGCGCGGTGCCCGGTCATATTTGCCCACGCGCCGGTCTTCGGAACTTGGACCCGACCGGCGCGGGGTCGAATCCGTATCATCCCGGCGGGGGAAACGGGGTGCCGGACTGCTGTAGCTCGAACCGGAACGCCGATCCGTGTCAAAACGGGGCTTGGAACCGGAACGCTCATTACGCGGTCCCGCACCGGCATTACGATCAAATGAACGGGGTCGGTCATCCTCACGTCGGGGGCTGGTGTTACGATCCGTCTCCCGACCACGATCATTACGCGGTCCGGCATCGGCGGACCGGCCGTCGCGCTCGTCCCGGTTGTAAGGGCGGGCGGTATTTTCGCGCGGGGCGGCTGGTTCGTCGGCCCGATTCCGCCGTTCGTTGTACTGCCGTTCCTGACCGAAACGGTTCTCGCCACTGCGCTGACGGCTATCGTCGGCCGGGCGTTCGGCGCGCTCAGCCCGTGGTTCTCTATTTCGTGGTTCGACATCTCGATCGGTATCGACCCGGCGGACTGGCGCATCTCGATCAAAACGAGGAGCCGACCGGTCGTTATAGCGCGGGCGTTCGTCGGGGCGGTTGTTATCCCGGTTAAATTTGGGTCTTGGGTATTCCTCCCGGCGTTCGGGGTTGTTACCGAAGCGGGAAGCCGAACCGGTCGTACGGTTATCGTCACGACGGGGGCTATCCGACCGGCGGTCTGCACTACCGGCATTGTTGTCGCGGTCAAAACGGCGGTTCGGTCGGTTTGCTGCATCACCGTCGGCACGGTCCGATGCGGGACGGCTACGGTCATCGCTGTTGAAGCGGTCGCGCGGTCGGTTTGCCGCATCACCGTCGGCACGGTCTGGCCGATCGGCAGAGCCGCCGTTGGGCCGGTTGTCGTCCCGGCGTGAATCGCTCGTCGGCCGGGTCTGATCGCGGTTAAACGGGCGCGGGCTGGCATTGGTGTCGCGTCGGTCAACATCCCGGCGCGGCCGTTCATTATCCGAACGGTTGGATGTCGGGCCGGAGCGGGTCGGGCGCGAACGGTCTTCGTCGCGGTTGAATGGGCGCGAACCGGCGCTGTTGTCCCTGCGGGCGTCGTCGCGACGGCCGGGGGCGGGGCGTCCACCATCCCGGCGGTCACCTGATTTAAAATCGTCCTCTTTCATTGAAAAGTGCAGTAATCACTACTGATGGTGAAATGTAAAACGGCTGATAATCAGTGCGTTTTATTTTTGTGAGCAAAAAGGATTGCAAAGATAGGCCTTTTCAGGAAACCTGTTTGTGGCCACTGGCCGGATAACGTGCTTTGGCCGGAAAACAATCCCGCGACCCATCAAAAACCAGTGTCAAATGGCTGAACAATACCGTGTATCACGTAGTATTGACGTGATGAGACATATCCACCGACTGGTTGCAGGGCTCGTCTGGTCCGTTACCGTTGTAGGAGTCTGGTCCTTATCATTTCGTGTATGAAGAGAAACTGTTAATTAGTAGGCGGTTGATTGTGCAAAACAGCCCCGCCTGTATATCTTTGTAATCTCCTACGCCGTTTTTAAATAAGACAACTTTTAGCCATATACTCTCATGAACAGAAGAGATGCCCTTCTTCGCGTAGCGACGCTGGTCGGGGCCACCGTATCGCTGCCCGCGCTGGCGGATACGCTCGAAGCTTCGGCCGCTCAACGTGCCCTAACCGGTATGCCCCTGTTGTTCACCGCCGATCAGGACGCTACCGTAGCGGAACTGGCCGAGGTGATTATTCCGACGACCAAAACGCCCGGTGCCAAAGCGGCTAAGGTGAACGAAATCATCGATATCGTGCTGAAAGACTGCTATTACCCGCCCGATCAGCAGCGCTTCTTAGACGGTATCACGCAGACCAATAAACTCAGTGCCGATGCTTATGGCAAAGCGTTTGTACAGCTCGATCCGGCACAGCGCATCGAGATCGTGAAAAAACTCGAGGCCGACGCACAGCAACAGAAAGACGCGGCCAAAGCCGTACAGGGCGGCAACGGGCAAGTGGATGTCCAGATTCCTAAGGAGAAGCAAAAGAGTGTTACGCCTTTCTTCACGATGCTGAAAGACCTGACCCTGATGGGCTACTTCACCTCGGAGATTGGTTGTACGCAGGCCCTGGAATACGTCGCTGTTCCGGGCCGTTACGACGGTTGTGTTCCCCTCAAACCCGGCCAGAAAGCGTGGGCCATTTAAAAATAGTTTGTGGTTTGTGGTTCGTAGTTGCTCAATACACTACTGCGTACCACAAACCACAAACCACAAACATAACGACATGAACCTCAATATCGATTCCATAAAAGACATGACCTACGACGCTATTGTTGTCGGGTCGGGTATTTCGGGCGGCTGGGCCGCCAAAGAACTGACGGAGAAGGGCCTGAAGGTGATTATGATCGAACGCGGCCGGGATATTAAGCACATCGAAGGCTACGTAACGGCCACTAAAAATCCGTGGGAGTTTCCGCACCGTGGCCGCATCACTACGCAGGCCGCCGAGGAATACTGGGCCAACATGCGCACCGGCTACACGGCCAACGAAGAATGGCGGCATCACTTCGAGAACGATAAGGAAAACCCATACCTCGAAAAACCGGGTCGTCAGGTCGACTGGATTCGGGGCTATCACGTGGGTGGCCGTTCGCTGATGTGGGGCCGGCAGTCGTACCGCTGGAACCCGGAAGATTTCATGGCTAACCTGAAGGATGGCATTGCCACCGACTGGCCGATTCGCTACACCGACGTGGCCCCCTGGTATGACTATGTGGAGCGGTACATTGGCGTCAGCGGCAAAAAAGACGGCCTGAGTGTACTGCCCGACGGTCAGTTTCAGACACCGATGGAACTGAACTGCGTCGAAAAAGAGGTGAAAGCACGGGCCGAGAAAGCGTTCAAAGGCCGGACATTCACCATCGGCCGGACGGCTCACCTGACCAACCCCACGCCCCAGCAGTACGCGTCGGGCCGGGCCGGCTGTCAGTACCGGAATCAGTGTATGCGCGGTTGTCCGTACGGAGCCTATTTCAGCACCCAATCGTCGACGCTGCCAGCAGCCATGAAAACCGGCCGGTTAACGCTGCGCCCCGATTCTATTGTGTCGGAAGTACTCTACGACGATAAAAAAGGCAAGGCAACCGGCGTTCGGATCATCGACCAGAACACTAAGGAGGTCCGGGAATATTACGCGAAAATCATCTTCATGAACGCGTCGGCCTTCGCCAGCACGTCCATTTTGATGAACTCCAAATCGGCCCGTTTTCCCAACGGTATGGGTAACGACAGCGACCAATTAGGCCGTAACATCATGGACCACCACTTAGCGGTGGGAGCTTCCGGCGATTTCGATGGCATGGAAGACATGTACTACTACGGTCGCCGGGCCAATGGCGTGTACGTACCCCGCTACCGCAACTGGGCCGGTGACAAGCGTGATTACGTGCGCGGGTTTGGCTATCAGGGCGGGGCCGGTCGCGAAGGCTGGGGCCGGGGCAACAGTGTGGCTGGTTTTGGGGCTGATTTCAAAGACTCGCTCACCACGCCCGGCAAGTGGACAATGGGCCTGGGTGGTTTCGGCGAAATGCTGGCTGATCCCAACAACCGCATGACGCTTTCTGACCAGAAAGACAAATGGGGTTTGCCCGTCATTCTGTTCGATGCCGCCTACGGCGAAAACGAGCGGAAGATGCGGGTTGACATGATGAACGATGCGGCCGAAATGCTCGAAGCGGCCGGGGTTAAAAACGTCCGTCCGTACAACGACGAGTCGAAACACCCCGGTATCGGTATCCACGAAATGGGAACGGCCCGGATGGGACGCGACCCAAAAACGTCGGTGCTGAACGCGCACAACCAGATTCATGCCGTGAAAAACGTCTTCAATACCGACGGGGCCTGCATGACATCTGCCTCCTGCGTGAATCCGTCGCTGACCTACATGGCGCTGACGGCACGGGCGGCCAACTTCGCCGTGCAGGAGTTGAAAAAAGGAAACCTGTAAAAACAGAAATGACCTCGCCGTGCGGTGAGCATACAACAGACAAGCCTCTTCTCATGAAGGGGCTTGTCTGTTTCCGGCCGGTGCGCTCATGCAACCGTTTCGGGTCGCCGGTTGTCAGAGTTGTTAACTACACACGCATCATCCATGAACGTTACGCTGCATCGGCTGGGTTGGCTGGTATTACTGACGATTGGCTTTCTGGCCTGCGACCGCATCGGGCAGGATGTGGCGCCCACGGATGCCACTACAGACGATGCCGAACTCTTTGCCCTGCCCGACAACAAGGTGGCCATCGACCTGACTACTTTAGGCAACCTGCAAACAGCCACTACGTTTCGTATTGTCCGTCAGCCCCAGTCGGGTACCCTGACTTTTGCCAGCAATGGCCTGTTGCTCTACGATCCCAAACCTGCTTTTGTTGCCGGAGACGATGATTTTTCGATTTCGGCCACCCAGCAAAGCGGACCCGTGTTGATGGATTTGTCCATTAAAATGGCGGACGATGCCGATAAAATTCCGTGCGCAGCCGGTGCCGCGCCCGACCGGGCCGAAACGACATTGGGGAAAGCCGTTACCATTGATGTGCTGAAAAACGATAAAGTCTGCGACGGGCAACTCGATCCCGCCAGTCTCAGCGTAACCATTAAGCCCAAAGCGGGCAGCGTGGCGGTAGTCGGCGGAGCGCTGGTCTACACCCCCGGTTCGGCCACGTTCAACGGACGCGACTATTTTGTGTACAGAATCTGCACCAGCGGTAGCAAACCCACCTGCTACGTGGCGTCTGTGCTGGTGAACGTGAGCGACCCCGGCAACGACTGCAAACAGGTGCTGAACGACGACGACGTAACATATCGTCACCTGTTCACGACCGATTCGTTGAGCATACCCGTATTGGCCAACGACCAGCTCTGCAAGGGCAACCGAACGCTGCCCGTCTCTATACTGAAAGGGCCGACGAAGGGCATAGCATACATCAGCAAAGTAAAGCCGCAACTGATCATTTACAAACCCAATCCCAACGCCGACGGGGTCGATAACCTGACGTATCAGCGGTGTGAGAGCGGAACCTGCTTGCAGGCCACTGTGCAGATTCAGGCCAAAGCGGTGGATGCTTCCTGTGTGTTACTGGCCCGGCCCAACCTGCGCATGGTTTCGCTCGGTCAGGATGCCGACGCCAAAGCGGGGGTGATTCAGATACCAGTGCTGCTGAATGACCGGATCTGTTCGCCCATCACCAGTATGCGAATTTCGGAAAATACCTCGTTGCTCAACCTGGCGATTCGCAGTGGCGTGGTTTATTATACCCTGAGTGCAGCTCCCAAAAAAGGAACCTATAGATTTACCTACGAACTGGTCGACACGAAAAATACCCGGTCAACGGCTCAGGTAATAATAACCTTGACGGATTGACCCCTATGCAATCGGATCAGGAACTCCTTCAGGCATGTCAGCGGAACGACCCGCGTGCGCAAACGATCCTCTACGACCGTCATAAAGCGCGGCTGATGGGATTGTGCCGTCGCTATGCCCGCAGCCGTCCCGAAGCCGAAGACATGTTCCACGAAGGGTTCATCCGCATTTTTCAGCAACTGCATACCGTTCAGCAAACCGATCGGCTGCTGCCCTGGATGAAACGGGTGATGGTAAACACGGCTATCAACGTGTACCACAAAAACGCCAAACAACGGGCCGAAATAGACGCCGAAGCGGCTTCGGAGCTACGTACCGATGCCCATACGGATGTACTGGCCCGACTCTCCGCCGACGAACTACTGGTACTGGTGTCGGCCCTGCCCGACGGCTACCGGATGGTATTTAACCTTTACGTCGTGGACGGCTACACGCACCCCGAAATTGCAAACCTGCTCGGCATTGCCGAAGGAACGTCGAAATCGCAGTTGGCGCGGGCCAAAACGCTGCTTAAACATAAACTCAGCCAGCTCGGCATTATCAGCTATGAAAACACCTGACTCCGAACCGCCAGCCGGTGATGACGCCTGGGACGATTTGTTCCGGCAGCGGCTTGCCGATTACACCGACCAACCCCAGGCCGATGCACTCGACCGTATTCTGGCCGTGGCAAATCCGCCCCGTCCGTTCCGGTACCGGTTGCTGGTGGGTGCCGTTGCACTGCTGTTGTTGCTGGGCGTTGGTAGCTGGTTCGCGCTGCGTTCGTCTTCCGATTCTGACCCACCGTCGGCAGTAGCAGCCAACCGTCAGCCGTTGCGGTCCGGACCGTCCGTTACAGCTACCCGCCGACCAGTCGACCAACGTTCATCCGCCCAGCCGGTGCATGGTGGTGAGTCGATTCGGGAATCCGCAACCCATTCCGTAGCCGATATCGCTGACCGGCCGACCAATCCGGAACTACCGGCTAATCGCGGTCAATCGGTAGCTGATGCCATTTCTGACCGACAGATAGCCACACGGGCAGCGGACAGGGCTACCAGGGCGGGAGCGATAAGCTCCGCTAATCTCCGCAGAACAGGATTGGCCATACGAACAGAACGGGCAGCTACTTTACCACCAACGGCAATAAACCCGGCGTCTGATCGAATTGACAAACAAACCCGGTCAGGCGTTTATCCGCCCAATCGTGCGGGTTACGCCGTACTTCCCGGATACAGTATAACCCGCACGATTGGGCAAAATGGCCCGCCCGTGCCGGTATCTGCATACGATTACAGGACCCCGGCCCGACAACCGGCTGTCCCGGACGCTTCCATGCCCGCTATTACCACGCAGCATTTTGATTTGATGGCGGGACGGCCTTTCCGGGTAGTCAACGTAGTGTACCAACTTCCGGCGGTATCGGTCGTTATGGGTGCTTCGACGGCCTCCCAGGCACCGGAAGCGAGTCGGCAACAGCGAAAACCCGCGTGGTTTGTCAGCCTGACGCCTTTATACAATTTTCAGCAAATCGACCCAATCCATACCGATCAGGAATTTGTCAGCAACATTCAGGGCGCCCGGCCATTGGACACGGACCGGCTCAGCGGACGGCTGCAACTCGGTCTGGAATGGTCGCTCACCCGGCGGCTTAGCCTGCGGACGAGTCTTGTTTACCAGCAGATGCGCCAGTCGCTGCGCTACGCCGTCCGGTCGACCCGGCCCGATTCGGTACAGGTTGTTCAGATAGACGAGCAAACTGTACAGGTAACTCCGCATTTTACCGAACGCACCCACGCCGAATCGACCGTTTGGCAGTACGTCGGCCTGAGCAGCGATCTGGTCTGGCAACTGAACCGGGGTGGCCAATGGCAGCACTACCTGACGGCGGGCCTGACCGCCGGGCGGTATCTGGGTGCGCAACACGCCGTTTCTGGATTCGGGCAGGTATCGTACGGGTTTGAACGACCGCTGACAACAACGGTGCGGCTGCGCATAGAACCATCGGTACAGTTGGGTTGGCAGGCCCTGACCGACCAGGCGCATCGGCTACAGAGTCGACCCTACAGCTACGGGTTGCTACTGGGTCTGCGCTTCCGTTGAAACTCTTACGTATGACAAAGCCCTCGTCCCGTTTAATCAATATCGCCAACTAACGGACCATTCACGTGTTAGGTTTTTGGTACTCAACTAATACCATAGACAAACACAAGCGTTATGAAAAAGGTAATAATGATGGGCTTTATGCTGGTAGCCGGCCTGACCCTTCAAGCCAATGCACAAACGACGAACACGGGTTCGACTGGTACCACCGGAACGGGTACAACAACGACAAACCCCCAGAACAGCAACACGGGTAACACCAATACAAACAACGGAACCGGCTCGTACGGTAATTCGCAAACGACGGGCACAACCGGCACGAACCGGACGGGCAATTCCCGGACCAACCGCAATGGTTCGATGAACAACGGCACAAACGGTACGTATAACAGCGGCACTACCGGCAGTTCTACGATGGGTACGACCAACCAGAACGGTTCGATGAACACAGGGACCGGTACGACTGACCCAACTACGATGCAGCAGAACGGCACTATGAACGGTACCGGTTCGATGAATGGTAACGGTACGACCGGTGGTAACGGCAACAACCGCCGGAACAACCGCAAATCAGGTACAACGACGACTCCACGTTCGACGACCTACTAAGCTGGCGTTTAACCACATAAACGTACCCTGTTATCAGGCGTGAATTTGATAAAAAAGCGGGTCAGCAATGGCCCGCTTTTTTGCGTACACTCACACCGCCCGGCCAAACGGGCAGCGATGAGCATCCCCTACCAATAGTTCAAGGAGACCGTTGGCTCAATAATTGAGCCGAATAGACCCGCAATCTGTTCTACCGTCAGCAAACAAAGAATGTCGTCCATGAAAATGTTTTACTTTGTTAATCTGATTCTCCTGACTGCATTTAGCAGCAACGCGGCAGTTGCCCAAACGCAGACACCGACCAGTCAACAGTCTACGTCAACGGTCAATACCCGCCAGAACGCTGCAGTAAAAAAAACCAGTCTGCGGCAACGCATGAAACAGGAAGCCCGGCAAAATGGCAGCCGCGCCGGAAAACGCCGGGAGAAGATGATGGCCGACTCCCTGAAACGGGGCTAAATCGGCTCCGGTTAAACCAAAGCGGTTTTAACGGGTTATTCATAACGACGTAATGTAATATATCAATGAAACGAATAATTTTTGGACTCATATTGCTGATCGCCGGTACGGCCCTGTCGCAAGCGACGCAGCAAAAAATGGCCAATGCGCAAACGCAAACCCAGCAGCCAGCTACCCAGACACCGGTAAAGCCAAAAACCCAAAGCCTGGATTCGGCCAACCCGAATTACAAAAAGGAGCAGAAAAAATACAGTGGCCCGGACCGCGATTTTTCGCCCCAACGGACCAAAACCGGTACCCGAAAGGATGTATCGAAGGGTAAAAAACCATAATAAAAAAGGCCTTCTGATGCAGAAGGCCTTTTTTATGCGGAGTAAATTCGATCAGCGCTCAGGAGTGAATCTTTGCCCCTGCCGGGTGGCATACTTGAAATCGGTGGTACCCTCGAAACGGGTCGACGTGAAATTTGTCCCCCGTGGAAATCTTACGTACTTAAAATCAGCCACCCTGCCGAAGCGGGCATTGCTAAAATCGGCCCCGTCGCGAAATTCAGTGTACTTGAAGTCGGCGTAATCACTAAACTCGACATTGTGAAAGCCACTGCCCTCGCTGAAATCGGTGTATTTGAAGTTGGCATAGCCCCGAAACGTCGAACCGGTGAAATCGGCGTTACCGGCGAATTTGGTGTATTTAAACAAGGCTTCTTCCCCGAAGCGATCACCCGTAAATACGGCCACCTCCCGGAATTTTGAATATTTAAAGGCGGCATCCCCCACAAATTCGCACTGCTCAAACCGGACGGCTTCGTCGAAGTTCGCGGTGTAGACCGTGTTGTTATTCCATCGTTTTCCGTCGCGGGGAGCTTTGTAGGCAATTACGTGACCTTTGAAAACGCATTTGGTGAACGTCAGCGGTACCGTTACGGTGCTGACGAACGATTGTTGACCCCAGTTTTCGTTACGGGCCTCTTTATTAGCCAGTTCGGTCAGGTCAAGGTCGCCGGTGATGGTCACGTTCTGGTAGGAGACGGGTTGCTTCCGGTCAATTTTAGCAATAATCTCGCGGGCATCAACGGTCGTTTGCGCCAGTAAAACCGGTGTCGAAACCACCAGCAGCAGGAGAAGAAGGGAGAAGAGGGTTTTCATGCTCGTTCGGATTTGTGTTTGACTAAAGATGACACAAACGGCCGAAACGTTGCACGACCCCGACTATAAACTGTCGGGGCCGGTCAGTCGAGCCACATCACTTTGTCGTAGGCAATCTCGTAGTCGAACTCTTCCAGCGGAATCAGGTCGAGGAAACGCCCGGCTCCATCGGTCCGAATAGCGTGCCACCCCCCGTTACTGTCGCGCAGCAGGAGCCGGTAGCCGTACAGTGGGTGGTAGGTATGCCTGTCCGTGCGGTGGTCCCAGCCGGTTTGCAGTTCGATAGCAAAGGCAACCCGGTTCAGCACGGCGTCTAACTGATTGGTCAGGCTGTCGGTTGCGTCGAGTTCTTCAATCCAGAGTACCAGTCCGTCCGTACCCCAGTCGAAATGGGGTGCCGCCGGGGTCAAATTCATCACAAAAGCGTTCATAACGTTGCTGTTGGGTTAAGTGGCATACCGGTAGCACTAAGCGGCCTGCGCCGAAACCGGCCACGCCTGCTGCCGACCGACCACATCGGACGATGTCTCTGCCTGCCATTTGCGGAGCCAGAACCGATACTTCTTGCGGCCGTAGTCGATGAAGCCGGGTATCGACGTGGCATCGACCACGAACAGCCGGTGCGGGCTTTGTTTCATGACACCAATCAGCACGAACCGAAATTGCCGGGTCGTCGTCCATTCACCCCCGTCGGCATGGTGCAGGCTGTCGAGGTAAAACGCGGCCTGACGGTCATAATCGTAATCGTAACAGCTTTGCAGAAACTGCGCCTGTGTCCGGGCCGACGTGGTCTTCATGTCGATCACCAGGGCATTCCGGCGTTTGGGGCTGGTGTACACCATGTCTAACCGGGCTTTGCAGGCTACGTTGGTAACCGGGTCCGTAAAGAGCACCACGCGCTCCCGCTCGGACGTACGCAGGTAACGCCGAAAAAACGGGTCCTGCTGTACGGTGTGCATCAGGGTTTGCAGTTTGGTCGTGTCGGCGGGCAGAAGGTCGGGCAGCAACTGCTGCATGACTGTCCCAATGGTTTCCGGCTCCAGCAGGTGCTGATGAAACGCCCGGCCAAAATTCAGCGTACGGGGTTGCGCAAACCGCGCCGAAGGCGCGGCATTACCGTACCCCAGATGCTCTTCTTTAAGCCGCGTCAGGTCGGAGTTCGACACGCGGGGCAAGGCCCGATAATCGTCGGCCGGGCAGGAAACCAAACCAGGTGCATTCACATCCGGGCGGTTAATGATGAGTTGCGAGATCATAGAGACGGATTAACACTAAGCGGCTGTGGTCAGCAGTTCGGGTTCTTCGGCAGCAATGGCGAACGGGTTGTAGTAATTCATGGCCGTTTTAATGTTCGCAATGTCGGTGAGCGTTTCCTGCCGGAACACCTTCACCGACTCCGCAAACGCTTTCAGTTCGGCGGTGCGCTCGGGGTTGCCCAGCGTATAGGCGAACGTAGCGATGTGGTAAATGCCTTTGGGCTGAATTTTGTTGTTCTCCTTGCGTTCGGCCACGGCGGTAATCACTACGTCGGCCAGGGTCAGGTCGTCGTAGTAAAGCGGTTCGATGAGCCGGAAAATATTGTCGACCGAGTAACCGTGGAACAGCACCGCCGACACGCAGTTCTTCTCGTCGATGAAGAATAACTCCGCCCAGTTTTTGGTACCCATATTCAGGATGTTGTCCGTGAAAATGCGCCAGGCGATGGGCTGAAAGGTAAGCGTACGGCCGTTTGAGGGACCGCCGAGTTTTTCACTGCCATTGATGTTGAACACACCTTCTTTGGCGTCGAACCGATACTGCCGGGGATGCCCTTCAAGGTACTTGTACCGCCGGACGGGGTTGTTGTTAACTACCTCAGCGGACGAATCGGTCACTTTTTGGTCAGTATTCCCGGTCGTACCGCTTTGATTTGTCTCGAATGTAGACTTGTTTTGTGTGTTCATTAGTATTTGTTGTTTACTGTTCGGACAGGGGACCCGCTATGCAGGTCCCTTTTGCCTGTTTTAAGGGGTTGTTTACTGATTTAAAATTACATAGTTTTCAGTAAAAAACAAGCCCGTATTCTAAAATAACCAAGCGATTTTTACGCTTAACTATGTAAAAATCGGCGACTGTTGCTTACACTACGTTTAGGGCTGTCTGACCCGCTTTTTACACCATCCGTATGACCATCGAAGCCCGTTTACAGGCCCTGATCGACGCCCTGAACATCAGTGTGCTGGAGTTTGCCCGTCAGTTGGGCGAGCGTCGGGGCGAAAAGGTATACCACATCCTTCACGGACGGCTGAAACCCCGCTACGATACCATCCAGAAGATCCTGACTATTTACCCGCAGGTAAACGCCGATTGGCTGTTGCGGGGTGAAGGGCTGATGTTTAAACGGCTCGATTCGCCCTCGGCGGCCATCACAACCGAGGAACGGCTGCAGAATATGGAGTTCCTGCTGTTCCAGCTCATCGAACGGATGCGGCTGCTCCAGGAAACGAATGATTTGCTGCGGGAGGAAGTGGCGGAACTGCGGGGAAAGAGTATCCCGGACTGATAGACTACAAACCGAAACACCCCAAACCGCACCGGCGTACCGTCCTGAAGGGGCTTGGGGTGTTGGCTGATTTGAACTTTTCTATTACTTCACCGAAAACGTGTACACCGTAGTGGTCTGGTACGTCTTGCCGGGTTGCAGCACCGTGGTGGGGAAAGCCGGGTGATTCGGCGAATCCGGGTAGTGTTCCGTCTCCAGGCAGAGGGCCGATCGCTTTTTATACACCACGCCCCCCTTGCCGGTGAGGGTTCCATCTAAGAAATTACCCGTATAGAACTGAATGGCGGGTTCGGTGGTGCGTACTTCCATGTAGCGGCCGCTTTTGGGTTCGTGTACGGTAGCCGCCAGTTTTAACCCCGTACCGCCTTCTTTCAGAATCCAGGCGTGGTCGTAACCACCACCGAGTTTGATCTGTACATCGCTGGAATCGCTGATGCCCTGGCCGATTTCGGTTGGTTTAGTGAAGTCGAATACCGTACCAGCCACCGGCTTCAGCTCACCCGTTGGGATCAGTCCCTTGTCGACGGGCAGGAACCGATCGGCATTCAGCATCAGATCGTGGTTCAGGATGGTGTTGTCAGCGTCACCCGTGAGGTTGAAATACGAGTGATTGGTCAGGTTCAGCACCGTTGCCTTATCGGTCGTGGCCTGGTAGTCAATTCTGAGCGCGTTGTCTTTTTGGAGGGTGTACGTCACCTCGACCGACAGGTTACCGGGGTAGCCTTCTTCGCCATCTTTGGAGACATAGGCGAGTTTCAGGGCCGGTTCGTTACCGTCGACGGGTGTAGCGGTCCAGAGTACCTTATCAAAGCCTTTCAGGCCGCCGTGCAGTGCGTTGGGGCTGTTGTTGACGGCCAGCGTGTAGGGCTTGCCGTCGAGCGTAAATTTGCCGTTGGCAATCCGGTTGCCGTAGCGGCCAATCAGTGCCCCAAAGTAGGGTACTCCTTTTTCGTAACCAGCCAGCGAATCCATGCCCAGCACTACGTCGGCATACGTACCGGCTTTGTCGGGGGCAGTTAGTGAGACGACGGTACCGCCGTAGTTCGAAATTTTAACCGTCATACCGGCCGTGTTGCGGAGGGTATAGAGGTCGGCTTCGCGGCCGTCGGATAATTTACCAAACGACGCTTTTTCGATACCTGCTTTCTGGTCGGCATCTTTTTTTGGGTTGCAGGAAGTAAGCATAAGACACGCACCGAGAAGACTAAAAAGGGTTAGTCGGCCAAAAGATTTCATAGATTGGGAGTTGATATTATTCGCAAAGGATATGGCAGTCAGAGGCCTGACGGGTCAGTTTTGTCTGCCCGGAACATAAGTCGGTGCTCAACGAAAGCTACTTACTGTGCGCCGGTGCTTCTGCCCCCGATACTCAGTCAGTGAAGCAGTCGGGCCAACTGGTCAAATAAAGCGGGCCAGCCCCTGCCGCTCCCGGTTCACGGTCAGCGACGTAACATCGGGCCGGGAATAATGCCCGGCCACGTCGAAGTTGTGCCGCTCTTCGCGCACCCGCCGATGGTCGATGGTCGCCACGAACAGCCCCTCCTCTCCCACCTGCGGTTCAATGATCCAGTTGCCATCCGGCCCGACCAGACACGAACCGCCATTGGCCAGCACGGCATCGCTGTTTTCATGCATCAGGTCGGCATACGGGCTATCCAGCGGAATATCGTCCCGGCGCATCAGCCCCGACACGGCAATCACATACGAACGGGATTCTTTGGCGATGAAGCGCGGCAAATCGGTGGTGTTGTGCAGCCCGCCGGGCCATACCGACACGTGCAGGTCTTCGCCCTGTGCGTACAAAGCAGTTCGGGAGAGAGGCATCCAGTTTTCCCAGCAGTTCAGTCCGCCTACTGTGAACGCACCCAGCGGATGTACCCGCAGCCCGTGTCCATCGCCCTGCGCCCAGACGAGCCGTTCTTCATAAGTTGGCATCAGCTTGCGGTGAACGGATTGAATCGCACCGGCCTGGTCGATATAGACCAATGAACAGTACACGCTGTGCCCGCCCCGGTCGGCGGCCCGCTCCATCACGCCTACATAAACGGCAATCTGCCGAACCTTTGCTACGGCGCAGATGGCAGCCAGATCACCGGTCTCAATGTTTACCGCCTGATCGAGGTAATGGGCGTAAAATTCCTTCTGCCGGACGGCATTAAACCGGGCACCGTCGGTCCGCTCGACCCAGAACGGGTAACCGGGCAGCAGGGCTTCGCCAAACGTCACGAGCGCACAACCGGCCTCGGCGGCTGACTCGATGAACTGGACGATTTTTTCGGTGGTACGGGCTTTATTCAACCAGACCGGCGCGATCTGCGCGAGGCCTACAGTGAGTTGATCGGTGGGCATGAAGGGGAGGATTGCATTGAACTTTTGTCATCCTGACGCAGGAAGGATCTTGGGTACTAAATCGCTAAGATCCTTCCTGCGTCAGGATGACAAAAGTTCAATGCGAAATAAAGCGGTAGGACACAAAGACTTAGCAAAACCTACAACGTCTTTGCTTTCAAATATTTATCAAACCACTGCAAATACCGCTCGGCGCGGTCTTTGAGGTAACTGGGCGTGGTGATGCCGTGAAACTGCCCGGGGTAAATAACCAGTTGCGTGGGTACACCCAGCGACCGCAGGGCCTGATACATCTGCTCACTGCCCGCCACCGGCACGTTGAAATCCTTCTCGCTGGCCATGAACATCGTCGGCGTTTTGATACGGTCGGCTTTGAGGAACGGGTACGATAACTTCAGCCATTTTTCCGGGTTTTTCCAGGGGGCACCCAGTTCGTTTTCGTACTGATTCGTGTACTGGTCAATGCCGTACATGGCCAGTTGCAGCGAACTCCCCGCACCACTGGCGGCTGCCTTAAAGCGCGGATCGGTAGCGATGGTGTAATTGGTCAGGATGCCGCCATAACTCCAACCGCCGATGCCTAATTTTTCCGGGTCGGCAATGCCCTTCTCTACGATGTAATCCGTCGCGCCCAGAATATCGAGCACTTCTTTGTTGCCCCAGTCGGCATAAATGGCTTTGGTGTAGTCGAGGCCGCGCCCGTTGCTGCCCCGGTAATTGACGGCCACCACCGCGTAACCGCCAGCCGCCAGCAATTGGCGCGTCAAATCGAACGAATATTCATCCTGCGCGACGGGTCCGCCGTGGATGAATAAAATGGTCGGCAGCTTTTTACCAGCCGGACTGTTGGCGGGCCGGAACAGCATGTTCGATACCGTGGCACCGTCTTTACTTTTCGAGGTAAAGCCCTCTACCGTCGCCAGTTCGAGCGGGGCCATAAACTCGTCGTGTACGTGGGTCAGTCGGCGGGGCGTGCCG
>JBBQLG010000006.1:0-84512 GCA_038327655.1 Cytophagales bacterium
GTAAATTCGTGGTAGGCAAATATCGAAAATAAACCCATAGCGAAGCCTAAAAAGTAATGGAACACGCTTCTCTGGTAGATGAATACGGTTACGTCCAAGACGGAAAGGTATTTTTGAAAGGCTACCTCAGTTACCCCGACCGCCAGATTGGCGAAGTAAAACGGACCGAGCAGGAAGCGCTCGACTATTTTAAGAATCGGTTTACAATTGCGCAAACCAAAGTGACGCAATTGGAAGAAGAGGTCACGGAAGCCCAGAACAAGGGATCTTACCTCACCAAACTGGTACAACTGCGCAAAAAGCTGCTCGGTTTTGATGCCCTCGGCGATTTCCCCCCCCTGCTCGACCGGCTCGATGCCCTCGAAGATGTGCTGTCCGGATTGATTCATGTCAACCAGCTCAAGAACCTCGAAATCAAACGCGCCCTGATCGACGAAGCGGCTGCGATTGCAGGCAACTCCGACTGGAAAACGACCGCCGACGACCTACAGGAAATCAAGACGAAATGGATAAAAACGGGTCCGGTCGACAAAGAGGTTGAGGAAGAGGTAGAAAACTCGTTTCAGTCGTTGCTGGATGGTTTTTTCCAGCGTCGGCGCGACTTCTTCAACGAACAGAATAAACTCATTACCGAGCGTTTGGACCAGTACGATTTGCTGATCCGCCTGGCCGAACGGGCCGCCCGGCAGTCGAACTTCGATTTGGATGCGGCTTTTGTGGAGGTTCGACGGCTCAATAACGCCTGGAAAGCGGTGGGTGAAGTGCCCATCAAGAAGAGCGGTAAACTCTACAAAAACTTCCGCAAGTGGACGAGCATGGTGTACGAAAAGTACAACACGGCGAAAGGCATCGTTATCCAGAAAAAGGTCGATCCGCGCATCGAGCAGCAGATGAAAATGGCCGACGAAGCCGAAAAGCTCTCCAGGCAGGATGACATTCTGGCTGCGGCCGAACGCGCCAAAGTCCTGCTCAATAGCTGGAAGGAAATTCGGGTGCCGTTCAAATTACAGGACAAAGACCTGAACGAACGCTTCCGGGCCGCCTGCGACAAGATTTTTGAACTCAGCTACCTCGAACGCGTTTTAGCCCGCAAATACCCCGCTTTTGAGTTGAAAAGCCGCCCGGAACAGCTTCGGACCAAGATTCGGGAGATGGAGTATTTAGTGCGCCGGGAAAAAAGCGACGTGCAGTTGGCGCAGGAAAACCTCGACCTGATGAGCCGGGGTGGTGGCGAACCGGATAAAATGCTGGTTGGCAAAATCAGCACCCAAAAACGGAAGATAGCCATGAAAGAAACGATCCTGAGGGAGTTTCAGACCGAATTGGCCGGTACCGGATACTAATTCACGATTTACATTTGAACGCGCCACAGATGAGTCTGTGGCGCGTTTTTTTACTTAAAAACTCTATTCCGCGTGAATCTGTTGAGCAGGTATGGAAACGACAACAGTACCTTACCAACCCATTGACCGGGCGTTTTACGATACGCTGGCAACGATGGCTGAAGCCCGCAAATTTGTCCGGTTGGAATACCTGACGGATTTAAGTGAATTCATCAAAGCCGACGTTTCGCTCCGGCGTCTGTTCACGCAGGACGCCATCGAATCCCTCGAATTAGCCACCGGCGATGTTATCCGGCTCGACCGCATCGTGAGCATCAGCGGTCAGTTATCGCCCCATTTTCCGGGCTACGCCAATTACTCGTGTGATTGTTCGTTGGTCAAGAGCCAGTGTCTCAAATGAGAAAGGACGTATGCCGCACCTCAAAGGTGCGGCATACGTCCTTTCTCATTTGAGATGAACCAAGCCACTAATCAATCATCTCAAACCCGCAATACGGCACCAGCACTGTCGGGATTCGGATGCCGTCGGGCGTTTGGTTGTTCTCTAAGATCGACGCCAGAATGCGGGGCAGGGCCAATGCTGAGCCATTGAGCGTATGCAGAAGTTGAGTTTTCCCTTCGACCTTGTAACGTAGTTTCAGCCGGTTGGCCTGGTATGTCTCGAAGTTGGATACCGAACTCACTTCCAGCCAGCGGCCCTGGGCCGCCGACCATACTTCCATATCGTAAGTAAGCGCGGACGTAAAGCCCATATCGCCCCCGCTCAGCCGTAGCACCCGGTACGGTAGCTCCAGCTTCCGTAGCAGCGACTGCACGTGCTGACTCATTTCTTCCAGCGCGGCATACGAGTTCTCCGGCTTTTCGATTCGTACCAGCTCTACTTTATCGAACTGATGCAACCGGTTCAGACCCCGAACGTGCGCTCCCCATGACCCGGCCTCGCGCCGGAAACAGGGCGTGTAGCCCGCGTTTTTAACGGGCAGGTCGTTTTCGGTCAGAATTACGTCGCGGTAGAGGTTGGTAATAGGTACTTCGGCGGTCGGAATCAGGTACAGTTGCTCTTCGTTGATGTAGTACATCTGCCCCTCTTTGTCCGGCAGTTGACCGGTAGCAAAGCCCGACGCTTCGTTGACGACGATGGGCGGCTGAATTTCGAGATACCCGGCCTCAGCGGCCTCATTGAGGAAAAAGTTGATCAACGCCCGCTGAATCCGCGCTCCTTTCCCCCGATACACTGGAAAACCGGCACCCGTGATTTTAACGCCCAACTCGAAGTCAATAATCCCGTATTTTTTGATGAGGTCCCAATGCGGCTGTGCGCCATCGTACAGCGTCGGAATGGAACCGTGTTCAAAAATCACTTCGTTGTCCTCGGCCGAACGGCCTTCGGGCACGCTGCTGTGTGGCAGGTTAGGGATGGTTACCAGCACGTTTTGCAACGACTGCTCGATAGTCCGCAACGCTTCTTCGAGATCTTTGGAGCGGGTTTTCAGGTCGGTGGTTTCGGCTTTGGCCTGTTCGGCCTCCGTTTTCTGACCTGCTTTCATCAACGCGCCAATTTCTTTAGCTAATGTGTTAGCTTTTGCCAGCGTATCGTCGAGGTCTTTTTGCGTATCGCGCCGTTGCTGATCGAACGATAATACCTGATCAACAATCTGTTCGGCACTGGCAAAATGTTTCTTACGCAACCCGGCCAGGGTCACTTCTTTATTGTCGCGGATAAAAGGTAATTGCAGCATTAGTTTGGATTAATCAGACGTTTAATCACGTCAATAAATTCTTCGGTTTGAGGTAGTAATGGCAGGACGTCCTCTTCGGTGAATATGGCGAAATCCTCGTAGTCACTTTCGTTACGATTCTCATATAATCGAGTATAGAGCTTAGACCACGTTGAATTAACAAGACCTGTTTTAACAAAATGTCGTTCAAACATGGCTTTGGCACCCGAATGCGATTTAACGATTATGTCTCCGGCGAGTAATAAAGCTGATACTGCATGAAAAGCGCTGTAATATATTCGGTTCACGGCACCCGCCCAATGCCCGTCTCGAATCATTGACTGAGCCTCGGCCCAAACCAGATCGGACTTCTGCTGACGAAAGACTACTGTTTCCTGCTTTGTCTTCTTCATACCACCCGTAGGCTGTCTTGCTGAACATTTCGGAACAGGTCTGTCACGGCCAAGTCCTGCCAATAGTTCTTGTTGAATATCCGGGGACTAATTACCCGTTCAGCGTCAACTTCAAGGTCATTCAAATGATCCCAGACCTTGTACTTGAACTGTCTGTCCACCACATTATCCGTCAGCACCAGAAAATCCCAGTCCGAGTCGTCTCGCGCATCGCCCCGCGCCCGCGAGCCGAACAGCCATACTTCGGCCAGCGGGTCGATCTCCTGAACCGACTGCTTAACGGCCTGTAAGAATTCGGCATCGTTCATAGCGTTGACGGGAAGGTCGTATTGATAGGAGTTAATCGCGCACCAGAGCCGCCAGCTTGTTCAGGATGACGGCAGGTCGTTTGTGAAGGGCAGTGAAACCGGTTATCAGCAAACTACCTTTGTCATGGACAGGAAAAAACGCCCCATCCACGACAAAGGTAGTAAAATCAATTGCAGCGACTCGTGCGGCTACACCTTCTCTTTCTTCAGCTTGTCGCGTAACTGGAACAGTTCATCGCGGTAGCGGGCCGCTTCCAGGAAGTCCATGTCTTTGGCGGCACGTTCCATTTTTGACTGTGTTTCCTGAATGACTTTTTCCAGATCACCCCGACCCATGTAGGCCACAATCGGATCAGCCGCGATCCGAATCTCGTCCGGCTCCACGTAGAACTGTTTCGCTTTCGAATCGGCCACTTTGGTTTGTCCCATAATCGACTCGCGCGACCGCAAAATCGTCGTTGGCGTGATGCCGTGTTCCTCGTTGTATTCCATCTGAACCGCCCGACGCCGTTCAGTTTCGCTGATGGCTTTCTCCATCGAGCCGGTAATGCGGTCGGCGTACATCAGCACTTTGCCGTTCGAGTTCCGGGCAGCCCGGCCAATAGTCTGAATCAGCGACCGAATATCGCGCAGAAACCCCTCCTTATCGGCGTCCATGATGGCCACCAGCGAGACTTCGGGCAAATCAAGGCCCTCGCGGAGCAGGTTTACGCCAACCAGCACATCAAACACGCCCAACCGCAGTTCGCGCAGGATTTCGACCCGGTCCAGCGTTTTTACTTCGGAGTGAATGTACCGCGTTTTGATGCCCACCCGGTCGAGGTATTTACTCAGTTCTTC
Source organism: Cytophagales bacterium (assembly GCA_038327655.1). Lineage (GTDB taxonomy): Bacteria > Bacteroidota > Bacteroidia > Cytophagales > Spirosomataceae > JBBQLG01. Next base: position 4,623 of record JBBQLG010000006.1, read on the forward strand.
GGCCATTCGCTTGGTCAGCGTCGTCACCAAAACCCGCTCGTTTACTTTGATGCGCTTGTCGATCTCCTCCAGTAAATCGTCGATCTGGTTCAGACTGGGGCGCACCTCAATTTCAGGATCGAGCAGACCCGTTGGGCGAATCAATTGCTCGACAATAACGCCGTCGCTCTTGCGGAGTTCGTAGTCTGCCGGGGTTGCGGATACGTACACCGTCTGACCGGCCAGGTCTTCAAATTCCTGAAACGTCAGCGGGCGGTTATCCATCGCCGACGGAAGCCGGAAGCCGTAATCGACCAGGGCGGTTTTGCGGGAACGGTCGCCCCCCCACATGGCCCGGATTTGCGACATGGTTACGTGGCTTTCGTCCACCACCAAGAGAAAATCGTCGGGAAAATAATCGAGCAGACAGAACGGCCGCTGACCGGGCAACCGCTGATCGAAATAGCGCGAATAGTTCTCGATGCCGGAGCAGTAGCCCAGTTCGCGCATCATCTCCATATCGAACTCGGTCCGTTCGCGAATCCGGGTCGCTTCATTCTCCCGAAACTCCGACTCGAAGTAGCGCACCTGCGACACCATATCGTCCTGAATCTGGTGAATGGCGTTGTTGAGCGTATCTCGGCCCGTCACGAACAGGTTAGCCGGGAAGATGGTCACCAACTGTTCATCAGAGATTTTCTTGCCCGACGACGGGTCGATGCGGGTGATGGATTCGATTTCATCGCCGAAGAAGATAACGCGGTAGGCAAAGTCGGCGTAAGCGACAAAGAGATCGACGGTATCGCCCTTGACGCGAAAATTACCCCGCTGGAATTCGCCCTCGGTCCGGCTGTAGAGAATCGTGACGAGCTGGTGCAGAAACTGATTCCGCCCCATCCGTTCGCCCACGCCGATGTGTACGACGTTGCGCTTGAACTCTTCGGGGTTACCCATGCCGTAGATGCACGACACCGACGCCACCACGATCACATCGCGTCGGCCGCTCATCAGGGCCGACGTTGCTGCCAGTCGCAGCTTATCGATCTCTTCATTGATGGCTAAGTCTTTCTCGATGTATGTATTGGTGGTGGCGATGTAAGCCTCCGGCTGGTAGTAGTCGTAGTAGGAGACGAAGTATTCGACGGCGTTTTCGGGAAAAAACTGCTTGAATTCGCCGTAGAGCTGAGCCGCCAGCGTTTTGTTGTGGCTCAGCACGAGGGTGGGCCGGTTGAGTTGCGCCACAACGTTGGCTACCGTGAAGGTTTTACCGCTGCCCGTGACACCCAGTAGTACCTGCGATGGTTCGCCCTCTTTGATGCCTTTGACCAACTGCTGGATCGCAGTAGGCTGGTCGCCGGTGGGTTGAAATTCTGACGTGAGTTTGAAATTCATAACGTGCTAAATTACGAAATTTTTAGGCCGAAAACAAAAGCGGTTTTGACATGAAAACACCGGGCTTAAACCCGGTGTAAAACCCGTAGACAGCAGCGTAAAGTGTAGCGTTTCAACTCATCGCCAGCATTCGGAGTACCGACGCTTCGGCCTTAACGCGGATGGCCTCGGGTACAAAAATTTCCGGCTGCTCGTAGTACATAGCGTTGTAGAGCTTGTCCATCGTGTTCATCTTCATGTACGGACACTCGGAGCAGGCACAGGTGTTATTTTCGCTGGCCGGGGCGGGAATGATTTTCTTGTTTGGTACGGCCTGCCGCATCTTGTGCAGGATGCCCGCTTCCGTACCGACAATAAACTCCGTATCCGGCTGGTCGACCACGTATTTCAGCAGGGCCGTTGTCGATCCCACAAAGTCGGCCAGGTTCAGAATGTGTTCCTGGCATTCGGGGTGGGCGATGAATTTGGCGTTGGGGTATTTCAGCCGCAGGTTGGTCAGTTTTTCCAGCGAAATGTCGATGTGGACAATGCAGGCCCCATCCCACAGCACCATGTCGCGGCCGGTCTTTTTCGACACAAAGCGGCCGAGGTTGGCATCCGGGGCAAAGATGATTTTCTGGTCTTTGGGCAGGCTCTCGACAATCTTCAGCGCATTGGATGAGGTCACAATAATGTCCGACAACGCCTTGATCTCCGCCGAACAGTTGATATACGACAGCACGATATGATCGGGGTAACGCGCCTTGAACTCGGCAAACGGCCCGGCGGGTGCCGAATCGGCTAAGGAACAGCCCGCGTTCAGGTCAGGGATGATGACTTTTTTGGACGGCGACAGAATCTTGGCCGTTTCACCCATGAAGTGGACGCCACAGAAAACAATCATATCGGCGTCGGTGGCGGCTGCCTGTTGCGAGAGACCGAGGCTGTCACCGATGTAATCGGCCACATCTTGAATGTCGCCATCGACGTAATAGTGCGCCAGAATCACGGCATTTTTCTCCCGCTTCATGCGGGTGATTTCAGCGGCCAGGTCAATGTTTTTCGGCACGGACCGGCTTACGTAACCGATCTGTTTGGCCTCCTGGGCAATAGTAAGTGGAATGGTCATGCGTTGGCTGGTGGCTCGTGATTAACTGCGTAACAATTTCAAACCGGTTTTAGTACGCTTTCAGGCTTAAATCCAGACTCGTTACGTGGTGGGTCAGGGCACCGGATGAGATAAAGTCAACCCCGGTTTCGGCGTAAGCGCGGAGATTCGTTTCGTCGATACCGCCGGATGCCTCGGTAACGAACCGCCCGTTGATGAGCCGGACCATATCGCGGATGCCGTCGGGCGGGAAATTATCCAACAGAATCGTCTTTACCTGACCGACGCGCAATACTTCTTCCACCTCAGCCCGGTTACGGGTTTCGATCTCGATGTTCAGTTTTTTGCCGGTTTCCCGCAAATACGCAACGGCTTTGGTAATGGCCGCTTCGATGCCACCCGCATAATCGACGTGGTTATCTTTGATCAGAATCAGATCGTACAGGCCGAACCGATGATTTATGGCACCACCAATGTGCGTCGCGATTTTCTCACAGATGCGGAAGTTCGGCGTGGTTTTGCGCGTATCCAATAGTTTTGCCCGGGTACCGGCCATGATGTCGACCAGTTGCCGGGTGTGGGTGGCAATACCGCTCATGCGCTGCATACAGTTCAGCACCAGCCGTTCGGCCGTCAGGATGTTTCGGGCATTTCCACTCACGGTCAGCACCACGTCGCCGGGTTTGACAGCGGCTCCGTCGGATAACAGGACCTCAACCTGTAGCAATGGGTCTACCTCCATAAAAATAGCCTGAGCCACTTCGACACCCGCCAGAATACCGATGCCTTTCACCAACAGGTGAGCGCGTTTTTCGGCATGGACCGGAATGGTGGCCAACGAGGTGTGGTCACCGTCGCCAATGTCTTCGGCCAGAGCCAGTTGAATAAATTCGTGCAGATTCATAAGACTAAAGGTAAGTAAAGCCGCCTGATAACAACCGCCCGGACCCGGACAGAGCCTCTTCCTCAGGCATTGATGCCATAGAAACCAATTGCGTTAGTTCGTTAGCATAAGCTGCCGGATGTACTTCACCGGAGCATTGCCGTAGCTCAGAAACGTTTCGTTGAAGGTTTTCAGGCGGTACGCACTACCCGTTTTTCGTTTGTAGGCTTCGTGCAGGTCATCGATTTCTTTAAAACCAGTGAAGTAGCTCGTTAACTGAACGCTGGTTACGCTCACCCGCTTCCATTTGCCATCGGCTTCGGCCTGCTGCTGAAACGCTTCCCGCGTAAGCAGTTCAAGCACCTCGTTACGGCTTAATGTACCGGCGTGAACACCATAATCCACGATGGTGTTGCAAACCGAGCGCAGATTCCACTTGTACCACATCAGCCATAGTTCGGGCTGGTCATTGCCGTAGCCGTTTTCCAACATCATTTGTTCGGTGTAAACGGCCCAGCCCTCAATCATGGCTCCGTTGCTCAGCACCGACTTGATTAAACTCGGCGATTGATTAGCGTACACGAGTTGGGTGTAATGACCGGGAATGGCTTCGTGGATGTTGAGAATCTGCATCATGTACTGGTTATACTCCCGCAGGTAGCTTTCGGACCGTTCCGCCGACCAGCCCGCCAAACTTCCGACGTTATAATACGTATTGCCGTTTTTATCGTATGGACCCGGCGAACTAACCGAGGCCCCCGCCACACCCGCCATGTAGCCGGGTTCTTTCCGAACCACCAGCGGCTTCGACGGATCTATGTAGAGTAAGTTTTTCTGGTTGACGAAGGCTACCAACTGGGGCAGTTGCTGTTCAATAGAGGTCTGAAACGCTTCGGGTTGCACGTGCTGGACGGATAACGTGTCGATCAGGCGCCGAATCAGGAGGAGCGTGTCGGCGGGTAACGGTTTTGAGCCGAAATACCGGGGCCAGAGTTGCGTACTGAGTTGAGCCATCTGGCGATGAAGATACTTTTTACGGACCAGCGCCGAGTTATACATCTGCCCGGCGGTGTAAGCCGACTGAATGTCGTACGCAAACTTTCGTTCGTAGAGTGCTTTACCCAGACGAAAGGAGCGCGGATTCGGATGCGGCAATGCGTTTAGCCACGCAGCGTGACGTTTGATAGCGTCAACCGATGCTTTGGCGCGGCTCAGCATCTGCTGTTGCTCCCCGGCCGGAATAGTTGACCGCTTCAATGAATCGGCAAAATCCGTTTCTATCACCGAAACCCCGCCTGTGTGCTGATCGGCGGCCAGTTTGGTTAGTTCCACTACAGGGTTGCGTAGTTGCTTTCTGACGGCTTCGTAATACGCCGGGATGGCCGCCATTTTTTGATTGAAACGCCGTAGGCGGGTGGCTAAGGGCGCGTATGGTTCACTTAATATGAAGGCGAAACTACCCGTTACGTTGTACGAAGCCGGGTTCCATTCGTAGGCTCGGAGCGTATCGATTTCCCAGCGCGTTGCGTGTAACTGGTTTTGGATCAACCGATAATCGATTTGATTGAGTGCCGACAACCGGTTGATGTCAAACCGGCTCAGCGAATCAAGTTGATTTTTGACAAAGGCGAGGTCATTCTGACGACTGCGGGCATCGGGAATGACCAGCACGCTATCGTACTGATGGTAACCTGCCGACGTTGCCCAGTCGGGATATTGTTTCCAGAGAGCTTCCAGAAAATGGCCTTTGTAGCGGTCGAAAGCCGGGTCGGCAAGCGCAGGGCCTGATTGAGTGGCCTTCTGGATAAAGGCCGTTAAAGTCGCTATAACTGCCAGAAGTAATGCTGTATTTTTCATAAGGGTACTCTTTTCGATGGGTAACGTAGCCTGCAACCTACCGAATTTTGACTATTTAAAGAAAATCCGTAAAGTGTCTACCCGAGTCAGTTCTCTCCCCGGCGGATGATGACCAGCCGAAAGGTGGAGCCGGGTCAGGTAGTTCCGGAGTTTGCCAACAGTCTTATTTTTACTTGCCATTCTCCTGATTTGGTGCGAAATTTGTCTACGCTTAGTCATCAATGACCCAACCCAAGCCCATATCGCGTTTGTTCAGCCTGTTTCTGACGGGTATTCTGCTGTTTCTGGCAGCGGGCGGCTCGTCGTGGGTCACAGCCGCGCCAGTAACGAAGCAGGCCGTTCCTGTCAGTAAAGCAACCGGTAAAAAAGCCCAGTCAAAGGCAGAGACGATCGTAAAAGCGTCGGCGCTCGAAGCAGTGGTCACCCCGGCAGCCTCCTTCGATTTTGGGCAAACGGTATTTCTGCTACCTCCCCCTTCGATACTCATTATCAGCATCGAACAGCCCGCCCGCCCCCGGCCCGCTGACATTCCGTATTACTTTTTCTCCTATTTCCGCCACGTCTTCGGCAATCACATTGCCACCAATGCGCCCTGATTGGCGTACAGGGCTTGTTTTCGGCTTCACGGGTGAGTTGGCCGCACTGACTACTTCTCCTTTTATTTCCCTTTACTTCTGATTGCGGAACCGCCATGCCGGACAGCCGCGTCGAAACACATTTATGCAAAACCGAACCGGAATACTCATTCTGACGGGGATAATCGCTCTGCTGAGCATTTATTACCTGTCATTCACCTTTGTGGGCCGCAGCATCAAAGCCGATGCCACCGCCTACGCCACCAATAAAGCGGGCGTAGTGGACCTCTCCAAAAAGCAGCATTACCTTGACTCGCTGTGGAAGGAAAACGTTTACCTCGGCAACACGCTTCAGGAAGTAACCGAGCGCGAGCTGGGCCTTGGCCTTGATTTACAGGGCGGTATGCACGTGGTACTGGAAGTAGCCCCCGCCGAAATTCTGCGCGGTCTGGCTGGCAACACCCGTGACCCTAAATTCAACGAAGCCGTTAAGTTAGCCACCGACGCACAGCGTACCAGTCAGGCCAGCTTCGTGGACCTGTTCACTGATAAGTTCAAGAGCGTAGCACCGGACACCCGCCTGGCCTCGCTGTTTGCTACGGCAGCCAACCGGGGCAAGATCAATTACCAGTCGTCGGACAGCGATGTGAAGAAGATGCTGAACGACGAAGTAAACGGGGCTACAGACCGGGCGTTCAAGATTGTTCAGGCGCGGGTAGATAAATTCGGCGTGACCAATCCCAACGTGCAGCGGTTGCCGGGTTCGGGCCGGGTACTGATCGAATTACCAGGTGCGGACAACCCCGAGCGGATTCGTCGGCTGCTGACCGGACAGGCCAAGCTGGAATTTACGGAAGTATACAAACTGAGCGAAGTAGCACCGGGCATCGAAGGCATCGGCGCGTATCTGCTGAAACAGGAAGCGACCAAAAAAGAAGCGGCCAAGACCACGGCACCGGTAGCGACAACAGCACCGGGAAAAGCGGCTTCGAGCTTAGAAGCCCAATTGGCGCAGGGTGCCAAAGCCGCGACCACCGGCGATTCGGCCAAGAAAGACACGGCGCAGGCTACGGCCCAAAATGCAGCCCTTACGCAAATCTTTCTGCCGATTTCGCAGGATCAGTTGGGCGTTAACCTGAAAGACACCGCCCGCGCCAATGCCCTGTTCAGAGATCCCGAAGTGCAGGCGATGTTTCCGGCCGATATGCAGTTTAGCTGGGATCGCAAGTCGATGGCCACCACGGATGGCAAGGAAATTCTGCCGCTGTACTTCATCAAAAAACCAATGGGCGTGGCTCCGCTCGAAGGTGGCGTGATTACCGATGCCGCCAACGATTTCGATGATCGGGGTCGGCCGGAAGTGACGATGCGCATGAACCCGGAGGGCGCAAAAAAATGGCGGGCACTGACGGCGGCCAACATCAACCGTCCGGTCGCCATTTTGCTCGATAACTTAGTGTACACGGCTCCAAACGTACAAAACGAGATCCCGAACGGTAGCTCGAGCATCACCGGTAGCTTTACCGTTGAGGATACCCGCGATATGTCGAACGTGCTGAAGGCCGGTAAACTGCCCGCTCCGACCAATATTGTCGAAGAAAGTGTAGTGGGTGCGACGCTGGGTTCGGAAGCGATTTCGGCTGGTATCATCTCGTCACTGGTGGGTCTGCTGATCGTTCTGGTGTTCGTGGCCGCTTATTACAACAAAGCGGGTCTGATTGCTGACGTTACGCTGTTTGTTAACCTGTTCTTTCTGCTGGGCGTGATGGCCGCCGTGCCGGGTACGGTACTAACCATGCCGGGTATTGCCGGTATCGTGCTGACCATCGGTATGTCGGTGGATGCCAACGTGTTGATTTACGAACGGATCAAAGAAGAACTGGCATTGGGCAAGGGCCTGAAAGTAGCCATTACCGACGGTTTCAAAAACGCGCTGTCGTCCATTCTGGACTCGAACGTAACGACCTTCCTGACGGGTATCATCCTGTTTTTGTTCGGTACGGGTCTGATCAAGGGCTTTGCCACGACGCTGGTTATCGGTATCCTGACGTCATTGTTTGCGGCTCTGTTCATCACCCGCATCATGATCGAAGCTTACGTAGAACGCGGGGGAACGCTCAGTTTCTCGTCTTCGTGGGCAAAAAACCTGTTTAAAGACTCGAACTTCGATTTCGTCTCGCGCCGGAAACTGTACTACACCGTTTCGTCGGTAATCATCGGCCTGGGTATCGTCTCGATCATCTTCAAAGGCTTCGGTCTGGGTGTCGATTTCAAAGGGGGCCGCTCCTACGTGGTTCGTTTCGAAAAAACAGTAAGCACGGATGAAGTGCGTACCTCGCTGGCGAGTGTGCTGGGTGCTGCGCCGGAAGTGAAAACCTACGGCGGTGCCGGTATTACGGGCGCGCAGCAAGTGAAGATGACCACCGGTTATCAGATCGACAACAACAGCCCCGAAGCCGACCGGCAGGTAGAAGCCACGATTCTGAAAGGGCTGGCGAAGATTCCGAACAACAAAGCGTCTATCGAAAGCTCACAGAAGGTTGGACCGACGATTGCCTATGACATCCTGATTTCGGCGATGTGGTCGATTCTGCTGGCCATTGCTGTCGTATTTGCTTACATCCTGATCCGGTTCAAGAAGCTGGCCTTCGGTTATGGTGCCGTCGTTGCTCTGTTCCACGATGTGTTGGTGATTCTGGCTATCTTCTCGATTTTCAACGGCATCCTCCCCTTCTCGCTCGACATCGATCAGGCGTTTGTGGGTGCGCTGCTGACGATTATGGGTTACTCGATGAACGATACCGTTGTGGTGTTTGACCGGGTGCGGGAGTATCTGGCCGAGAACAAGGGCAAGAAAGAAGATATTCCAACGATCATCAACAACGCTCTGAACGCTACCCTGAGCCGTACGGCCATAACGGGTCTGTCGACGATGATGGTACTGTTGGTGCTGTTCCTGTTCGGGGGTGAAACCATCCGGGGATTCTCGTTCGCGATGCTGATCGGCGTAATTGTCGGTACGTACTCATCGCTGTTCGTCGCCACGCCGATTGTGGTCGATTCACTGAGCCGCGAGGTTGACAGCGAAGTAGTAACGCCGGTAGCTGCCGAAAAGAAGACTGGCTACGAAGCCGTTCCAACCGACTTTACTGATAACGTGGCCAGCACGCCCGACGAGCTGGTGACCAAGAAGGAAAAGAAAACCAAGACGCCCCTGATTAAGCCCTCGCAGGGATAAGGTCAGGGAAACGTCTGAACGACTGGCTTTTTTAGTTCAGTCGTTCAGACGTTTTGTCTGTTCACCTGAAATTTTTCACTGAGATGATTACGGTAAAAGACGCTATCGCTATTGCCCAAAAATCCTTAGATGATATATACGGACCGCTGAACGACGTGCAGGTCGAAGAGTATGCCATAGACAGCCAGCGGAAACAATGGTTAATCACGGTTAGCTTTGCGGTTCGTAGTTCAGATACCGGCAGCCTTGCCAGTATGATACCAAGTCAAAAGTGGAAAACATTCAGTATTGATGTCGAAACTGGTGAAGTTACGTACATGGTAGCCGGTGGAGCGGGCGAGATACTTCGATGACTGTAACACAGCAGTTAAGCCGTTACAAGGGAATTCTGTTGGATACCAATCTGATGCTTCTCTACTGTACCGGGCGGTCTGACCCCAACCTGATTCCCACGTTTACCAAACGGTTGAGTCGCTACAGCATCGAGGATTACAACCTACTTATTCAGTTTATCGCTTTGTTTAAGACGGTAGCGACGACTCCAAACGTGTTGACAGAAACCGTAAATCTGATTGACCGGAAAAGTGGACGCTTCGATAGTGTGCTCCGGCAACTCGCGGTTGATTCTGCTGATTTTGATGAAGTAACGGTACCGAGTAGTCCGTTACTCAGCCGTTATTCGGACCGGTTCCTGAAATATGGTCTCACGGATTTGGCACTTTATGAATTAGCCCAACGGTCCTATCTGGTGCTGACTGACGATAATGATATTAGGTCGTTGATTGCCGGAAGTAACGGTTCGGCCCTTGGCTTCGATGAATTACGCGCCTTATTAATTCAGAAGGGACCACCCGGTCGTCGCAGGTAGCACCGTTAGCCGGAACACAGGAAAGGTGTAAAGTTGGCCATACTACGTGCTTACTAAAAATCATCAGTATATTTACTGCATAAAATCAGAATAAAATTCTTCTAAACGACTAAATAACCAAACCCTATTTCCCGATATGGAAACACAGGTAAAGACAAGAGATACCACGAGCATTTGGCGGAAAAAGCCTTTGGCGGCTTATGAAGCCGACATGAAAAAGAGTGAACTGAAACGAGTCCTTACCCGCTGGTCGCTGACATCGCTTGGCATTGGGGCCGTAATCGGCGGGGGCGTTTTCGTACTCACCGGTATAGCGGCCAACGAATGGGCCGGTCCCGCACTGGCGCTGGCGTTCGTGATGGCGGGGGTAGCCTGTGCGTTTGCGGCCCTGTGCTACGCCGAGTTTGCCTCCATCCTGCCCGTCGAAGGGTCGGCGTATGCCTACTCGTACGGTACCGTCGGTGAGATTTTTGCCTGGCTGATCGGCTGGAACCTGATTCTGGAATACATGATGGGCGCCACAACGGTAGCCGTAAGCTGGTCGGGGTATTTCGAAAAACTACTGCACTTGCTCGGTATCAATCCACCCATCTGGCTGATGAACGACCCCATTACGGCGCAGGAAAAAGCGGCAAAATTGCGAGAGGCTGGTGAGGCTATCCCCGATTTCGCTTTTGCGGTAAACCTGCCCGCGTTTCTGATCGTGTGGTGCGTAACGTACGTACTCGTGAAGGGTATTAAAGAAGCCGCCAGCACGAACAACGCCATTGTAATCCTGAAAGTGGCCACAGTTATTTTCGTGATTATTGCCGGTTCGTTCTACGTAGACGTGGCTAACTGGACCCCCTTTATTCCGGCTCCGGTGACCGATGCAACGGGTCAGCAGCACTACGGATTCAACGGGATTGTAACGGCGGCTGGTATCGTTTTCTTTGCTTACATCGGTTTCGACGCCGTTTCGACACAGGCCGGGGAAGCCATCAACCCCAAGAAAGACGTTCCCTTCGCCATCATTGCGTCGCTTATTATCTGCACCGTACTGTACATTCTGGTATCACTGGTATTGACAGGTATGGTCAAATACGATGCGCTGGACCTGAAAGCACCCGTCGCACAGGCATTTGCCGATATTCCGGGACTGACCTGGGCGGTGTATCTGATTACGATTGCCGCCATTGCCGGGCTAACCTCTGTGATGCTGGTGATGATGCTTGGTCAAACCCGGATTTTCCTCGGTATGGCAAAGGACGGACTACTCCCAAAGAATATGTTCGCGTCGATTCACCCGACGTTTAAAACACCCTGGAAGAGTACGATCTTGGTCGGGGCCATTGTTTCGACGGTAGCGGCTCTGACGCCCATTGATAAGGTATCGGAACTGTGTTCGTCGGGAACGCTGCTGGCCTTCGCCATGATTTGCGGAGCCGTATGGCTGTTGCGCGTTCGGGAGCCAAACCTCGAACGTCCGTACCGGGCACCCGCCCTGCCTGTTGTCGCAACGCTGGGTATTGTGGCCAACCTGTACCTGATGTACAACCTGCGTGATACCACCAAAATCACGTTCCTGATCTGGTGTACGCTTGGGGTGATCGTTTACTTTTTGTACAGCCGTCGCCACAGCCACCTCAATAATCAGGATGAGGAATAGTTTTCTGTGACTTGACACACCTGCGCAACGGCCCCCGGCAACTTGTCGGGGGCCGTTTTTTGTTACGACTTAAACAAGTATACATGTCAATCCTTACCTCCCGCCTGACGTATCCGTTTGAAACCGCCCTGCTGGCCGAACTGGAGCAGATAGCCCGGATACTCACCGTCGATGCGGGTGAGGTACTGATGCAACCCGGCCAACCCATTCACTATGTGCCGATTGTGCTGGAAGGCAGCATCAAGATCATGCGCCCGGCCGACGATGCCGGTGAGTTACTGCTCTATTACCTGAACCCAGCCGATTCGTGCGCCCTGTCGCTCAGCAGTTTGCTCAACGGCGAAAACAGCCCGATCCTGGCCGTAGTGGAGGAAAGAGCGCAGGTGCTGATGATTCCCGTCGCCTGGGCCGACGACTGGATGAGCCGCTATGCCACCTGGCGCGCGTTTGTGTTTCAGACGTATCAGAAACGCTTTGATAATTTGCTGCAAACACTCGATTCGGTGGCGTTCCGGCAATTGGACGAACGGCTGCTTACCTACCTCACCCAAAAATCGCAGCAAACGGGCGGACGACATTTGTACATTACCCACGAAGACATTGCCCGCGACCTGAACACCTCCCGCGAAGTAATTTCACGCCTGTTGAAGCAGTTGGAGCGGCTGGGCCGGGTGAATCTGTCCAGAAATAAAATCAGTCTGGTTAACGCACCCGATTCTGCTGCGTGACCCACGTCACTGACGGGCGATGATGCGCTGTCTACTTTTGTGGGACAGTTCACCAAACAAATCATCGCCATGAATCTGCTCCCTAAAAACGTCGGCCAAACCGACCGGATCATCCGCATCGGGTTAAGCATTGGGCTGACCGCTACGGCTCTTTACGTCAGAAATCAGTCGGTCGTATGGGCTATCGGGCTGAGCATTGTAGCCCTTGTTCTGCTGATAACAGCCCTCATTGGTACCTGTCCGCTATATTTACCCTTTGGCATCAGCACCCGGCGGCTTCGTAAATTAGTATAGCCGCTCCGGGCCACCTGATTGAGCCGTGGGTTACGTTCGTACATGACAGCAACAGAAATATTTGGCTACACAACCGCTATTTTGGTAGGCGTTGTCATTGGGCTGGCCGGGGGTGGTGGCTCTATCCTGACCGTACCCATTTTCGTGTATGTATTCGGCATTGCGCCGGTCCTGGCAACGACCTATTCGCTGTTTGTGGTGGGGGCCACATCGCTGGTTGGTTCGGTCAATCACGTCTGGAAACGCCGGATCGATTTGCCCGTAACGCTGGCCTTTGCGCTGCCGTCGTTTGTATCGGTCTATTTGAGTCGTCGGTTTCTGCTGCCGCTCATCCCCGATCCACTGTTTCAGTACGACGCCTTTGTGTTGCCAAAGAGCAAGGCCATTCTGTACTTTTTCGCCTTTGTGATGCTGATGGCGTCCCGCGCCATGATCCGCAAAGACCGCCCGGAGCAGGGACCCGCCCGCGACGGCCATCCCCGTTATGGTGGTTTAGCCCTCGACGGGCTGGCCGTGGGACTACTTACGGGCACTATTGGCGCGGGGGGCGGGTTTCTGATTGTACCGATGCTGGTACTGCTGGCGGGTTTACCCATTCACCGGGCGGTGGCCACGTCGGTGCTGATTATCGCCGTGAATTCATTTGTAGGGTTCCTGGGCGACATTCACCACGCGGAATTAAACTGGGATTTTCTGTTGCCGTTCACGGGGCTATCAGTTGCAGGCATTTTCCTGGGGCTGTATCTGGCCCGGTTTGTGCCACCGGCCAAACTCAAGCGCAGTTTCGGCTGGTTCGTGCTGACGGTGGCCTTTTACATGATTGCACGGGAAATTTTAGGGTAATACCTCCTGCAGAATACAACTATGAAAATCGAACAACTTTATACCGGCTGCCTATCGCAGGGAGCGTATTATATCGAAAGCAACGGCGAAGCAGCCATCATTGACCCGCTCCGCGAAACATCGCCTTACATCCGCAAGGCCGAAGGGGCGGGCGTGACCATCAAATACGTGTTCGAGACGCACTTTCACGCTGATTTCGTGTCTGGACACATCGACCTTGCCCGTAAAACCGGGGCTATGATTGTCTACGGGCCAAATGCCCACACCGATTACCCGGTGTATCACGCTAAGGACGGGGAAGTGTTCAAGCTGGGCGAAATTACCATCCGGGCACTGCACACGCCGGGCCATACCCCCGAATCGACTACGTATCTGCTCACCGACGAAACCGGGAAGGACCGCGCCCTATTCACCGGCGACACTCTGTTCATTGGTGATGTCGGTCGGCCGGATTTAGCCATTAAAGGTGACCTGACCGAACGCGACCTCGCCGGTATGTTATACGACAGTCTGCACACCAAAATTATGCCGCTGGCCGATGATGTAATTGTTTATCCGGCGCACGGAGCGGGGTCGGCCTGTGGCAAGAATATGAGCAAGGAAACGACTGATACGCTTGGCAACCAAAAGCGGTTCAACTATGCGCTCCGGGCACAGTCGAAGGCCCAGTTTGTGAATGAGGTGCTGGACGGACTGACGAAAGCACCTGCTTACTTCGCCCAAAATGCCCGGCTGAACAAGGAAGGTTACGAATCCATCGACACCGTCATGAACCGGGGACAACACGCCCTGTTGCCCGATGCGTTCGAGACGGCCGTGAACGAGACCGGCGCGTTGGTTTTAGACGTTCGGGATGGGCAGGAATTCAGTCGGGGCTTTATTCCCAATTCGATCAACATCGGCCTAAACGGTCAATTTGCGCCCTGGGTCGGTGCGCTGATTCCCGACCTGAAACAACCCATCGCGCTCGTCACGGACGTTGGGCAGGAAGCCGAAACCGTTCTCAGACTCGCCCGCGTCGGGTACGATACCTGTGTTGGCTACCTCGACGGAGGTTTTTCGGCCTGGCAACAGGCGGGTAAAAAAGTCGATACCATCGAATCGGTTTCGGCGGAACAGTTTGCCGCACAACACGCAAGCCGCAACGATGAGCGGATAATCGACGTACGGAAAGAAGCCGAGTTTATCGCTGAACACGTAGCTGATGCCGAAAACCTGCCGCTCGATACGCTCAACGACAACATGGCTCAACTAAGCCGGACCGAGCCGTTCTACGTGCATTGTGCCGGAGGGTACCGTTCGATGGTGGCCGCGTCCATTCTGAAAGCGCGTGGTTTCGATAACCTCATAAACGTGGAAGGTGGCCTTGCCGCTATCAAAGCAACCAATCAGGTAGCCATCACCGCCGACGCCGTCATTCACTAATTCACCGATTCGCCAATTAATCATGCTCGATTTCATTCGTCAACCCTGGCCCTGGTACGTGGCCGGTATACTCATTGGCCTGACCGTGCCGACGCTGCTATTGTTGGGCAATAAGGCATTCGGGATTTCATCGTCGTTACGGCACATTTGCGCGGCCTGCGTCCCGATGGATATTGATTTCTTCCGGTACGACTGGAAAAAAGAAGCCTGGAATCTATGGTTTGTGGGTGGGGTCGTGATTGGCGGCTACATCGGCGGAGCACTGCTGTCCAACCCGAACGCGATTAATATCAACCCGGCTACGATCCACGATTTACGGGCACTCGGCATCCACGATTTCACGAGCGGCCTGATGCCCGCCGACCTGTTTAGCTGGGCAAATCTGTTCACGGCCAAAGGATTAATTTTCTTCGTTATTGGCGGTTTTATGGTTGGCTTTGGTACGCGCTACGCCGGAGGCTGTACCTCAGGTCACGCCATTATGGGTTTGTCTAACCTCCAATGGCCGTCGTTGGTGGCGACGATCAGTTTTATGGCTGGTGGCTTTTTGATGACGCAGGTGATCTTTCCATTCCTGTTTAACCTGTTCTGATTATGCTGGCAGAAGAATTTCAAATCGCAACCCGCAGCGAAGCCCCGGCCCAAACCGGCTTTTGGGCCAACTGGAAATATGCACTCGTGGGTGTATTTTTTGGTATCGTATTCGTGAAAGCCGAAGTAATTTCGTGGTTTCGGATTCAGGAGATGTTCCGGCTACAGTCGTTCCACATGTACGGCGTTATCGGCACGGCAGTGGTTGTGGGCATGATTTCACTGCAACTCATCCGACGTTTCAACCTTAAAACAGTGGGGGGCGAACCAATCGTGGTACAACCCAAAACGTTCAACAAAGGTCAGGTGTTCGGCGGGCTGATTTTCGGATTGGGCTGGGCCATTACCGGAGCCTGTCCGGGGCCGCTGTTTGCCCAAATCGGGGCGGGTTACTCGGTTGTGGCAGTGACGTTGTTGAGTGCCCTTGCCGGTACCTGGGTGTACGGGGCTATACGGGCCAGATTGCCGCATTGACAACA
Organism: Cytophagales bacterium; assembly: GCA_038327655.1. Taxonomy (GTDB): domain Bacteria; phylum Bacteroidota; class Bacteroidia; order Cytophagales; family Spirosomataceae; genus JBBQLG01. The sequence goes on from JBBQLG010000006.1 coordinate 20,510, forward strand.
TTAATAGTCAACATTTCGGATTCGCAGGCCACAGATGAGGCTTCAATAAAATTGAATTTCGGGCGTTTAAAAATAGGTCATAGCGGGATTTGGTTATCTTGGTGCGACCTATCGCATTTACGATTCTAACTATATGAAAATCAGTACGTCGTACCCGTTGTTGGTGGTGCTGGGATTAGTCACCACGCTTACGGGTTGCAACTCGGCCATGATGGCCTACAAAAAAGGGGTACGTCACTACGACGCCGGTGAGTACAATCTGGCTATTCAACAGTTCGACAAGGCCGCAAAAGGCAACATCGACGCGGCTAAACTCAACTACTACGAAGCCGAATCGTACCGGCAGTCCAACCGTTTTGCCGATGCCGCGCCGTTCTACCAGAAAGCGATTGACGCCGGTGCTGCGGATGCAGATATCCGGTTGAATTACGCCTACGCCCTCAAAACCCAGGGCCGCTACGCCGATGCGCTGACGCAGTTGCAGCAGTACGTAGACAGCAAACCGGCCAACAAAACGAGCCTTGCCAAAGCACAGCAGGAACTCGGCACACTGCGAGCCATTGACGCTATTGCTAAAAAGAAGGTCGACTACCAACTAAAGAACATGGCTCTGAACTCGGCGGGTGCCGAATTTGCGCCGGTGGTGAAGGGCGAAGAACTGATTTTTACGGCGTCGCGCAAGGAGCGGGTGTTCAAGAACAACGGTCAGCAAATGCTGGGCCTGTACAAAACGAAACTCTCCCAAACACCCGACGAGACGGGTACGTCAGCCAATCCCGAACTGTTCAGTCAGTCCGTTTTTCAGGCTGACGTGAACGAGGGTACACCCGCATTCTCCAAAGATGGCAAGGCCATGATTTTTGCGCGGGGCAACAATGGCAAGCGCAAAGGTGGACTCGATGTTGACTTGTACATCAGTCGGTTAGGCGATAACAATGCCTGGAGTCAGCCCGCCCGGTTACCCATCAGTGATTCGCTGGCGTGGGATGGTTCCCCGGCATTTTCGGCCGATGGCAAAACGCTGTACTTTGCTTCCAACCGGGCCGGTGGGGCGGGTGGAATCGACCTGTACCGGACCAACATGGACGCATCGGGCCGGTTCAGTCGACCGGTCAACATGGGCCGCGACATCAATACGCCGGGCGACGAAATGTTTCCGTACGTGGGTGCTGATGCTAAACTGTACTTCGCGTCGGACGGGCATCCGGGTCTGGGCAAGTTGGATGTGTTCGTGGCCACGCGGTCGGGCGGGGTAATCCGTATCGAGAATATGGGGCAACCCTTTAATTCACCTTCCGACGATTTTGGGTTGGCTTTTACGGATAAAAACAAAGGATTTCTGGCGTCGAACCGGCCGGGTGGCAAAGGCGACGACGACATTTATTTCTTCCAGCAAGCCGATTCTACTACGACGCCAACCATTGCCACGAACGTACCGAAAGCAGACCCAACCCGTAAAGTCGTGCGGTACTTTCTGGCCGGTATCGTGCAAACCAGCGACGCGCCCACGACTCCGATCGATTCGGCCAATGTAAAGATTCTGGATAATGCGACCGGCAATCCCATCGCGCAGGCGACAACGGGTCAGCCGGGCACCTTTGGCAAATACCCGCTCGAAGAAGGCAAAGATTATTCCATTCTGGTGGAGCGTAAAGGCTATCTGACGCGCCGGGAGCCGTTTTCCATGCAGGGCAAGAGCATACCCGAAGTGTTCCTGACCAAGCCCGAAACGGACACGACCTTTAACGTGGCCGTTCTGTTAGACAAGGCCACGCTGAACCGGACGTTCGTGCTGGAAAACATTTACTATGACCTGAACAAGTACAATATCCGTCCCGATGCGGCTGATGAACTCGACAAGTTGGTCACAATTCTGAAAGACAACCCGACGCTGAAAATCGAACTGAGTTCGCACACGGATGCTCGTGCTCCGGACAAGTACAACATGACCTTGTCGCAGAACCGGGCTAAATCGGCCGTGGAGTACATTGCCTCGAAAGGCATCGACGCCAGCCGGTTAACGGCGAAGGGCTACGGCGAAACGGTATTAATTGTCAAGAACGCCAAAACCGAAGAAGAGCATCAGCGCAACCGCCGGACCGAGTTCAGAATTCTGGAACTGTAATTTTGTAGTGTAGGTGGTGTCGGCGGGTTTGTCAAAACTAGCACCACCGTTCACGAAACACGAACACTTCCGTAAAGGGCTTGGTTGTTGAAAGACACCAAGCCCTTTTTTGTGCTATGAATAGCGATAAACTCCGTCAGGTTACCGTTGTGTTCGGCATCGTCTCGATGGTCGTGATGAATTACCTGTCAAATGCGGGTGCGTTCGGTGGGCTGACCAACAAAGACATATCGGGCAAATACCACACCCTCATTACACCGGCGGGGTATGCTTTCGCCATTTGGGGGGTTATTTTCTTGGGCCTATTCGCCTTTGCGGTGTATCAGGCGTTACCGGCGCAGCGCCACAACGTACGCTTACGGGCGGTGGGCTGGTTAGTCGTGATGAACACCCTCTGCAATGCTATCTGGAGTCCGCTGTTCAACAATGAGCGCATTGGTACGGCGGTCGTGGTAATTTTAGTGATGTTCTTCACTAATCTGCTGATTCTGGATGGCCTGCTGGCCCGTCGGCGGGCGGTTGATGTAACGGTGTTGCCCGATGATCCCATCGCCGAGGGGCCTGTTTCGCGACTGGAAACGTGGGTAGCGCGGGTGCCGTTTGCCATCTACTTTGGCTGGGTTACAGTGGCTACCATTTTAAACATCACCGTGTATTTGAAAGCGACTAATTTCGATCTGGCGGGTGTTTCCGAAGCGACCTGGGCCATTGGTATACTGGTAGTGTCACTGGTTATCGGTGCTATTTTATTTAATCGGCACCGCAGTATCGCTTACATGCTGGTCTTCTCCTGGGCCTACGTTGCGATTTCGGTCGAACAGGAATGGGCGGGATACGTTCCGGTGGCAGCCATTATTTGTGCCATGATAGCGGCCCTTTTTGCTGTCTGGCAACTGTTTGGCCGGAAAGAACCCGTGTACGCGTAGATGACCAACGACCTCTATATCCTGCTCGGCGCGAACCTTGGTGACCGGTTGCAAACGTTTGCTGAGGCCCGAATGCTACTTTTTGAACGAGTGGGGCCAATCGTGTGCCAATCGGCCCTTTACGAAACGGCACCGTGGGGCGTTACCGATCAACCCTCGTACCTGAATCAGGTGCTGCAACTTAGTACGGACCTGACGCCCAAAATGATGTTGACCCAAACGCAGGCCATTGAACAGCAACTTGGCCGTGTTCGACTCGAAAAGTGGGGATCGCGCATCATCGACATTGACCTGCTGTATTACGGTCAGTTTATTCTCCAGTCTGAAACACTGACCTTACCCCACCCTTTACTCCACGAACGACGCTTTACGCTTGTTCCACTCTGTGAGATTGCCCCGGATTTTCTCCATCCGGTGCTCCGGCAAACTAACGAACAGCTTCTTGGCAAATTGGCGGATGAGGGTGACGTACAGACGTACGCTGCTTCACCCCATTTTTAATTTTCAACCAATTACCCCCATCTGATTGTGGATTAGTACCTTTGTGGCTGAATTTTTAACAATATCATAAAACAGCCGTACCCATGTCTGTACTTGCCGCAACCACCGGTCTACTGGCGGACCGCATCAATGCGCTGGAAGAGTCATCCACGCTGGCCATGACCAAAAAAGCCCGCGAACTGGCCGCACAAGGGCATAAAGTCATCAGCCTGAGCGTTGGTGAACCCGATTTCAAAACGCCCAAACACATCTGCGAAGCCGCAAAACAGGCCATCGACGAAGGCTATCACGGCTATTCGCCCGTAGCAGGTTATGCCGATCTGCGCAAGGCAATTGCCGATAAATTTAACCGCGAAAACGGCCTGAACTGGAAGGCTGAAAACGTAGTCGTCTCAACCGGGGCCAAACACTCGCTGGCTAACGTGATTCAGGTGCTGGTTAATCCCGGCGATGAGGTTATCATTTTCTCGCCGTACTGGGTCAGCTACTCCGAAATGGTGAAATTAGCCGAGGGACATACGGTTGTGGTCGAAGGTAAATTCGAGAATGATTTCAAAGTGACGCCGGAGCAGTTCGAGGAAGCCATCACCGACCGGACCAAAATTGTTATGTATGCCTCGCCGAACAACCCGACCGGTTCGGTGTATTCGGAGGATGAATTACGCGCCATTGCCGAGGTGGTGAAGCGGCACGAGAACGTGTATGTGCTGGCCGACGAGATCTACGAACACATCAATTTTACGGGCAAGGGTAATTTTAGCATGGGTTCCATCCCGGAGATTGCCGAGCGCGTGATTACGGTGAACGGTGTGGCTAAAGGCTTTGCGATGACCGGCTGGCGGATTGGCTACATCGGTGCGGCCAAATGGATTGCCGAGGGCGTTGAGAAACTACAGGGTCAGGTAACGTCGGGGTCCAGTTCGATTGCGCAGCGGGCGACGCTTGCTGCCCTGACCGGCGACATGGCCCCCACGCACGAGATGGCGAAAGCCTACGCCCGTCGCCGGGACTTGGTGGTTGGCTTACTCAAGGCTATTCCAGGCTTCAAAGTGAATGTGCCGGAAGGGGCATTTTATGCTTTCCCCGACGTGAGCTACTACTACGGCAAATCGGACGGTACGACGCAAATCAACGACTCCGACGATTTTTCGGGCTGGATTCTGAACAGTGCCTATGTCGCTACGGTGGCCGGTTCGGGTTTTGGTGCTCCCAATTGCATCCGCATCTCCACCGCAGCGGCCGACGAAGCCCTGATCGAAGCCGTCGAACGTATTAAAACAGCCGTTGCAACGCTGAAGTAATTAGCATTGGTAGTAAGTACGAAACCCCGACGGTTATCCGTCGGGGCTTTTTTATACCGTATTTTCCGCTTGTCTTTGGACCGGTAGTTACAACGTCAGAAAGTTCTCCAGCACCTGTTGGCCGATATTACCACTGATTTCAGCGTGAAATTGGGCTGCGTAGAAGTTATCCTTGTGCAGCATCGCGCTGAACGGGTGTCCATAGGTGCAGACCGCTGTGGTATACGCGCAGACATCAGCCGCGTAGCTGTGCACAAAATAAACGTACGCTTCGTCGGGAATATCGGCAGTTAGCGGCCCGCGCAGATCCGTGAGACTGTTCCAACCGGTGTGTGGCACTTTCAGGTTCGTTCCGTTGGGAGCGAGACTGGCCGGAAACCGCCGGATGTCGATGTCGAAAATACCCATACAAGTCGTGTCGTTTTCTTCGGAATGGCGACACATGAGCTGCATACCGACACAGGTGCCCAATACGGGTTGCGTGAGCGTTGGGATGATTTTATCCAAACCCCGGTAACGCAGGTAGGCCATGGTGGTACTGGCCTCGCCTACACCAGGGAAAATCACTTTATCGGCCGAACGAATCTCGGCTTCATCGTCGGTAAGCAGATAACTGGCACCCAGCCGGTCCAGCGCGTACATAACCGATTGTACATTGCCGGCGTTGTATTTAATAATGACTGTCTTCATAAGTGATGGCCGCTGCCATGCGGTGCCATTGCTGATAAAAAAAGCCCGGCTTCTTTGCAGAACCGGGCCTGTTTCAAAGGTAAATCATCATTTACTCGCCTGCCTCAGCGTCGAGCAATGCTTTGTATTTCTTCGCGTTTGGTGCTTCGGCCGACTCCGGGTACTTCTCCATGATCTGACTGTACGCATCAACCGCTTTAGCATTATCCTTCGCGTTCTCCTGCGCCACCGCCAGCTTCATCAGGTACGAGGGGGTGAAGTACTTATTCGGGTTATAATCAGCGGCTTTCTGGTAGTAATCAGCCGCATCACTGTAGCTCTTTTTCTCCATATACGCATCGCCGATCAGGGCGTAGGCACGGGCCTGAACCAGCAGATCGGACGAACTGAAGTTCTTCAAATGCTCGACGGCATCGTCATACTTGCCCTGCTTCAATAAACCGAGACCAGCATAGAAGTTAGCCAATTTACCGGCCTTCGTAGAACCGTAATCATCAGCCACCCGCACCAAGCCGGGGTTTGCTCCGTCGCCGTTGAGGGCTTTCTTAAGCGAATCAGCCTCCAGTTGAAACACGGACGGAAACATCTCGGTCTGTGCCGCTTCGTCCTGCGTTCCCTGGTAATACCGATAGCCAAAAAAGCCAACGATCAGAAGCAATATGACCCCAACAACCCCCAAAATGGGTTTTTGGTAGGTTTCAAATAAATCTTCGGCCTGTTCTAAACGGCCGGCTAATGCATCGGGGTCTTCCAGAATCTCTAAGCCCGCTCTCTTTTTGCTCATTCGTCTTGCAATTTGAACCGCAAAATTAGTGATATTCTGGTTTGCATCAACGGCTAACCCCCGAAACTTTAGATAGTTGCAGCCGTATCACGGGCGGTCATCACTTCCGACGACCGTAACGACCGAATCTGGTGCGGTAATAATGTCTCAATCGCCAGTGTTTCGCCGGTATACGTGACAAACTCTACTTCGTATGCTTTTCCCTCGCACAGTACGGTCGTTATCGTACCTACGTCACCAATCTTTAGCCGTCTGTTGGCAATGTCTTCAGTCAGTACAACCAATTCAAATTCATTCATACGCGCAGTCAATTAATTACGGTATAACGTAACCTGTTGATTGCTTGTTATACCGTAAAATCAAAAAACCGACCAGCGGGGGCCAGTCGGTTTTAAAGCAATATGGTGTCGGGTTATCAAACCCGACACCACATGACGTTCTTCTACTCCATCAGGAACGGATAGTCAGCCTGCATGTATACGTCCTTGTACGCTTCTTCGGCCGGGGGATATGGCGAATCCTCAGCAAACTTCACGGCTTCGTCAATCTGACCTTTGATTTTCTGATCAATAGCCGCCAACTCCTCTTCTGTGGCGATGTTCTGCTCCAGTATCCGGCTTTTGACGTGTTCGATGGGGTCGCGCTGTTTGTATTGTTCTACTTCGTCTTTGGAGCGGTATTTCTGCGGGTCCGACATGGAGTGTCCCCGGTAACGATACGTCCGAAACTCCAGAAAGGTTGGGCCTTCACCGGCACGGGCACGGGCAGCCGCGCGGCCAACGGCTTCGTGAACGGCTTCGACATCCATCGCATCGACCGGCTCCGATGGCATATCGTACGATTCGCCGATGGTATAGAGTTCGGTTACGTTCGAGGTGCGGGCAACCGAGGTTCCCATGGCGTAGCCGTTGTTCTCGACCACAAAAATGACCGGCAGTTTCCAGAGCATCGCCATGTTAAAAGCCTCGTGCAGCGCACCCTGTCGCACTGCGCCATCGCCCATAAAGGTAATGCAGAGGTTACTGGTCTTGTTATACTTCTCGGCGAAGGCGATGCCCGCGCCCATCGGCACCTGCGCCCCCACAATGCCATGACCACCGACGAAATTCACCGACTTGTCGAAGATGTGCATCGACCCGCCTTTACCTTTCGATGCACCGGTTTGTTTGGCGTATAACTCGGCCATAACCGCATTGGGGCTGGTACCGAGGGCGAGCGGAAAGCCGTGGTCGCGGTAGGCCGTGATCCACTTATCGTCTTTGGTCAGGGCCGAGCAGGCACCCGACGAACCTGCTTCCTGACCGATGTACAGGTGACAGAAACCCCGGATCTTCTGCTGTCCGTAGAGTTGGCCGGCCTTTTCTTCAAACTTCCGCTGCAACTGCATCGACTCGTACCAGAACAGGTACTGCTCTTTGGAATACTGTGCCTTAACCGGGGGAGGGGTTGCAACCCCTTTAGTTTTTTCTTTGACGCTTGCCATTGTATGAGTGTTCAGAGTCAGTCGGGACGCGTTCGCCGACGGTGGTCAACGGATGAACAAACCGTCTGTATCTTTGTTGCCAATAGCTGACGGTCAGTCGCGTTTACGCGGCCACAATGGGGCAAAAATAGCCAATCTCCCGCGAATCTCATCTGCATGCATCTGGAAAAACTGAGCCTGACCAATTTTAAGAACTACGACGATGGGTCATTTCTGTTCGGGCGGCAGGTAAACGTAGTCGTTGGGCGGAACGGGAGCGGAAAAACGAATTTGCTGGATGCCATTTACTTTCTCTCGCTGAGCAAGAGTGCTTTTCAGAATCAGGACGCGCTGAGCATCGCCTTCGATGCCGACTATTTCATCATCGACGGTATCTTCCTGAAAGACGAACGGGCTACTCAGATTACCATCAGCCTGCAACGCGGGCAACGGAAACACCTCCTGACCGACAAAAAGCCCTACGAGCGATTCAGCGACCACATCGGCCGGTTTCCGGTGGTGCTGATGGCTCCCAATGACACCGACCTCGTACGCGAGCACAGCGAAGACCGTCGGCACTTTTTCGACGGGGTACTGTCGCAGTGGGATGCCGATTACCTGCGCGATTACCTGTTGTACAACCAGATTCTGAAGCAACGCAACAGCCTGCTGAAACTATTTGCCGAACGCAACACGCTGGACGAAGAACTGCTGGAAACGTACAATGAGCCACTGCTCACCTTAGCCGACCGCATTCACCTGCGCCGGAAACAGTTTGTCAATGAGTTCCTGCCCGTGTTTCAGCGGCACTATGATTACCTAAGCGACGCCCGCGAAACAGTCGACATCGTTTATGAATCGGAAGTGAGCAGCGACGAGTTTGGTAAGGATTTCCGGCGCAGCCGCAGCCGCGACATTCAGCTTCAGCGCACCACAATGGGCATTCATAAAGACGATTACATCTTTGAGATTAATAACATGGCCCTAAAAAAATTTGGTTCGCAGGGGCAGCAGAAGACGTTTGTAGTGGCCCTGAAATTAGCGCAGTTCGAGCAGCTCAACGCCGGAAAGAATGTAAAACCAATTCTGCTCTTAGACGATATTTTCGATAAGTTAGACGACCGGCGCATCAGTAAGCTCATTCAACTGATGGACGAGGGCGTTTTCGGTCAGTTGTTCATCACCGACGCCCGCCCGGAACGCACCGAACAGTTGCTGCGACACGTAAAAGCCGACGTGAAATTCTTCCGGGTGGGGGAGGAGTGAGGGCTTTGTTGTTGGTAACTGAAGCAACCCATATCAAACAGTGAGGCCACTTATAATTTTCACTTACCATCCAAACTGGCAACTTTTTGTCATCATGACGCAGGAAGGATCTTAGCGGTCAATTCTCTAAGATCCTTCCTGCGTCAGGATGACAAAAACTACACTTCCGTTTTTAAAACAATAGATTCTGACCCACTTCAGTACTACAACTGATTCATCATCGTAACCTTCATCCGGGTATCTTCTGCCAGGGTGAAGGAAGCGTCTTCGTACATGGGCGGGGCCATCAGCATCACAATTTTCGAGAAGCCAAACGGTTCACTCGGCATCATTCCTTCGCGGTCCAGTTTCCCGTTTCCGTTAATGTCCTGATACACGCGCACGGCATACGTTCCGGCGGGGACATCCACAAATTCGATGGTCGTTTCACCCTTCGCCGACACGTCCGCAGAGAGTGTTTTCCATGAGGCACCGGCGAATGTGGCCTCACTATTGGCTAATCCCACGTATAGTTTACCGGTACGGTTGGCGATATCGGGAATAAACACGGTTAGTTTGTACGTTTTGTCCTGTCCGAACGACGTATTTACGCTTGCCAACGAGAATAAAGTGAGGGCGAGGGCGGTTAATAGCGTTTTCATAATTTTTAGACGTGTATGGCGTACAGCGGGGTTGCCGTTCGATACGTCAAAGGTATGGGACTGATTCGGCGCAGGACAAATCGCAGGGACAAACAGCACCCATTTGGGCCAAACGGGAAATGTTGGGGTGATTGGTAAAGCGGTGGGGTATTTAGAAAACTGTTCAGGCGGCCGTGGGTTGCCTGATTTCTATATACGTGAGTAAATCCTCAGGCTCGGCAATGGGATCGCTTTGAGTCAGGTAAAATAGTAGCCCTTGGGGTTGAGGCAGTTCATCCCCATCCTCGGTCATTCCTTCCAGATGGAGCGTCAACGCTTCTTTCATGTTCTTTATCGTCTCTTCGACCGTATCACCCGAAGCGACGCAACCTTGCACATCGGGCGAATACGCCGAATAGTTGTGCGCTCCATTTTCAACGACAACCAAGTATTGTTCCATAACTAAAGCAATCCAGCCTGTTTAAGAATTGATTTTTGTGTTTTGGGGTGAACTTCATCACTCGGTTTTCCCGCGATAGTAACCCGTCCGGTTTTGATCGCATGCTTATATTGCCGGTGGCTACCGACCTGAGTAACTTGCACCCAACCGTCGTTTTCGATTAATCTGATAATCTCCCTGAATTTCACCTTTTAAATTTATGAAATGTCTGCTTTATCTCAACCGTTCAGCGTGAGGTTGCCACCTTTGGTGTAGCGTATTTCTTCTTCGGCCAGCATCTGCTTTACGGTCTGCGCCAGCGTTTCGGCTTCGGCGGTTTTGAAATAATCGGCCAGTTGGCGGGGCGACACACCGGGTCCGTTGGCAATGGCAACGTATTCCCGCACCTGCTCCCGAACGGCCGACAATACCGATTCCTGCGTTTTTTTCTGCTTCAGGCAATTGTCGCAGATGCCACAGGCGCGGTCCGGTTCTTCGCCGAAATAGGCCTGAATCAGCCGCGTCCGGCACTGAACCGTATGCTGCGCGTAATGCAGGGCCGCCCGAACTTTTGCCAACGCCCGCTGTTTGGTCTGCTCCAGTTCGTAGAAATTAAGCGGCAACTGATCGGCGTGGATGCGGGGGGTCAAAAAGGTAAGCTGGGGCTTTTCTTTCTGTTTATCGTAGATAATAATTGTCCGTTCGTGCAGATGGTCGAGCATGGCCGTGATTTCGGACTGGTCGATGTGGTACGCCCGCGCCAGTGCCGCTTCCGAAATGGTCGTGAAGTCCGTAAACATTTCGCCACCGTACATCCGCAGCAACAGCTTGATGAACGAATCTACGTTCGGATTCATGACCTGAAACTCGTATAACTGCCGGTTCTCGACCGCAAAAACCAGTTTTGATGGGTGAAAATAAGCTTCGCTCAGGTCGATAAACCCCTCGTGTTGCAGGATTTTCAGAGCGTAATGGGTTTCCTGCGGGGGCAGTTTAAACGTGGTCGTAAACGCAGCCATATCGAAGTCGAAATCGCTGAACTCACCCCCGCCGACGGGCACCGCCGTATAGTTGGCCAATGCCTGATACACCCGTTTCAGGAGTTCGACGGGTGGGTACTGCTGCTCGGTGCGAAACTCGAGCGTCGAGAGGTCCGCTTTGTTATGGAGCATCACCGCGTAGGCTTTCTGCCCGTCGCGCCCGGCCCGGCCCGCTTCCTGGTAATAAGCTTCCAGCGTGTCGGGTATTTCGAGGTGGATCACGACCCGAACACCCGGCTTGTCGATGCCCATGCCAAACGCGTTGGTGGCCACCATCACCCGGCATTTGTCATTCAGCCAGGCATCCTGTTTGGCCGCCCGCTGTTTGGTATCTAATCCGGCGTGGTAGAAATCGGCCGCGACATCATGACGAACCAGCCACTCGGCAATTTGCTGCGTCTGTTTCCGGCTGCGGACGTACACAATGGCCGTACCGGGAACGTTGTTCAGGATTTTCAGCATCCGCGTCTGCTTGTTCTCTTCCAGAATGGCCGAATACGACAGGTTAGGCCGGGCGAAGGTTTGCCGGAAAACGACAGGCGAGCGCATGGCTAACTTCTCCTGAATATCGGCTTGCACCTCGGGCGTGGCCGAAGCGGTCAGCGCGATGACGGGAACATTGGGAAGCCCTTCGCGGAACTCGGCGATTTGCAGGTAGGGGGGGCGAAAATCATAGCCCCAGGCAGAAATGCAGTGTGCTTCGTCGACGGCCAGCAAACAAACGTTCATCTGCTTCGTCCGTTCGATCATAATTTCGGTGCGCAGCCGTTCGGGCGAGACGTACAGAAACTTGGTATTGCCGTAGATGCAGTTGTCGAGCGTCGTGTCAATTTCGCGCCAGTGCATTCCCGAGTGCAGCGCAGCGGCCGGAATACCCCGTTTGCGGAGTTGCTCGACCTGATCGCGCATGAGGGCAATCAGGGGTGTAACCACGATGCAAACGCCGGGAATGGCCAGCGCGGGCACCTGAAAACAGATGGATTTCCCCCCACCGGTCGGCATCAGCACCAGGGTATCCTGCCCGCTGAGTACGGTATTCACGATGTCTTCCTGCAACGGGCGGAAGGTATCGTATCCCCAAAACTGCGTTAAAATCTGCCGTACAGTCATGCGTTTCAAATCCCGGTTGGGCAAATTTACACCCGTTGGCAGACAAATCAGCGAACGGGTTGTTTCCTAAACGATGTATCGATTTCAATAAATCCATGAATACCCATGATCCAGAAAGTAATTAAGTCCGACGAAGAGTGGCGCCAGCTTTTGACGCCCGAACAATACCGCGTGACCCGCCAAAAAGGTACCGAACGGGCGTTTACGGGCGAATACTGCGAAATGCACGATCCCGGCCTGTACGCCTGCGTGTGCTGCGGCACCGAACTATTCGAGTCGACGACCAAGTTTGAGTCGGGAACGGGTTGGCCCAGCTTTACCGAACCCATTGACCCGGAGCGGATTCGGCTGGAAGAAGACCGCACCTACGGAATGCGCCGGGTCGAAGTGCTCTGCAATGTATGCGACGCCCACCTGGGCCACGTTTTCGACGATGGGCCGCCCCCAACAGGGCAACGCTACTGCCTGAATTCGGTTTCTTTATTGCTGAAACAGCCCGCCGGAGAATAGCATAAACCGGGATGTTTATCGTTTTTAGTGCAAACATTTAACCCAACGGTTTGTGACCTTATGAAACAACTATACTTCGCTGGAATACTGGCAATTGCGGGTATGCTGGCAGCGATACCGGTACGTGCCCAGAAAGCGTCCCATCTCCTGACTGATTACGAGCGATTCGCGGTAAAGCAACGGAGTTTTCCCGGTCGGGAGATTATCTGCCCGGCGGGTTTTGTCGACGCCTTTACAAAGACGGGGGTTATCAACAACCGGAGTGCGCGGACCTCGGGCGTGGTATCCTCGACCTTTATTGTGGAGTACACCGGGTTCACGCCCGATGCGCAAAACGCGTTTCAGTACGCTGTAGACATCTGGTCGACGCTGATCTCATCGCCGATACCAATTCGTATCAAGGCGGACTGGATGGCATTAGCTAATGGCATATTAGGTTCAGCCAACCCGGCGACAACCCGCGTGGGCACGGATGGTACGCAGTGGGCATTCGGACAATATCCGGTGGCACTGGCCGAAAAGATTGCCCGGCGGCAACTCAACGCGTCGACGGACCCCGACATCAGAGCACGGTTCAGCAACCAGATAAACTGGTATTTCGGCACGGACGGCAATACACCCAAGGGACAGTACGACCTGGTAACGGTTGTGTTGCATGAAATAGGGCACGGGTTAGGCTTCACCGGCGACATCCGTGCAACGGATGCCAAGACCGCAGCGGACTATGGGTTTCCATCGCCGTTCGACCACTTTGTTGAGAACATGGCTGGTGCCCGTTTAGTAAACGCCCAATCGTTTGCCAACGGCTCTGCCGCCTTGCTGAAACAGCTCACGGGCGGCAACCTGTATTTCAACGGCCCCATTGTACAGCAGCGCGATGGTCAGCGGCCCCGGCTTTATGCGCCCACGACCTACTCGGATGGATCAACGCTGTACCACATGGATGAGAACACGTATCCGGCTGGCAACATCAATTCACTGATGACGTATGCCGTCGGTACGGCCGAAGCCATTCATACGCCGGGACCGCTCGTGCTGGATATGTTCCGCGATATCGAATGGAACACCACCTCCGTGCTGCACACACCACTGACGGATCAGGAGGATGTCCGTGCCCTGACGTTCCAGACCCGTATTGTCAGTGATACCACCGTAACGCCGGGTTCCGTGAAGTTTTTTTACCATACCGGCCCTATTTCCGGCACGGCCACACCCCCGTTTACGGAAGGACCGGTAACCCAGACGGCTGATCAGTTCGCCTTTACGTTACCGGCTGCGCAGGCGCAGAACACCATTCAGTATTATTTCCAGGCGCAGGATGCTTCGGGCCGTACCTCTTCGAACCCCGGTAAAAATCTGATTGGCCGACAGGTATACTATCAGATCATCGTGGGACCCGACAATATTCCACCCCGCGTGACCCACAGCCCAAGTTCGCCCCTGCTCCTGACCACCCAGGCCGACAGCATTCCGCTGTTGGTGGGCGTGGCCGATGATCGCTCCTTTGGCATTGATACCGCTTACGTCGAGTACCTGATTAATGGCGTGGCCCGGCCTAATCTGCCGCTGATAAACGCCCCGTTGAGTGGGGTGGACAGTATCTACCGCGCATCCATCAAGTTTCCGGTGGCCGTGAAGGCGGGTGATCGGCTTCAGTATCGCATCATTGCCCGCGATAAATCCCGTGCGAAGAACCAGACGATCAAACCGGCTACGGGCTACTACGAAGTATCTTTCGCGGCACCCCAAACGGCCGTACGAACGCAGTACAGCAATACGTTTGCGAACATTGCGGCTTCCAGTGCCGATTTTGCCGGTAATAGTTTCAGTATTACGCAGCCGACAGGTTTCCCCGACCCGGCCATCCATTCGGAGCACAATTACCGAAACGGCGACGACGTAAATTACCAGTCGAACTACACGTATACATTACTGGCACCCATTAAAATCAAAGCCAATTCTGACAGTGCCACGATGCGGTTCGATGAAATTGTGTTGGTTGAACCCGGCGACGACGGCAGCATTTTCGGCACTGATGCCTTCTTTGATTACGTAATTGTCGAAGGTTCGCGGGATAATGGCAAAACCTGGCTCCCCTTCCTGAATGGCTACGATTCGCGCGATCAGGCCGACTGGCTGGCTACCTTCAATTCTAAATTCACCGGTACGGGCCTCGACCGTAATTCGGCGGGTGTCGGTACGCCCGCGCTGTATCACCGGCGGGAAATCGGCCTTCAGAACAACTTTGCGCCCAACGAAACCGTGCTGATCCGGTTCCGGTTGTTTGCCGACCAACTCTCCAACGGCTGGGGCTGGGCCATCGACAACCTCCAGATTCAAGTGCCCCCGCCACCACCGGTATTGGCCACGGCCGAGCCAGCCAACCCCGCCGGTACGTTCTCGGTCTACCCGAACCCGGCCACGACAGGATCGCTGCGCATCGACGCACAGTTAGCCAGCCCGGTTGCCGAAGCAGGTTTATCGGTGCAGAATGCGGCCGGGCAGACGCTCCGTCAGCAGACGCTCGCGGTGGGCGGAACAACCGTTAAAGCCCAGCTTGATTTGGGTCAGCTACCGGCCGGTTTGTACTTCCTGAAGCTACAGGCAGGCGATTCCGTGTTGACAAAGAAGGTGCTGATAACGAAGTAACAGGATGGCTACTTTAGAAAACGCCCACGTGCGCGTTCAGATTCGCCCAAAAGGGGCGGAGTTAACCTCGCTGGTCAATCTGGCCACCGGAACGGAGCACATCTGGCAGGCCAACCCGGATGTCTGGGCCTGGCACGCGCCGAACCTGTTTCCGGTGGTGGGCGGTTGTCTGAACAATCAACTGCTCATCAACGGGCGGGCGTACCCAATGGAGCGGCACGGCTTTGCCCGGCAGTCGGTGTTTACGGAGTTGGAATCGAGTCAGACACGCGCCGTTTTTTCATTGCGGTCAACGGATGTAACCCGCGAGAAGTACCCGTTTATCTTCGATTTTCAGATCATCTATGAACTGAATGGACCACAACTATCGGTTACGTACCGAGTCGTGAACGAAGGCAACGACCCAATGTGGTTTTCGGTGGGTGCGCATCCGGCCTTTAACGTGCCGTTTACGCCGGGAGAAGCCTACGAGTCCTATGCCATCGCGTTTGAGTACGAAGAATCGCTCCAAACGAACCTGTTAGCCCCCAGCGGACTGTTCTCCGGCGAGATACAACCAGTTGCTTTGCACGGACATAACCTGCCGCTGACAAAACATCTGTTTGATAACGACGCGCTGGTATTCAAAAATCTGCAATCACGCCGGGTAGTCCTTAAAAGCACCAACAACGATCACTCAATTACCGTCGCTTACCGCGGCTTTCCGTATTTGGGTCTGTGGGCCAAGCCGGGCGCACCATTCGTTTGCATTGAGCCATGGTTAGGGTGTGCCGATTCGGAAGGAGACCCAAAACCCATTGAGCAGAAAGAATTGATTCAGCACGTCGATGCCGGTAGTGTGTTCGAGGCTGCTTTCACAATTGAGGTTAAATAGCGGATGGGCGTAACAGCAACGGGGCGCAACTTTTCAGAAAGTTGCGCCCCGTTGCTGTGTTTACTGTAGACGCCAGATTACCGGGTGCTTTGCTGAGCGGGGGTAAGCAGGTTAAAGAACTGATCCAATTTCGGCGTCAGGATAATCTCCGTCCGGCGATTGACCCGGCGACCATCAACCGTTGCGTTGTCTTCTTTAGGCGCAAACTCCGAGCGGCCACCCGCCGTTAGCCGGTCGGGCCGAACGCCGAATTTGGTTTGCAGCAACCGCGCCACCGACGTAGCCCGCAGCGCACTCAGGTCCCAGTTGTCTTTGATCAGATTGGTCGAAATGGGTACCGCATCGGTATGGCCTTCGATCAGGATATCCAGTTCGTTGTGGTCGTTGATTACGCGGGCCACTTTTTCCAGCACCGTTTCGGCCTGTGCATTCACCTCGTACCGGCCCGATGGGTACAGCAGTTTATCCGAGATCGACACGTACACAACGCCCTTCTTCACTTCTACCTGAACATCCTGATCGTTAATGTCGGCCAGTGACCGTTTCAGATTCATCACCAACGCCAGGTTCAGCGAGTCTTTACGCTGAATGGATGAGTTCAGATTATTGACCGTTTTGGTTTGTTCGTTGAGTGTTTCGAGCGATTTACGGATGCTTTCTGCGCCGGATTTGCTCACGATGGACAGGTCAGACATCCGGTCCAGCAGGTTGGTGTTGGTCTTTTTGAGGTAGTCTACCTGCGCCTGCAGATCGGCGACCTGCTTGTCTTTCGCCAGTAGGTCGGAGTCTTTACCACGCAGTGAGGCTTGTAAATCAGCCGTTTTTTTATCGCAGTCCGCTAAGCCAGCCAATGCCTTTTCGTGGGCTGCCTGCAATGATTGTAATTCAAGCATCCGCTTCTTGCTTTTGCAGGACGAAGCCGAAAAAAGCGCCAGCATGGCGCAACCAATTATCATTTTTTTCATAATACAGAATAGTATACGGGTTGGTAACGATAGCAACCGTTAGAAGCATACAACCCCCAAAATTAATAATCTGTTTGCTACCAAGCACACTGCTCCCCTGAAATAGTCGAAACCACACAATTGTCATTGACCACTAAATCAGGTAGATAGGCGTATCTTTACCGGCAATAAACGCTCTCAAAACTATGAAAAGCCTATTTTTAAGCACCGTATTGCTGGCAACTGTCACCGGCACGTACGCCCAGAATAATCTGATGAACAAGATGGCGGAGAAAACGGCACTGACGCCCGGTGTTGTCGTTGCGCCAGCCGACACGGCGGCTAAAGCAGCCTCCGATACCGCCATTGTGGTGTTGGATCAGGCGGTTGCGGCCAGCAAAACGGGCGATAAATCGGCTACCGTGCAGGCCCTTCAAACGGGGGCAACAGCCCTGGAAACAGAAGCCAAAACCAGCACGGGCAGCTTCAAAGACAAACTCACCGGTCAGGCCGGGAACCTGAAAAAACTGATCCCGGCGGCAAAGAGTGGTTTGCTCAATGCGGGGGTGCTGCAAAAGGCAATTAGTTTAGCCAAGATGGCGTTTGCCGCCAATAAAATTGAAAAATTGATGGGTGGCAGTAATTTACTCGGCAGCATCGGCGGACTAACGTCCAACCTCGGTGTACTGCAAAGTGCACTACCCGCGTTGGGCGGGGGCGCATCAGGCGCGGGCGAGTCGCTCATCAGTGGGGCACTCAGCAGTGTGTCGCAATTAAACGGTGGTGGTCAGACGGCTACGGCGGCCGAACCGGCTCTGCGCGGCCAACTCACGTCCGTGCTGGGCTTCGTAAAGGGCGTGCTCTGATAACGGCGCAACCCATAATTGATATCAGGAAGGTCTCTCAACGCATGGTTGGGAGACCTTTACTTTTGTATCCTGCGCTGTTCAGTAGTATATTCTGTTCAGCAATTATCGTCGGGTTGCATTAACTTGCGGTAGGGTTTTGCCCGCGTACCGGGCGATTGGTAAGCAAACATGAAGATTTTACACACCGCCGACTGGCATCTGGGGAAACGGCTGCACGACTTTCACCGGCTGGCCGAACAGAAGGATGTGCTGAATGAAATCGTGGCCATTGCCAAACGCGAAGCCGTCGATTTAGTACTGATTGCGGGCGACCTGTTCGATACCTTCAACCCTAACCCAGCGGCCGAAGACCTCCTCTACGAAACACTGAAACGCTTGGCCGACGGGGGACGCCGGGCCGTGGTGGCCATTGCGGGCAACCATGATAATCCGGAGCGTATTGAAGCGCAGGACCATTTTGCGCGGGAATGTAACATCGTGCTCACGGGTTTTCCCCTCACCGAAGTGCGCCCGTTCGACTGCGACATCAAAATTCTGCGGTCGGCACCGGGTTTTGTAGAGTTGCAACTACCCGGTCAGACGTTTCCGGTGCGTATAATCCTGACGCCCTACGCCAACGAAAGCCGGCTGCGGGCATACTTCGGTCTGACCAACCCCGACGATCAACTGCGCCAACGGTTGCAGGAACACTGGACCCATCTGGCCGACACGTACATGGACGAGGAGGGCGTTAATTTGCTGATGGCGCATTTGTTCGTGATGAAGCGCGGGGGCGAGCAACCCGACGAGTGCGACGGTGAAAAAAGTATCCTGATTGGTGGCGCATCGGTCATCTACAGCGATCAGATTCCGTCCCACGTTCAGTATGCCGCGCTGGGTCATTTGCACCGATATCAGCACATTGGCGGGGGCAGTTGTCCGGTGGTGTACAGCAGCAGTCCGCTTGGCTACAGTTTTGCCGAAGCCGACCAGCAAAAATACGTGGTGCTGATCGACGCGGAGCCGGGGCAGGCCGTAACGGTAACGCCGGTTGCGCTCGAAAAAGGCAAGCGCCTGTTGCGGCAACGGTTTACCCATGTCGATGATGCGCTGAACTGGCTGCAGAACAACCCCGACTGCTACTCCGAGATCACGATTCAGACCCCCGTTTACCTCACTGGCGACGAGCAGCGGCAACTCCGGCAGGCGCACGAGGGGTTAGTAACCATCATCCCCGAAATTAGAACCGCGTCCGTTACTGACGATGAGAAAACCGCCGAATCGACTATCGACCTCAACGAGCAGATCGAAACGTTGTTTACGGGTTATTTTAAATCTCGAAACAAGGGACAGGCACCCAACGAACGACTACTTGATCTGTTTCAGGAAATTTTAGCCACCGACCCCGAATGATCCCCGTCAAATTGTGCGTTCAGGGCCTTTACTCGTACCAGACCCTTCAGGAAGTTGAGTTTAGGCAGTTGATTGGCGCGAGTGTGTTCGGCATTTTCGGCAAGGTGGGCAGCGGCAAATCATCGTTGCTGGAAGCCATCAGCTTTGCCCTCTACGGCGAAAGCGAACGGCTGAACGGCCGCGACAACCGGGCTTATAACATGATGAACCTGAAGTCGAAGCACCTGATCATCGACTTTGAGTTTCAGGCCGGTGCCGATCAGCAGCTTTACAAATTTGTGTATGAAGCGAAGAGGCATGAGAAAAAGCACCATGAAATCGCCAGTACCGAACGACGCTCGTTTCAGTGGGAAGACGGTCAATGGCGGCCTCTGGGTCTGGAGAAAGACAACGTTGCCGCGCTGACCAAGTCGATTCTGGGACTGGATTACGATAATTTTAAGCGAACAATCATTATTCCACAAAACCAGTTTCGGGAGTTTCTGGAACTCCCGCCCAAAGACCGGACCGAGATGATGAGCCGCATGTTTCGGCTCGAAAAATACGATCTGGCCGGGCGGGTCGCAAAATTGGAAAAAATCAATGATGCCGCCCTGAACACAATCGAAGGGCAGTTGGAGGGCGTAGGCATGGCCACCCCCGAAGCCATTAAACAAGCCCGGCAGGCAGTAGAAGCCGTTGAGTTGACCATCCAAGAAAAAGAAGAGGAGATCATCCGTTTTGACAGCCGCGAGCAACAGTTACAACGGCTCCAGAAGCGCCATCAGGAGCGGGCCGATGCCGGGACAGCACTCGACAAGTTAAAGCAGGAGCAGCCGACCTTCGAGCGTATCCGGGCGCAGATTGAGAGGTATGAACGCTGTACGCAGTTATTCAGCGTGTTGTTCAGTCAGGCGGATGGTATCACGACACAGCAGCAGCAAATCGCCGACGAATTGCAAAAATCAACCGTACGCCTGACTATTACCGCCCGGCAACTCCCAGCACTGGAGCAGGCGTATCAGGCGGCACTAACAGCGTTCGAGAACCGGGACGAGTTGCAGAAACAGATTGACGAATTAGACGAGGTACGATTTATCCAGGGAATTCAGTATTCGATTGACCAACAGACCCTCACCCGCGACGAACTACAAAAAAGCCTTGACGCGCAGGCCGTAGAGATCGAGCGGCTGAAAGCGGAGCGAACGAAACATCAAACCATTGTTGATCAGGTCGGGAGCCGTGCTTCGCAGTTAGAACAGCTCTACGCTATGCAAAACTGGTTCACCGCCTACCTACCGCTGAAGAAAGCCGTCGATGACCTTGACCGAAAAATTCAGGCGTACGACAAGGCATTACAGGACATTAAAGCGCGGAAAGACAAGGCATTGGTAGACTTTCCAGACTGGGAAAAACTAACGTCTAGGCAGTTGCCCGAAGCTATTCAGCAAGCCCTCGACGCACAGCAGCATATAGTCAATCAACGAAAAGCCGTTTACGACGACGATGTACTACGGAAAAAGCTGCATCAATACGCCACGGCCCTTAGCGACGGAAAACCCTGTCCGCTCTGTGGGTCAACGCATCATCCCACCATCAGTCACGATGTTATGATTGATGACGATGTAGCCCGCAGTCAGGCGGCCCTGCGTGCAGCCGAGCAGCACAGCCGGGACCTGAATACACTGCTGGGCGTAGCCGCCGGGTTGCTTGGCGAAATCAAAACGGTGCATGGCCAGGGCAAAACGCTGGTAAACGAACAGGCCGAGGCCGCACTCCAGCGCACGATACACGAAGACCGGTTCGCGTGGCCGGGCTTTACAATGGATCAGGATGGTGAGGTAAACGACGCTATCCGACAGGAAAACGATACACAGCGGAAGCTTCGTACCGCCGGAGATGCCATCAGCAGTATCAACCGACAATTAGAGGGATTAGAGCAGAAAAGGGCTGGTACAAAGGGCGATGTTGCTACGCTGAACGGGAAGCTGGAGAGTCTGGCGGATACCGTGGCGAAACAAGTAGACAAATTAGTTTACTTTCAGCCCGCAGAAATCGGCCGGTTGAATCCTGAGTGCATTAACGATATAGTCGACAAACTAACCGCGCAGTATGAGCATACCAAGGACGTTTTTCAACAGACAGAACAGGAAAAATCAGCCGCCGAGGGGGAGTTGACGAAGTATAAAACGGAGGTTGGCACGTTCACGGGTCAGCAAACCGCGTTGCAAAAAGAACAGGATAAGCTGGAAGCAGCCATTGCCGATGCGCTTGCCCGGCATCACTTCACCCGGCCCGACGTAGACGCGCTCCTGCAAACCAAACTCGACGTTCCCACCGAGCGCGAACGGGTGCAAAAGTACCAGCAGCAATTGAGTACTGCTCAGAATCAATACAATACCCTGACAACCGAGTTGGCCGGGACGCCTTTCGAACTGAACAACCTACAGAACGCCCGGCAGGATCTTAGCCGGGCACAGGGTGAACATAAGACACTGAATCAGCAACTGGGCGAGAATCGGGTTATTCACAGCGATCTGGTGACGCAGTGGGAGCGGAGGCAGGGTATCCAAAACCAGTTTGATGCCCTGACGCTCCGGGAAAAGGATTTAACGACGATGAAAGAATTGTTTCGGGCGCAGGGATTCGTCAACCACGTATCGTCGGTCTATCTCCAGAACCTGTGCGAAGCGGCCAGCAGCCGTTTTGCTAAACTGACCAACAATCAGCTTAAACTGGAAGTAGACGATAAGAACAATTTTCTAGTTCGCGACCATCTGAACGGCGGGAAAACCCGGCTCGCCAAAACGCTGTCAGGCGGGCAGTTATTTCAGGCGTCGCTGTCATTGGCCCTGGCTCTGTCGGATAACATTCAGCACCTGACCAAGTCGAAGCAGAACCTGTTTTTCTTAGACGAAGGGTTTGGTTCCCTGGACAAAGATTCGTTGCAATTAGTCTTTAAGACCCTTCAGGCACTCCGAAACGAAAACCGGATTGTCGGCATCATCTCGCACGTGGAAGAATTACAGCACGAAATAGAGACATTTATCTGCGCCGAACACTCGGATACCGGAAGCAGAATTGTGAGGAGCTGGGAATAAATAAAACAGTCTGCCCCGACACATGCCATATCTTGACGATACGGCATGTGTCGGGGCAGACTGTTTTATGGATACTATCACTGTTGCTGCTGTCCCTGCTGCATGGCTTCCATTACTTCCTGCGAAATACCGGTTAGGGTAAAGCCCCCGTCGTGGAAGAGGTTCTGCATGGTTACCATACGGGTCAGGTCGGAGAACAGCGTGACGACGTAGTTGGCGCAATCATCGGCGGTAGCGTTGCCGAGTGGAGCCATTTTTTCGGCGTAGTCATAAAACACGTCAAAGCCCGGAATACCCGAACCGGCCACCGTTACCGTTGGCGACTGCGAAATCGTGTTGACCCGTACTTTTTTGAGTTTACCATACCGATAGCCGTAGCTGCGGGCGATGGATTCGAGCATGGCTTTGGCTTCGGCCATATCGGTATAAAACGGAATGGTCCGCTGCGTGGCCATGAACGTCAGGGCTACCACGGAACCCCATTCATTGATCGCGTCCATTTTTTCGGCCGTTTGCAGCATTTTGTGGAACGACATTGCCGACACGTCCAGCGTTTTCTCGTACCAGTCGTAGTTCAGATCGCCGTAGGAGCGGGCCTTTCGGATGTTGGGGCTGGTGCCGATGGAGTGAAGCACAAAATCGAGTTTACCGCCCAATACGTCCATCGACTTTTGGTACAGGTTTTCGATGTCCTTCAGGTCCGTGGCATCGGCCGGGATAATTTCGGCTTCGCACAGTTCGGCAAGTTTGTCAATTTCACCCATCCGCATCGCGATAGGCGCGTTGGTGAGGGTAAAGGTTGCGCCTTCTTCTTTCGCTTTCAGGGCAGTCCGCCAGGCGATTGAGCGTTCGTCGAGGGCACCCGAAATGATGCCGCGTTTTCCATTCAGTAATCCGTAAGCCATTCGATTTGTGTTTCGGTTTGGGAGTTGCCACTGCCGTAGCCGTGACAAAAAGACGGGCAAAGTTAATTCTTTTTCGTAGGTGCAAGGGCCACCGTCGGCGTTTGGTCCGCAACCGGCTGGAGTTTCAGGATATCCTGCATGAACTGAACCGTTGCCTTTTCGACGTTTGGCCAGTCTTTGGTGGTGTAACTTGAGGCAATTACGTGCGCCCCGGCTTCGGGAAATGCCTGCTTCCGTTTCAGCGCAGCGGGCGTTCCCAATTCATCGAACATCGTCAGTAAAGCCGCTACCGACACGGTTTGATCCTGATTTTGCTCGTCTTTGTAGTAGTAGCCCATGAACACCGGCTGCTTGATTTTAGCAAACGTTTCGGGCGTCGCGTAGGTATCCAGCACGGTTTGCAACACCATCAGGCCGTCGGAATGGTATTGGTCGTACCAGTATTGAGCGCGTTCGGGTGTGGTGCGCTCGCTGTGGACGTGCTGATCGGGGAACACCTTGTCCAGAATCTGCTGCCCCCACGGCTTTGTAATAAGTTTCAGCGAGGTATTAGCCACCGCCACACAAGGTGAATACAGCACGATACCGTCGATTTCCGGGTGCTTTAAGGCTAAGTACAACGTCAGCATACCGCCCATCGACGTACCAACGACAATCACTTTTTTGCCCAGCACCTTACCAATCGCCAGTGCCCGTTCGGCCGACGCCAGGTACGCGGTGGGAGTCATGCCTTTCATGGCATCGGGCGAAGTCAGGCCGTGGCCTTCGGTACGGGCCAGGTACAGATTACAGCCGAACGTTTTGGCGAGGTCGCGGTGTACGGGGTCGCCTTCGCCCTGACTGGCACTGTAGCCGTGGATGTAGACGATGCTGTACGGCGTTTGGGCCTTTTTGGTGCTGTCAGCCCAGACGACCCGCGCCTGATTATCGGGTTTTAACGGGTAGCCGCTTTCGTAGCGGGCCACATCGGCATCTACTTTACTCAGATCAGTGTTCACAGCGGGTTGTTTGGCGTCGGCAGTTGGCAGCGACGCACGCGGCCCAACGGCATAGCCGACAACTAAAGCGGCCAGTGCAAGGCCGATAATGGTGAAGAAACGTTTCATAAGGATGGGATTTAAACGTATGGAACCGCGCCGGGAAGTTAATTAAAATACTCTGTCTTCAGGTCCATGCGGATGCGCCAATCGGTTGGCAGGTAATTGTTTACCCGCGTCCCGATGCCTTTCATCCAGCCCAGATTTACCCCCTGATACCGCGCCAGCAACCAGCCCCGCGTTGGTTCGGCCAGCACCAGGTTCTCTTTTTTAAAGTACCGCAGGGCATCTTCTTTACTCAACTCCACACCAGGTAAATTGGGGGAAATGGCGGTACTGAGGGCCAGCGCGTGAGACGGAATAAAATCTTCGCCCTTAAACTGACCCAATTCCAGCCCGAACCCTTTGTTATGCAATGCCGAGTCAAGCCAGATCAGGTCGTTTTCCAGGGCCAGCGGAATAGCGATAACCGCCCGATTGGGTTTTTGCCAGTACGAGAAGGCTTTTGGCTCATCCAGCCAGCCGGTAAGTTTAGCGACCTGTTTTGGATGCAGCAGCTTGAAGCTTTTAAACCCGCGCGGTTTCTGCCGGACCGGAATATCGAGTCGGCGTTTCTGCTGAAAAACACTCAGAAAAAACCCTTCGCCTTTCACCCGGTGCGGATAACATTGATAGCCGATAGCCTCACCGGCCCGTTTCTCAACAATACCCCACTCAGCGGGTAAGTCGAGGGGGCGGCTGGTAAACCCCTGTTCGAGCAGGTAACGGGCGTTGTCGAGGTTTTCGTCGTCGTTGTAGGTACAGGTGCAATAAATGAGCAACCCGCTTTCGGATACTAAGGGAGCGGCTGCCGTCAAAATCCGTTTCTGCCGCGCCGAACACATCTGTACGCTGTCGTCCGACCATTCATTAACGGCCTGATTGTCTTTACGGAACAATCCCTCGCCGGAACAGGGCGCATCAACCAGCACGATGTCAAAGAATCCCGTCAGGTCGCGAAAACCGTCCGGGTCATGGTTGCTGATCGCCATGTTCGGGAAACCCCATTTTTCGACGTTCTCGCGCAGGACGGGCACCCGCGTTCGGATCACTTCATTGCTCACCAGCAGACTATCCGGGCGCAGCCACGATGCCAGCAACGTCGACTTTCCGCCGGGTGCCGCGCATAGATCGAGTACTTTAAGCGGGCGGTTCGATTTGGCGGTTTGCTTCAGGGCTTCGGTCAGCAGCATCGACGACGCTTCCTGCACGTAATACGCGCCCGCCTGAAACAGGGGATCGAGGGTAAACACCGGTCGTTCGGGCAGGTAAAACCCGTCGGCGCACCACGGAACCGGCTCCAGGGTTGCCATTTTCAATACGGCTTTTCGCGGATTTACCCGAATGCTGACGGGTGGTTCCTGTGCCAGCGCGGTCGCAAAGGCCGGGTACTCATCGCCCAACTGCGCCCGCATCTGTAATTGAAACGCATCGGGGAGGGTTAGTACGTTCATGGTTTACAGTTTGTAGTTCGTGGTCGTGTTCTCAACCACGAACCGCCCAGCGGCCCGATATAAACCACCA
This sequence comes from Cytophagales bacterium, assembly GCA_038327655.1. GTDB lineage: Bacteria > Bacteroidota > Bacteroidia > Cytophagales > Spirosomataceae > JBBQLG01. The sequence continues at coordinate 46,597 of JBBQLG010000006.1, forward strand.
ATCCGGTACATTAATCAATATCCTCCGGCAGTTCCGCTACCACCGTAACGCCCCCTTTGGTTTTCTGGCCCATCGTCACCTTGATTTCGGCATCTAATGGCAGAAACATATCGACCCGCGAACCGAACTTGATAAAGCCCAATTCGGCACCCTGCTTTACGGCCTGGCCTTCTTCGACGTACCAGACGATGCGCCGGGCCATTGCCCCGGCAATCTGCCGCAGAAGCACTTCCATGCCGTTTGCCAGTTCGATTACGATGCTGGTGCGTTCGTTTTCGGTGCTGGATTTGGGGTGCCAGGCCACTAAATATTTGCCGGGATAGTACTTGAAATACCGAACCGTACCCGTCACCGGGTTGCGGTTGACGTGCACGTTTAAGGGCGACATGAAGATGGAGACCTGCCGGCGGGGCGTGTTGAAATATTCGCCTTCGACGGTTTCTTCGATCACAACGACCGTACCATCGGCGGGGGCCACAATTTGGCGTTCGTCGATGGTCAGCTTCCGGCGGGGAATGCGGAAAAACTGCACGACTAAGCCAAAAACCACCAAACTGGCTAAAACCATCAACACCGTGGCGGTGTCGTTTTCGGAAAACAGGAAGAAATAGGCCGCTACATTAATCGCCAGCAGGATCAATCCTGTAACGAGCATTATGGTAGTGCCTTCGCGGTGTAAGCGCATAAAAAAGACGTTAGGTGGTGTAAGCAGACGTTAGTGAATCGCGTCTGGCTTTGCACCATCTAACGTCTTGTTGTACCGCAAAGGTAAATCAATAACCGCCACGATATTTATATGTGCTGGCTACTTTGTCGATGGCAACGATATAAGCCGCCAGCCGCATCGGCACCGAATACTTCTGCGACGTTTCAAATACGCGGTCAAAAGCATCTTTCATAATCCGGTCGGCCCGGCGGTTTACCCGGTCGAGCGTCCACTTGTAGCCGATGCGGTTCTGTACCCACTCGAAGTACGATACCGTTACTCCCCCGGCATTGGCCAGAATATCCGGTACGACCAGAATGCCCTTGCTGTTGATGATTTCGTCGGCACTGGCGGAAGTTGGTCCGTTGGCACCTTCCACGATCACCTTGGCCCGAATCGACCCTGCATTGTCGGCGGTAATGACATCTTCTTTGGCGGCTGGCACCAGTACATCGACGTCCAGCGACAGCAACTCTTCGTTGGTGATTTTCTCGGCACCATTGAAGCCGTCGAGGGTCCCGTTGTGACCATTCCGGTAAGCCAGAGCAGCCGCAATATCAATACCCTTGTCGTTGAAATAACCGCCCGAAATGTCGCTGACGGCTTTTACGGTAACGCCCCGTTCGTGCAGCAACTCGGCCGCAAACGAACCCACGTTGCCGAATCCCTGCACAGCCGCCGTTGCCCGGTAGGGGTTCATGCGCAGTTTGTCCATCGCCGAGAGGGCCGCCACGGTAACGCCCCGTCCGGTGGCTTCGGTCCGGCCCAATGACCCGCCGAGCACCAGTGGTTTACCGGTCACGACGCCATTGACGGTCATGCCTTTGGCTTTGGAATACTCATCCATAAGCCACGCCATCTCACGCGGACCGGTACCCATGTCGGGCGCGGGAATGTCTTTATCGGGACCGAAAACGTCCAGCATGGCAACGGTGTAGCTGCGCATTAACCGCTCGATTTCACCGGCCGACATCTCGCGCGGATTGCAGGCAACACCGCCTTTGGCCCCGCCGTAGGGAATATCAACCACGGCGCATTTCCAGGTCATCCACGCGGCTAAGGCACGAACCTCATCGAGGTTTACACCGGGATCAAAGCGGATGCCGCCTTTGGCCGGGCCGAGAATGTTGGAGTGAACAACCCGGTAGCCCTCGAATACCCGAATTTCCCCGCTGTCCATCGTGACGGGCAAACCGACAATAACCTGCCGGGCGGGGACTTTCAGGATATAATACATTTCTTCGGAAAGTCCCAACAGCCGGGCGGCTGCGTCAAAACGGGACATCATCGATTCAAGGGGATTTTCCTTGTCTTTTATGGGAGCTGGTTCAATATAAGCCATACTCATAGGGGTAAGATGCGTTTAACGTGTGTTCGGATGAAGTGTTTGCAAAATTAACGAAATCGGGGCGACAAAGTGAAAGAACTATTTTTTCTAAGAATCGTCTTATTTTTTAATCACCCTATAATTCGCTGTGTCTCCATGCTCTTCCAAGAGGTTGTTTGCCGGTGTGCTGAAGTACCAAACATTCATTGGTTATTTTGACGTAGTACAATTCGATAAGTTTTTGACAATTAGGGCAAATCAAACCGCTCACGTTGAAAAACCGCCCAAACGTGTTTACTTTTGTACTTGCAATAGGGCATCCTACACTATTCACCAACCAATTCGACTCTCCATGTTTTCGCCCGAGAAGAAACGATACTCCGAAGATGAACTCCAGGAGTTTGCCGTAATCATCAACCAGAAATTAAATGCGACACGCGGTGAATTGAATTACATCCGCGAAACGCTCAGTAAACGCAACGACAGTGGCACCGATAACACCGCCGGCACCGCAAAACTACTGGAAGACGGAGCCGACAGCAGTGAGCGCGAAAGCATGAGCCAGTTGGCCGGTCGTCTGCAAAAGTTCATTCAGCAGTTGGAAGCCGCATCGGTTCGCATCAAAAACGGCACCTACGGCATTTGCGTGGACACGGGTAAACTGATCCCCAAAGAGCGGTTACGTGCCGTGCCCCACACGCAGCAAACCATTGAAGCCAAGCTACGGAAAACCAACTGATTCCGTACTAATTTCGTGCCAGATACCATCCCAGACAGGTTTGTCATTAAATTGGCAAACCTGTCTGTGTTTTAGCCCCTAACCCCCAACCCCCTGAAGGGGACTTCACGGAATTAGATACCAGCATCCAAGGTCTAAAGCCCCCTTCAGGGGGTTGGGGGTTAGGATGCCAGGGGGGATTTCACTTATCACAAATCAATCCTATCTATGCGCAACACCTACCTGCTATCACTCTGTAGCTTACTCCTGTTTCTCTCACTCACTACCAACGCGCAGGTTGCCGACTCGTATTACCTGCCCCAAACCGTTACCTACGATGCGAAGATTCCGACACCCCGGCAGTTTCTGGGCTATCAGGTAGGGGAGTGGCACGTATCCAACGATCAGTTGGTGAGCTACATGCGCAAATTGGACGAACTCTCCGACCGCGTTACCCTCACCGAATACGCCCGCACTTACGAAAACCGGCCGCTGCTGCTGCTCACTATCACCTCGCCGGCCAACCACGCCAGCATCAACAAACTGAAAGCCGACCACGTTGCCCTGAGCGATCCAACCCGGTCGGGAAACCTCAACGTACAGACCATGCCGGTAGTAGCCTGGACGGGTTATTCGGTACATGGCAACGAAGCCAGCGGTACCAATGCGTCGCTGCTGTCGGCTTACTACCTCACGGCGGCTCAGGGACCGGCCATCGACTCATTGCTGAACGAAGCCATCATTCTGCTCGACCCGTGCATCAACCCCGACGGCGGCAACCGGTTTGCCAGTTGGGTGAACACGCACAAAAGCCAGAATTTAGTGACCGACGCCAGCAGCCGCGAATTCAGCGAAGCGTGGCCCGGCGGTCGCACGAATCACTACTGGTTCGACCTTAACCGCGACTGGCTGTACATGCAGCACCCGGAGAGCAAAGGCCGCATGGTGAAATACCACGAGTGGAAGCCGAATATTCTGACCGACCACCACGAAATGGGGTCTAACTCGACGTTCTTTTTCCAGCCCGGCGAACCGAACCGCGTGAATCCCAACACGCCCAAACGCAACATCGAGCTAACCACCCGTTTCGGGCAGTATCAGGCGGCTGGCTTAGACAAAATCGGCTCGTACTACTACACGCAGGAGAACTACGACGACTTTTACTACGGCAAAGGCTCGACGTATCCCGACGTGAACGGCTGCGTAGGCATCCTGTTCGAGCAGGCCAGCTCGCGGGGTCATGCGCAGGAGACTACCAACGGCTTGCTGACGTTTCCGTTTGCCATCCGCAACCAGTTTACGGCCGCTCTTTCCACGCTGAAAGCCGCCCGCGAGATGCGCGTCGATTTGCTCAATTTCCAGCGGGATTTCTATAAAGAAACGTCTACAGATCCAGTCAAGGCCTATGTGTTCGGGGAAAGCAACGATAAAGTACGGGTGTGGGAGATGGTGAATATCCTGCGTCAGAACCAGATCAGTGTGTATAAACTGAGCAAAAACGAGACGGTTGACGGCCGGAATTTTACCACGGGCGCGTCGTACGTGGTGCCGATGAACCAGCCGCAGCACAAACTCATCCGGGGCATTTTTGAGAAGCGGACGACATTTGCCGACAGCCTGTTCTACGACATCTCGGCCTGGTCGATGCCGCACACGTTCAATGTGCCCTACGTAGAAGCGAAAGCCGTTGTGCCGGTAGGGGCGAAGGTAGAAACCAATGACTTTCCGAAAGGGCAGGTCATCGGCAGCAGTTCGTACGCGTACGTGTTTGCGTGGGATAGCTACTACGCCCCCCGTGCCACCAACGAACTGCTACGGCAGGGCTACCGGCTGAAAACAGCGGCCATGCCCTTTACGACGACAATTAACGGCAAAGCCATGCGGTTCGATTACGGTACCGTCGAGATTCTGGCCAGTGGAAAGGATGCCGCTCAATTGTCGGGTTTGCTACAGACGTTAGCCGCTCGCGATGGTGTCGATTTTTACGCTTTGGCGTCCGGTCTGACGTCCGAGGGTATTGACGCGGGCAGCGAGAATTTCAAGAACATGCGTCTGCCCAAGCCGCTGATGGTTGTTGGACCGGGCGTGAACAGTACCGATGCCGGCGAAACCTGGCACCTGCTCGATACCCGCGTAAACATCCCGCTGAGCATGGTCGAAGCATCAGCGATGAGCCGGGTTAATCTCGACAAGTACAACACGCTGATTCTGGTTAGTGGTGAGTATGGAAGCCTACCGGAAGAGAAAATCAAGCAGTGGGTGCGGAATGGCGGTGTGCTGATTGCAATGACCGATGCCGTGAAGTGGGCATCCGAAAAAGGTATTACCCCCGCCCGTTTGAAACGCATTCCGACCGACACCGTTGGCACACGCGCCTACGCCGGAGCGGATCGCTACGCCGGTGGCAACGTAATCGGCGGGGCCATTTTCCAGGCGAAAGCCGATCTGACACACCCGCTGCTGTACGGCTACAAAGACGAAATGCTATCGGTTTTCCGCGACAATACGCTGTTTCTGGAACGCAGCAAAGACCCGTTTGCCGCCCCGCTCATCTACACCAGTAAGCCCCTGATTAGCGGCTACATCAACGCTAAAAATGAACGATTGCTGCGCGATACGCCCGCCATCATCACCAGTTCGTACGGTAGCGGGAAGGTGATTGCCATGACCGACAACCCTAATTTCCGGGCGTTCTGGTATGGCACTAACAAACTATTTCTGAACGCGCTGTTTTTCGGACATCAGATCAACGCGTCGGTGAGGGCGGCAACGGAAGAGTAGGCAATATATTCCCCAATTGTGTGACCATCCGGCAACTAACAGCCGCACAGAAAGCGACCGCCCTGATAGGGGAGGTCGCTTTTTTTGTAACAGCAACTTCTTATTTACTACACAATCAGCCGATTAGACAGGAGTTGGAGCACTATCCGATAAATCGCTCCGAAGACTGATTTCGCCAAACAAACTGGCCGCGAATTTGTATATAATGCAGGATGAAGGTTAACTACTCAAGGTCATGATCGAACGGTTAGAAGAAATACGCGAAAACATATTCCGGTACTTAGAAGCCCGGATCGAGTTGTTCACGCTGGAAACGCGGGGCAAAATAGAAGAAGGCGTTGTGAGCGGTGTTCACGGGCTGGTGATGGTTTTGCTCGGCATGATGACCACCATTTTCCTGTTCAGTCTGCTGGCCGCTTACCTCAATAAGGTATTCGACAGCCTGTACTTGGGCTTTCTGGTGGTGGCGGGATTTTTCCTGATTTTGACCATTCTTTGGGTGGCCGGTAAAGATTTTTTCACCGCCCGGATTCGCACGATGGCCTACAGTGCCCTCAAGAAAAGTCAGGAGAAAAAAGCTGAAGAAAAGTCCGCAGCCGTACAGGAACTGATGTCGCAAACCCGCTCGACGCTGGATGAAACGGGTCGCCAATTGACCCGTTAGTCAACCCAATGCCCAATTGTTAACGCCCAAATTTTAACACGACTATGGAAGACCCAAAAGTACTTTTTGCCGATACCACCGCCCGCCGGGCGCAACTGATGGCGGCCACTGAACGTTTCAAATCGTCTATTACCGATAGCGTAGAGTCGATAAAAGGTGATGCCAATGAGGTCGGGAAGACCGCTGCGTTTGTGGCAGGTGTCAGTTTAGCCGTATATTTGGTAGCCAATGCCATCCTGCCAAAGTCAGACGAATATCGCTACGCGGAGAAGTACGGTGAACTGGACGATGACGCGGATTACGATGTGGACGACGAAGCGTCTTATAAAAATGCCGTTTATCAGCAGAAGAGAAGCCCGGTAAAATCCGGTAAGGCAGGCAACGGTTTAATAGCCGGTATATTGACGTCTGTGTTGACGAACATTGCCCGGCAACAACTGTCCGGTTTTCTGGACCGGATCAAGCAGAACAATGCGATTAACCCAACCGCCAGCCCAACGAGTGGAGACCAATACCACGAAAAAGCATCAACAACGCTTGCTCGCTACACTGCTGAATAGCCGTGTTAGCGGTCGGAAATCACTTGCCGTTTTGCTCGACCCCGATCAGGTCGGGCAAAACTCGTTTTTAGCCCTGCTGAAACACGCCGATGTGACCACCATTGACTACTTTTTCGTTGGCGGCAGCTTAGTTACCGACTATACGCACCGGGAAGTCGTTGACACCGTCCGGCAGCATGTCGACACGCCAACGATTCTTTTTCCGGGAAACAGCCTGCACATCGAGCCATCGGCTGATGGCATTCTGTTACTCTCCCTCATTTCCGGCCGTAATGCCGAGTTCCTGATTGGTCAGCACGTTATTTCGGCCCCGATTTTGAAACGCAGCGGATTGGAAATTCTGCCGACGGGGTATATGCTGGTTGATAGTGGTGCGCAAACGACGGTTTCGTACATCAGCGGGACTACGCCTTTACCCAATAACAAGCCCAGTGTAGCCGCCTGTACGGCGATGGCGGGCGAAATGCTGGGGCTTAAACTGATGTATTTAGATGCCGGGAGCGGTGCCAGATGTCCCGTTTCGCCCGATATCATTGCGGCTGTTCGGCAAGCGGTCGACACGCCGATTCTGGTAGGCGGAGGCATTGACACGCCCGAAAAAGCGCACGCAGCCCTTGACGCCGGGGCCGACGTTATCGTCGTAGGGAATCACCTAGAACGGAACCCCGATTTCCTGGCCGATTTATCCGCCGTCCTCCAATCCTTCAATCAACCGATTCTTCACGTTCTTTGACCAATGCGTACCGTAACCTTGCTGATTTTTGCCTGTTTGCTGACCGCTCTGGAAACCAGCGGACAGGAGTTGAATAGAGCCGGGCGGGCGTCGAGTAGTCGGCGGACCCGCTCCCGGGCTGAGCATCCGGCTGAGTTTCCGGGTGGGTCTGACGAACTCGGAAAATATCTGGCCAAGCGGCTGCGTTATCCGGCGTCGCTGCAACGGGCCGGTATTTATCCGCTACCCATCACGGTTTCATTCACGGTAGCCGAGACCGGCGCCATTGAGAATGTGGAAATTTTGAAACTGAACGAAACGGAGTTCAAGCGTTTACAACCCTACCTGATTAAGGTCGTCAGCGTAGTTGAAAAGATGCCGCTCTGGAAACCGGCCACGATTGGGCAGATGGCGGTATCGTCGAGGCACATCATTCCGGTAACCATCAGTGTTCAATAGAAAAAGGCTCCTGTTTACGACGGGAGCCTTTTTCTATTGAACACTGCCTGTTTTTATACATTCATCAGCGACTCCCGACGGCGCATTTTACCGGCCGGAATCCCGAACATCATCTTGAATCGGCGGCAGAAATAAGCCGTGTCTTTGTAGCCCACCTCCGCGCCAATCGCCCGAATACTCTTTTTGGTGGTCCGCAGCAACCCAACGGCCGCTTCCATCCGCTGGTACTCGATGTAATCCTGTGGATTAATACCCGTCAGCATCTTAAAATATTGCCCTACGTAATCTTCCGACACATTAGCCACGTTGGCCAGCACTTTGTTGGACAAATCGCCACCGAGGTTTTCTTTGATATACGCAAAGATGTCGATCAGGCGGGGGTCTTTAAAGTACGTGCTATTCGTTACCAGCTGCTCCACGAAGAGCCGGTTCTTGAGGATGTATCGAATCACCTCAATAACGATCTCTTCGGTTTTTATCTTGATAATCCGGCCTTTACCAGCCGTATCCATCAAGTCTTCGGCCAAAATCTGCCCGATGGTCCCGGCCAACTGCGCGTCGTGCTTGATGATGAACGGCGGCACGTCGAGCGAATTGAAGAAGTTAACCGAGTCGAACACTTTAGCCTCGAACGACACCAGCCCGAACGAGTTGGGAATGTTACCGATGCGGGCCGGGTCGTGGTTGGTTTCAAAATACTGCTCCCGGTGCGTCATGAACTCTTCGTTCGAGACACCCCGTGGGTTAGCCCCACTGCCATACGTGACCGTGACGTGCTTGCCGCCGGGAATAAACAGCATATCACCGGGTTCTACCTTCTGCTTCTCTTCGCCAAAAGCCACCTCGCCGTTGTAAAGAATCAACAGTGAGTTCTCAACATCGTAGAAGTTCTTGATGGTGAATGGTTGCAGGATGCGGATATGCCGGGATTTTATGAACTTGACACCGAGCGATTCAATAATCTTATTGTAGTCTTCCATAATCGGAAAGTGTTGTGTCTGATCCAGTGGACTGCCTTATCTTTTTGCACAAATCTAATAATTTGCACAAAACCAATAATTTGCACAAATCTAATACAACTATTAAAATTTCCAAATGATAACAAAAAAAGAGTGCGAATTCGTCCTGAATCCGCACTTTACACTTAAAATAGTTATGTTTCGGTATCGGCAGGTCAGCGGATCAACTCGCGGGCAATTACTAATTTTTGAATTTCCGAAGTCCCTTCATATATCTGCGTAATCTTGGCATCGCGCATAAAGCGCTCCACGTGAAATTCCTTTACGTAGCCGTAACCCCCGTGAATCTGAACGGCTTCGGTGGTTGCCCACATTGCCACATCGGACGCAAACAGCTTCGCCATCGCTGCGGCCTGCACGTAGTCTTTGTGCTCGTCTTTCAGCCGGGCAGCCTTATAAACAAGCAAACGGGCGGCTTCAATCTTCGTGGCCATCTCGGCCAGTTTAAACTGAATGGCCTGATGTTCAAAGATTGCTTTGCCGAATGCCTTGCGTTCCTGCGCATATTTCAGCGACAATTCGTACGCACCGGCTGCGATACCCAACGCCTGAGCGGCAATGCCAATCCGGCCCCCGTTAAGCGTGGACATGGCAAATTTGAACCCAAAGCCGTCTTCGCCAATGCGGTTCTCTTTGGGCACCACGGCATCAGTAAACATCAGCGAGTGGGTGTCCGATGCCCGGATACCCATCTTGTCTTCTTTCTTACCGACCGTAAATCCGGGAGTCCCTTTCTCGATAATCAGGCAGTTGATACCCCGGTGCTTTTTGGACACGTCGGTCTGCGCGATAACTAAGCAAATGCTCGATGAACCGCCGTTGGTGATCCAGTTTTTGGTGCCATTCACGATGTAGTGATCGCCCAGATCGAGGGCCGTTGTCTGTTGCGATGTAGCATCCGAACCGGCTTCCGGCTCTGACAGACAAAACGCGCCGATTACCTCACCGGTCGCCAGGCGAGTCAGGTATTTCTGCTTTTGGGCCTCGGTCCCGTAGGCTTCCAGTCCGTAGCAAACCAGCGAATTATTGACTGACATAATCACCGCGGCTGACGCATCGACTTTGGATATTTCTTCAATGGCCAGCACGTACGCAACGGTATCCATTCCCCCGCCACCGTAATCCGGCGAGACCATCATGCCCATGAAACCAAGTTCGCCCATGCGCTTCACCTGAGCCGCCGGAAACCGGGCCTCATTATCCCGCTCCACGATGCCGGGCAACAGCTCCGTTTGCGCGAAATCGCGGGCAGCTTCCTGAACGGCGAGGTGTTCTTCGCTCAGGTTAAAATTCAATCCTTCCAGTTCAAGCGTTGCCGATGCCATACGTAATGCCTGTTTTGTTGATGTTATTAGTTGTGGGGTAAAGATAGACAAAAACCAGACAGACCGTATGCATGCATACTATTTGTATCCAATGGGAAAGCAGTCACCTGTCTACTCCCCACAACCCAATTTTTTCTATAAAAATCCTACTTAACTCGCTTGACCGCCATTAACGCCCAGCACCTGCCCGTTCACGAATGAAGCTTCGTCGGACGCTAAGTATAGATAGGCGTTGGCAATATCGTCGGGTTCGCCCATACGCTTCACCGGAATTGTCTGAATGGTGGCCTGTCGGGCTTCTTCAGGCATCGCATCGGTCATATCGGTACGGATGAAACCGGGTGCGACGGCATTGGCGGTGATGCCCTTCGGCCCCAGTTCTTTCGCCCAGGTCCGGCACATGGCAATCACGCCCGCTTTGGTAGCCGCATAATTGGTTTGGCCGAAATTGCCGTGTACCCCAACAACCGATGAGGTACAAATAATTCGGCCGTATTTGCGGTCGACCATGTATTGCACCACGGCTTTGGTACAGTTGAACACGCCCGTCAGATTGACGTCGATCACCTGCTGCCAGTCGGCGTGGGAAAGTTTGAGCAGCGTTTTGTCGCGGGTGATACCGGCATTGTTGATCAGAATATCAATCTGCCCATACTTCCCGACGATGGATCGGGCGGCTTCTTCGAGCGCGGGCGCATCGGTCACGCTGACCTTCATGAACTCGGCAATGCCCCCCGATTCGCGGATGGATTTGGCCGTTTGTTCGCCCTCGTCGAGCATATCCCAGATAACGATTTTTGCTCCTTCGCGGGAAAATAATTCGGCGGTAGCGCGGCCAATACCTCTGGCTCCGCCGGTGATGATGGCTACTTTGTTTTGCAGACGCATGAGTTGATTTATGATTGGGTATGTGTAGTTTGCAAACTCGCTAAAATTGCCCGATGAACTCGTCTATCACTACCCGCTACTTTCAGTTCGCCACGCACCGGCTGGCGTACCGCGTACTGGGCAACGGACCCCTGGTGATGCTGGCATTTCATGGCTTCGGGCAGGATAGCGGGGTGTTTATGCCGCTGCAAAGTACGGTTGGTCATCGATATACTATCTACGCCATTGACCTGTTTTTTCACGGCGAAAGCTTGTATACAGGTGACGGGATATTAACAAAATCGGACTGGCTCCGGTTGGTCGACGCTTTTCTCCGCGAACAATTTATCAACCGATTTTCCCTGCTTGGATTCAGCCTCGGCGGGCGTTTCGCGCTGATTATCGCCGAACACTATACGCTCCGACTTGATCAGTTCACGCTGATTGCACCCGACGGTATCACCCGCAGTTTCTGGTATGCGCTGGCTACCGGTTCAGGCCCCGGCCGGTGGCTGCTGAAACAGGTGTTAAACCACCTAACGATTATTAGCCAACTGGGGTATACGCTGACTAAAATTGGGCTATTGCACCGCACCCGGATTCGATTCGCGGAAGTCTCCTTAGCCACCCCCGAACAGCGGCAGCAGGTTTTTCAAAGCTGGACCCGATTTCGATTGATCAGCCCAAACCTGTCTGCACTGGTGGTTTCGTTGAATCGGTCGACGGTTCGGGTGCGCTTCTTCACCGGGTATTTCGATCAGATCGTACCCGGTCGTTACATTCGTCCACTAACGAAGCGGCTCCAAACGTACGAACATACTGTCTTGAAAGCCGGTCATAATCGGCTCATCGAGCAGGTGAGTCACTTACTTTAGGCGGCCCGCCGGGTAAAGACCGAGATGACACCCGCAAACGAAGCCAGGAGTAATACGATAATGGAAATCTGCACCCAACCCGCCTGGTTCGGGTGTTCCAGCAGCGTCCGAATTTCCCGCGCCTGACTGCCCGTTATCACCGCCAGCACCGTACGCGGCACCATGCCCAGGAAACCGCCAATCAGAATGTTTTTTAGCTTCGCTCCTGATAATGCGAATACCAGGTTGGTAACGGCAAACGGCAACACGGGCGAAAGTTTGGTGAAAAAGATAAATTTCAGCTCCTGCCGACGTACCCGTTCGAGCACCGACTGCACCTTTGGGTTCTGTTCCAGATAACCCAGTAACTGATTTTTATCTACCCAGCGCACCAACAAGTTGACCAGTAGAATAGCGACCATATTCAGCACGAACAGGGGCAGAATAGCCTGCCAGCCCAGGAAATAGCCAAAGACTAATGCCAGCAGGGTAGGAGGGGTCAGGGCAATGGTCGATGTCAGGCAGCAAAGCAGTGTGATTAAAGCCCAGTCCACCGGTGTAAAGGACCGCAGGGTGCTCTCGTGCGTAACGGCCAGATAAGTAATATAGGAGCTGAACAGGAGCGGCAGGATGGTCATCAGCACCCCGGCAATAGCAGGGAACGAGAACCGGGCGGACGACGAAGTTTTCACTGGTAATTAAGCGGCTTTACGCTCAAGTTAGTTCTTTTGTAGTGTCCATTGTCCAACGAGTCTTATCCAGTAGCTGATCTCTATGAATTTCGGAACCAAAGCCATCCACGCGGGCGTTCGGCCGGACCCCACGACCGGGGCCATCATGACCCCCATTTACCAGACGTCGACCTACGTGCAGGAGTCGCCGGGGAAACACAAAGGCTACGAATACGCCCGCACCCAAAACCCAACCCGCGATGCACTGCAAGCCAATTTAGCGGCCCTCGAAAACGGTAAACACGGCATTTGTTATGCATCGGGTTTAGCCGCGACGGATGCCATTTTAAAACTCTTCAAACCCGGCGACGAAATCATCGCTACCAACGACCTCTACGGCGGCACGTACCGGATTATGGTACGCGTGTTTCAGGAGTTTGGTCTGAAATTCAACTTCATCAGCCTTGATAATCCCGACACGCTGCGGGCCGCGATCACCCCAAATACGAAAATGATTTGGGTCGAAACGCCAACTAACCCATTGCTCCGGCTGATCGACATTGAAGCGGTTTCGGCCATTGGTAAAGAAGCCGGGGCGCTGGTCGTCGTCGATAATACGTTTGCCTCGCCCTACCTGCAAAACCCGCTCGATCAGGGGGCCGACGTGGTGCTGCATTCCGTTACGAAATACCTCGGTGGCCACTCCGATACCGTTATGGGAGCGATCATCCTGAACGACGATGCTCTGGCACAACGGCTGGCGTTTATCCAGAATGCCTGCGGAGCTGTGCCCGGTCCGCAAGATTGTTTTCTGGTCCTTCGGGGCGTTAAGACCCTGCACATTCGGATGCAGCGGCACTGCGAAAACGCGATGAAAATTGCCCGCTACCTGGCCCATCACCCAAAAATTAGTCAGGTCAATTATCCCGGTCTGGAAACGCATCCGCAGCACGAATTAGCCAAACGGCAGATGCGCGATTTCGGCGGCATGGTCTCGTTCACCCTCCACGGCGACTCACTGCCGGAAGCGATTAAGGTGATGGAAAGCTTCCAAGTATTCTCCTTAGCCGAGTCATTGGGTGGCGTCGAATCGCTGTGTACACACCCGGCATCCATGACCCACGCCAGCATCCCGAAAGAAGAGCGCGAGAAGAATGGCCTGAAAGACACGCTCATTCGGCTCAGCGTAGGTATTGAGGATATTGACGACCTGATCGCGGATTTAGAGCAAGCCATAAACCGCGATTTTTAAAGGATTTGACGGATTAAACAGGATTTTGCGGTTCTCAAGGGGTAGCTACCTTTCTGAAGCTACCAACTTCAGGGACAAACAAAATCCTGTTTAATCCCTTTAAATCATCTTAATCGCACAGGGCCGCCTGTGCGGTCAAAATCGTACTCGTACACCCGCCAAAAAGTTACGACCGGCTTGTGGGTAGTACCAGTTATCGGCGGCTACCTTTCCTTCCGAGAAATAAGCGTACGTATAGCCATTCGACTCGTATTGCTCGCTGAAAACATTATTCAGCAAAAAGGTAAAGGTGATTTCCTGCACGAACTTCGGCTTGACCGTATAAATCAACCGGACATCATTTACGAAATAGGGGTTGATTCTACGGCTCTCGTTCGACGTGTTGTCCAGATATTGCTTGCCAACGTACTTGCTCAACAGGCCAATCTCGAACCGTTTAGCGGGGCTAAACAGCAACTGAGATCCCATGATTACGTTCGGTGAAAAGGAGATGTCGGTCTGTTTGTGCGCCTGAGCCACCTGATAGCCACCGTCGTAATTGTCTAAATACTCCGTAAAGTCAGCGACCTTATTCCGGCTGAACGTCGCATTTACATTCCAGCGCAATTGCTTCGTCAGGGTTGTGGCGGCTTCGAGTTCAATGCCCAGCCGGTAGCTTTTGGGGATATTGATGCGCGTGTAGCCACCCACATCGTTGATCCGGCCCGTGAGCACCAACTGGTTTTTGTAGTCCATGTAATAGCCGTTGGCCGTGAAAGCGACCCGTTCGGTGCGGAGTTTATAACCGGCTTCCCAATCGTGCAGCGTCTCGGCTTTAGGTCGGCTGTCTGGCGAGGAATTGGTATAATCGTCGCGGTTCGGTTCACGGTTGCCCACGCCGTATGAGGCATACACCGTCTGCCGGTCGCTGATGGTGTAGGTCAGACCCGCCTTTGGATTGAAAAAAACCAAGTCCGCCGTCTGCTGTACATTTCGCCGATTACGGTCGTAGCCAAGGAATGAATAGTTCACGCTACGGACCTGCAAATCACCAAATCCGTTGAGTTTCGGCGTGAACTGATAGAACGCTTTGGCATAGAGATTCACATCGGTTTTAGTCGCATCGTCCTCATAATACCGATGACGGATACTGCTGTTTCCCGCAAATCGCGCCCAGATTACCTCGCCATAGTGCTTGCCTTTGTACTGATTGATGCCCCCGCCGATGTTGCCGGTCAGCTTACCGAAGCTGTTATAGTCGAGCGAAAAAACGGTGCCGTAAAAGTTATTATCGAGCCAGCGACGGCGGATGATATCCGTTTTGGAGATGGTCGTGTCCCGAATCACAATGGGTGCAATGCCATAATTACTCAGAGCATCGTCGGCTTTGTATTCCTCGTAGTAGCCCCGCCCTTTGGTCCAGAACAGCGCGCCGTTCAGCCGCCAGTTCCGGCTCAGTTCTTGCGAGCCGATAAGCTGGTAATTGTCCTGCTGGTAGTTATCCGTCTGATTGTCGTAGGTGAATTCGTTGTACCGCCGGTTCGTTTTCAGGATGGATTCGGGGATACCGTTCCAAGCCTGATACGTCTGTTCTGTCCCCGAAAAGATATTCAGCCGCAGGTAACTCTTATCGCTATAATAGCCACCCGACGCGTAGAACGACTTCAGTTTGGAAAACGCCCGGTCGATGTAGCCGTTCGACGAGATGTTCGACAACCGCGCATCAACGACCCAATGGTTGTTTATCAGTCCCGTTCCCGCCTGGAGATTGGTTTTGAGCGTTCCGAATGACCCGCCGGAAACGTTCGTTTCGGCATAAGGCAGTTTCTGAAGGCTATTCGTCTGAATGTTCATCGACGCCCCAAACGCCCCGGCTCCGTTGGTCGAGGTGCCAACCCCGCGCTGAATCTGTACGCTACTTACGGAGGAGGCAAAATCGGGCAAATCGACAAAATATGTACCCTGCGATTCGGCGTCGTTGTAGGGAATTCCGTTCAATGTGACGTTCACCCTTGTGGCATCCGAACCCCGAATCCGAATCCCGGTGTAGCCCACACCCGCACCGGCATCGGATGTCGTCACGACGGAGGGCGTAAAGTTGAGCAGCACCGGCAAATCCTGCCCCAGATTCAGCTTGTTCAGCTCCGCCCGACTTACCGTTGTGTACGCAATCGCCGACTTGTCGTTGGCCCGCGTGGCACTCACAACAACTTCATCCATCACGGTAGCACTTTTCTTCAGCGCAACCGATAGGATCTGATTCGCCTGTAAATCAACGGCCTGGGTGATGGCCTCGAACCCTAACAGCGACACCCGAACCTGATAATTGCCGGGTTTCAGATTGCTGAGTTTGTACTGTCCTGACGCATCGGCAGCGGTACCCTGAAAAGTACCTTCCAGCGTGATGGCGGCACCGGGCAGTACACCGCCCTCAGCGTCGCTTATCATGCCGGAGAGTGAAAATTGCGCCCGTGCGGGCAGGCATGACAGCAGCAGAAGTGCCATCACACCAACGAGATAGGTCGTACCTTTTTTCATAGCGAAAATGGTTACGATAGGCAAGGGGCCAAACCTACCTGTGGTTGAATAAGATGTAAGTAGTTGATTCCAATTTCCCTTCCTGGCATTACCCGGGCAGGTTCAATGGGTATAATCTCAGCCCGTTGTTTTAGGGCACCCCTTTGTAAGATTTGAACTGCAAATGTAATCGTTTTTGCATTGCTCCGCTCATCTGCCGCGAATTGTTCGATTAGCGGAAACATTTCCGATAAATTAAATGTATATACATCAAATACAATTACACGGAGTTTTGCCGAAAACATTCTACCGAACCAACACTTATTAGCTCATGGAAACCTTAATCAATGGTCTGCATCACGTCACCATTTTGGCGGGAGACACCCAACGCAATGTTGACTTTTACACCGGTATTATCGGTCAACGACTGGTAAAGAAAACAGTCAATTTCGACGCCCCGGACGTTTACCACCTGTATTACGGCGACGAAACCGGCTCGCCGGGGTCAATTATGACGTTTTTCCCGTACGGTGATATTCCACGCGGCCGGAAGGGGGGAGGGCAGTTGACGTATACGGCCTACTCGATTCCGACAGCAGCCCTGAGTTTTTGGATAAACCGTCTGCATGAAGCGAACATCGCTTACGCCGGGCCGAACAAACGGTTTGACGAAACCTATATCCGCTTTGAAGACTTCGACGGAACCGGTATTGAATTGGTTGCCAACGATGATGATGCCCGGCCCGGCTGGAGTAACGGCAGCATTCCGCTTGAGTTTTCGGTACGGGGTTTTCATACGGTTACCCTCAACGAGTTCGCCGTTGACCGCACCGTTGAGTTACTGACGGGTATTATGCAGCATAAATTAGTCGCTGAGGAGGCCGGACGTTTTCGTTTCGCTGCCGGGACTGGCAAATCCGGCCACTTTGTCGATGTCGTTCATTCCCCGAATGATGTGCGGGCGTTGCAGGGCGCCGGTTCGGTTCACCACGTCGCCTTTTCGACCGACTCCGACGATACGCAGTTGGTGCTTCAGGAGCAGTTAGCCAACGCGGGGCACCACGTTACGCCCGTGCAGGACCGCAACTATTTCCACAGCATCTACTTCCGCGAACCCGGTGGTATTCTGTTCGAAATCGCGACCAATCCGCCCGGCTTTGCCATCGACGAACCTGTTGAAACATTAGGCCAGGCCCTGAAACTACCGGAGCAGTACGAAGCCCGTCGCGCTAAACTGGAAGCCGCTTTACCGACGATTGAGTTGAAATGATATTTTGTCATGCTGAGGGACGAAGCATCTTAGCTATCTAATACCTAAGATGCTTCGTCCCTCAGCATGACAAACGACTATTCACCACAAACTGTAACCATGATTCACAACCCAAACAACTACCTCACCGCCGGACAGCCGCTGGAAACGGCGGGTAAAGTCATGATTATGGTGCATGGCCGGGGCGGATCGGCGCGGGATATTCTGTCGCTTTCGCAGTACATCGACGACAAGGACTTTGCGTTTGTAGCTCCCCAAGCTGACCATAATACCTGGTATCCATATTCATTTCTTAGACCAACAGTCGAGAACGAACCGTATTTATCCTCCGCATTGGAAGTATTGGCTAGCCTGCGGGCGCGGTTGCAATCGGACTACAACGTTAAATTACCGCAACTGTACTGGTTGGGTTTTTCACAGGGAGCCTGCCTGATGCTGGAGTTTGTTGCCCGCCATGCCATGCCCTACGGCGGAGCGTTTGCACTGAGTGGCGGCCTGATTGGACCGGATGAAACACCTCGTGATTACGACGGCTCGTTCGACGGGATACCCGTTTTTTTAGGATGCAGCGACACCGATTCGCACATTCCGAAACAGCGCGTGTTGGATTCTGAAGCCGTTTTTGCGCGTATGGGGGCAACTGCTACGGCGAAGCTGTACCCGAATTTTCCGCATTCCATCAACGAAGACGAACTAAATATCGTTAACCAGATAATCGCCGGTTCTTTTGCGGGTGAGTCACGTTAACGCTGTTGGGTATGAGCCAGTTTATGATCGAGTTTGATCTCCCGGCTACGATGTCGGAAGAGTTTGTATCCCGGATTCCGTTGCAGCGTTTGAAAATAAACGAGATGATGGAAGACGGCCGCTTGGTATCTTATTCGCTTTCGATGGACCGGCAAAAAATATGGTGCATTGTAAAGAGCGAAACCGAATTCGACGCGATGGAAATTATCGCCGAATTTCCCCTGATCGATTACATGAAGCCAACCATCACCGAGTTGATGTTCAACAACGTCGTGTCGATGCGCATTCCGCTATTTTCCCTGAATTAGTCCATATTCGACGGGAAAAGCCTTTATCCTTAGCGGGTAAAGGCTTTTTTTGTGTCCGCCAGCTTGCTTATTTTTGACCTCTTCTTCCCGAACAGTCCATGAATCCAAACCTATTTATTGTTCAATCGGCCAGTGACATCGCTCAATTCACCGATGATTATGCCATCATCGAAATCGACGGTCGGCAGTCGAAAACATTGCGGCAGTTTTACGAGCACATCGCCAAAATGATGGAATTCCCCGACTATTTCGGCTTCAATCTCGATTCATTAGACGAACTGTTGAACGACTTGGACTGGATTGAAGACAAAAAAATCGCCCTGCATTTTACGCATACCGACCAGCTCATCAGTCAGGAGCGCGACCCGAAGAAATTAGCCAGCCTGTTTAACCTCCTCGATGCGTCGGCCGAAGACTGGAAATGGGTCGATGCCGATGATGACATTGACAAAAAGGAACTGATCTTACTTGTTGATGAGAGCACTCGAATTAGTCAACTGCTTGACCAGGAGGGCGTTGCCTACACGAAAGTAGGAGACCGGGCGGGCCTGAATTCGTAACCTACATTTAACCCGAAACAAGCAACAAAACGCCGGAAACTGCTGTTTTCAATCTGTTAGGCCGCCGAAGCATCTGCTTTGGGCGGCTTTCCGTGTGGGTAAACGCAACAGCCACACCGTTCCAACAGTCAACAAACGCTATTTTGAAAGTAAGTGAATTTACGGGTCTGTACGCCGATGACAGCCTGATTCAGTCGCTGGCCGAGCCGCTGAAAAGCCGCACGAAAGAGCCGTTTCGTATCCAGTTTAAAGGTATTTCGGGCAGTTTAGATGCGGTATTAGCGACAGCGATGCACCGGCTGGTGGGCGGTACGCACGTGTTCGTGATGACCGATAAGGAAGAAGCGTCGTATTTTTTCAACGATGTCCAAAACCTGCTCGAACGGAAAGAGAACGGGCTGGAGGCATTGCTCTTTCCGATGTCCTACAAAAAGCCGTATCAGTACGAAGAAGTCGAGAACGCCAATATTCTGATGCGTTCCGAGGTACTGAACAAAATTGGTACTGCACCCAAAGAAGGTCTGCTGATTGTGACCTACCCGGAAGCCCTCTCAGAAAAGGTAATCAACAAACGTTCGCTGGCAGCCAATACCCTGACGGTAAAAGTTGGCGACCGATTGGATACGAATTTTGTGTCGGACATGCTTCAGACGTACGAATTCGAGAAAACGGATTTTGTCTATGAGGCTGGTCAGTTTTCCGTCCGGGGTGGCATCATCGACGTGTTTTCGTTTGCCAGTGAGTTTCCGTTCCGCATCGAATTGTTCGGCGATGAGGTAGAGAGCATCCGGTCGTTCAATCCCGAATCGCAATTGTCGACGGAGAGTGTGCCCTTTATCAACATTATTCCGAACCTGCAAACCAAGCTGATTCAGGAGACGCGCGAACCGTTTTTTGAATTCATGCCGAAGCAAACCTGCGTCTGGTACAAGGACATTGAGTTTATGCTCGAAATCATCGAAAAGTGCTTCGAGCAGGCCGAGCATAGCTTAGCGTCGGTGGTGGGAGGGGGCATTCAGGTGGTTGATGATCCTCAGGATTTGTTTGAGACGCGCCGGGCCTTCCTGAATCAGATCAAGGCGTTACCCTCCGTAGAGTTTGGCCGAAAATTCTACTTTAAAGTCGAGAACCGGCATGTTTACACGTCCAAACCACAGCCATCATTCAATAAAGATTTCAAGCGGTTGGCCGACGCCCTGAGTGATAATCAGTCCAAGGGATTCACCAACGTCATAGCGGCCGAGTCGTACAAACAGTTGGAACGGCTGAAACTGATCTTTGAGGAGATTGATCCGTTCGTGAAGTTTCAGCCGCTACAAATCGGTTTGAAGGAAGGTTTCATCGACGAGACGCTGAAAATTGCCTGCTACACTGACCACCAGATTTTCGATCGTTACTTTAAATACCGCGTCCGGGACAAGTTTTCCAAGTCGAAAGCCTTGACCCTGCGCGATCTGAAAACCCTGCAACCTGGCGATTACGTCACCCACATCGACTATGGCATTGGTCGTTTTGCGGGCATGGAACGGGTCGACATAGGAGAGCGGGAGCAGGAAGCCATCCGGCTGATTTACCGCGATAATGACGTGTTGCTGGTAAGTATTCACAGCCTGCACAAGATTGCCAAGTACAGCGGTAAAGAGGGCGGCCCACCAACGATGAGCAAATTGGGATCGCAGGAGTGGGATCTCAAGAAATCGAAGGTTAAGAAGCAGGTAAAAGACATTGCCAAAGAGTTGATTGGCCTGTACTCCAAACGTCGGAACGCGCCGGGTTACGCTTTTTCGCGGGACACCTTCCTGCAAGCAGAACTGGAATCGTCGTTTATTTACGAGGATACCCCCGATCAGGCCAAAGCGACCAACGACGTAAAAGACGACATGGAACGGCCGCACCCAATGGACCGGCTCGTTTGCGGTGACGTTGGCTTTGGCAAAACAGAGGTGGCGTTACGGGCTGCTTTCAAAGCCGTTTGCGACAACAAGCAGGTCGCCATTCTGGTACCGACGACCATTCTGGCAATGCAGCACTTTCACACCTTCGCGGATCGGCTGGCCAATTTCCCCTGCAAAGTCGAGTACATCAACCGGTTCCGCACGACGGCTCAAATCAAAGAAACGCTCAAACGGGTGGCCTCCGGCGAAACCAGTATTCTGATCGGAACGCACCGGATCGTTAACAAAGACATCAAGTTTAAAGACCTCGGCCTGCTCATTATCGACGAAGAGCAAAAGTTTGGGGTGAAGACCAAAGACCGGCTCAAGGAAATGCGCGTCGAAGTCGATGTACTGACGCTTACGGCCACTCCGATTCCGCGAACACTGCATTTCTCGCTCATGGGTGCCCGTGATTTATCCGTTATTGCCACGCCACCACCCAACCGGCAACCGGTTTCTACTGAAGTACAACCCTACAACGAAACCATCCTCCGCGACGCCATCAGCTACGAATTGCGCCGGGGTGGGCAGGTTTTCTTCGTGCACAACCGTTTGAACGACATCGAATCCATTGCCAACATTGTGAAGCGACTGGTCCCGGACTCCCGCGTGTCGGTGGCGCACGGACAGATGGAAGGCGACAAACTCGAACGCATCATGACGCGGTTTATCGAAGGTGATTCCGACGTGCTGGTATCAACCAACATCATCGAATCGGGGCTGGACATTCCCAACGCCAACACGATCATTATCAACCAGGCGCACATGTTCGGGATGTCCGATCTACATCAGATGCGCGGTCGGGTAGGGCGGTCAAACAAGAAAGCGTTTTGCTATTTGCTGACGCCACCGGCTTCGGCCCTGACGTCTGATGCCCGCAAACGACTGCAAACGCTGGAAGACTTTTCGGACCTCGGCGAAGGATTCAAGATTGCCATGCGCGACTTAGATATACGGGGAGCGGGCAATTTGCTGGGTGCCGAGCAAAGTGGTTTCATCAATGATCTGGGCTACGAGATGTACCACAAGATTCTGGACGAAGCCGTGCAGGAATTGCGGGAGAATGAGTTTAAGGACATCTTTACGCCTTCGACGGATATTTTCAAACAGGCGGTGCCGGATTGTGTGATCGAGACCGATTTACAGGTCGTCATTCCCGAAAAATACGTCAGTAATATTTCGGAGCGGCTGGCTCTCTACACCCGGTTGGACAGCATTCAGACAATCGAGGAACTGGCCGCCTATCGGAATGAAGTACAGGATCGCTTCGGGCCTATGCCGGAAGAAGTTGGCAGTTTAATTGAGATGGTCAACATTCGCTGGAAAGCCGAGCAATTGCACCTGGAGAAACTAACCCTGAAAAATAATATAATGAAGGGCACATTCGTTTCTTCGGAGAGCGATAGTAAGGCGGCAACCAGCTTCTTTACGTCCGACCAATTTGGCAGGGTAATTGACTACATCAAAAAATACCCGGCCAAATGCACCCTAAAGGAAACCCGGGGTCGACTGATTTTTACGCATGCCGACGTCACCTCTGTCGATCAGATGAACGACGTCCTGAGTAAATTAACCGATTGACCAATAGATACGCACAAACCAGCACTCCGTTTATAAATTACAGCAATGGGTAAAATGAATAACCTGAAACAAGTCTCTTATGTGTTGCTGGCAACGGCCGCACTGGCAGCCTGTAAATCAAAGCATCCGACCAGCGTGAAACCCGGCAAGGAGAGTACCGCAACGGGTATTGCCTACAACCAGAAAGATGGCTTTCAAGTCTCAAAATTCAGCGGTCAGCCGGTAGGACCGAACCTTGTTTTCATTGAAGGCGGTCGTTTCACGATGGGTTCGCTGGAAGAAGACGTTATGAACTCGCGCGATAACCGCGAGCGGACGGTGAGTGTGCAGTCGTTCTACATGGACGAAACGGAAATCACGAACCTGAACTATCTGGAATATCTGAACGCCATTCAGCGCGATTCGTCCGCCGAAGTCGTTACGCGGGCACTACCCGACACGACGGTTTGGGCCAATCCGCTTTCGTTCAATGACTCCTACGTGACCCAATATCTGCGTTATCCCGCTTTCCGGCTGTATCCGGTCGTTGGCGTATCCTGGGTTCAGGCCACGGACTACGCGATTTGGCGGACCAATGCTGTGAATAACAACATGGCTAATAAGTCGAGCGGTAAGGGCAAAAAGAAAGGTGGTTTCTCGCTGAAGCGTAAGTCGAAACAAAATAACGAGGCCTTAGCCGAAGCAACCACCGCACCGGATGCACCCAAGAAGATGGGGCTGGAGAGTGGCATGATTTTGCCGGATTACCGGCTCCCAACCGAAGCGGAGTGGGAATACGCAGCCAAAGCCCTGATTGGTACGCAGTATATGGATGAAAACCAGGTAAATCAGCGGATTTATCCGTGGGATGGTTCGTCGGTGCGGAATCCGAAGAAGGGTCGCAAGCAGGGTCAGATGCTGGCTAACTTCAAGCGCGGCCCCGGTGACTACGCCGGTATTGCCGGTCGCTCGAACGATGGAGCCATTATCACGCAGGAAGTATATGCCTATCCAGCCAACGACTTTGGCTTGTATAATATGGCTGGCAACGTGAATGAGTGGGTGCAGGACGTATACCGCCCGCTATCGTTTGAAGATGTGAGTGATTTGAACCCGGTACGTCGGAATGGTTATTTAGACGAGGCCAAAAACTATGATACCAAAAACGGCAACTCGCTTATCGACGATAAACTACGGGTTTATAAAGGAGGCTCTTGGAAAGACGTAGCCTATTGGCTTTCGCCCGGTACGCGCCGGTTCTTGGATCAGGACTCGGCTACGGCTACGATTGGTTTCCGCTGCGCGATGATCGCAGGTGGCCGAAACAAGTAATCTTCTTTATTTTAAAAATCAGGCAGCGGCCACTCGTCATCGGGTGG
This sequence comes from Cytophagales bacterium, assembly GCA_038327655.1. Taxonomy (GTDB): domain Bacteria; phylum Bacteroidota; class Bacteroidia; order Cytophagales; family Spirosomataceae; genus JBBQLG01. The sequence goes on from JBBQLG010000006.1 coordinate 70,769, forward strand.
CCGCTATTGTTACAACGCCTACTGTTCGGCAACCGGCATCAAGCAGCACCTGAGCACATGCTTCGATGGTAGCCCCCGTCGTCAGCACATCATCGGCAATAACAACATGCTTGCCGAATACGTCGGCGGGGTTAGCCACGGCAAATACAGTATCCACGTTTTTATAGCGCTCCAGGCGGCTCCGGCGAGTTTGTGAACCCGCGTATTGATTGCGGACAAGTACATCGTTACGGAAGGGCTTATCGAGTCCTTCGGCCAGACCTTTTCCGATCCAGTCTGCCTGATTATAACCGCGCTGCTGAAGCCGGGATTTGTGTAACGGTACGCCAACCACAAAATCCGTTTCGACGATGGGAGCGAAGTTCGTTTTTAGTTCTTCGCCGTACCAATAGCCAATTCGCTCACCAGCCTCTTTTTGTCCCTTATACTTGATTTGATGGACTAATTTTTGTGCAGTTCCTTCTTTAGTGAAATTCAGGTAAGCGAGTGCGTAGGCAACCGGCACTTTACCCCGAAACTTTAGCATCAGCGGCTGTTCTGTATCTAAATGATGATTTGTTACCGGCAGATTTATTCGGCACGGTACGCACAAAATGGTTTCGTTCGGGCCTAATCCACTCCGACAGCCGAGGCATAATTCGGGGTAAATCAGCGAAGCAAAATCATTGGATAACTGTTTGATAAACGGAAGGATACGCACCGGACGTTATTGAGGTAAAAAGTGTACTTTAGCTAAGGAAACGACAAGTCTAATGAGCGGACAAGATATTGATAATCTGAGTACTGATTGGGAAACATTACTGATAAAGCTGGAAGAATTAGTCGGTAAGCGGCCCACTGATTTAAATGGTGTGCTATTTCTCATCGGCGTTCAGGAATTAGGCAAGGGTGCCCGTCGGTTTACGAAGGAACAAAAGCAGGATTTATTACACGTTGGCGTCTGCGCCGTGCTGAGCCTGTCAGGGCATTACGAACTTGCCGGGCGGGACCAGGATGGGTGGCCGCACTATGCTATTGCCAAATCAGTACCCCATGCTGATCTGCTTACGCAGGAAGATTACCTGAAAGCGCATGTACTACGCTACTTTACCACCTTACTTGACGACTAATTTCGTAAACGATACATCTGCATGGAAACGGCTAATTCATTTGTTACGCTGCTGCAACGCATTGAGGAGTTCAAGAAGCGATATTACATTAATCAGTTGCTCAAAGGAACATTGATTTTCCTGGCGTTGCTGCTGTCTACTTATCTGCTCATCAACACGGCTGAGTTCTTCGGTCGGTTCAGTACGGGCATACGGGGAGCATTGTTTTTCGGTTTCGTAGCTCTGTTACTGGGTGGCCTGTTCTATTGGGTTATCCGTCCGGCTATGAGCCTGTACGGCCTTCGTAAAACGCTATCCAACGAAGAAGCAGCCCAGCAAATTGGCCAGTTTTTTCCCGAAGTAGGGGATAAGTTAGTGAACACGTTACAGCTAAATCAACTGTCGTCGCAGCAGGGTGACCTATTGCAGGCCAGTTTACAGCAGCGGTCACAGCAGTTGCTCATCAACCGGTTTGCCAATGCCATCCAGCTACAAAAGAACCGACGGTTCCTGAAATACGTCCTTCCTCCGTTGGCCGTTATTGCACTTATCCTGTTACTAAAGCCGGATTTTTTCACGCAGTCATCGGGGCGGCTGGTTCAGTACAATCGCGATTTCGTAGAACAGGCTCCGTTTCAGTTCGTCGTTGCCAATGATAAATTACAGGCTTTCCGGAATGAGGATTACAAAGTTGACGTGCGCATCACGGGTAACGCGCTACCGGAGACAGTCTATTTAGTTGCCGGTGGAACGCGTTTTAAACTCGACAAAACGACCAGCGGTCTATACAGCTACACGTTTGACAACGTACAGCGCGAACTCAATTTTCACCTCGAAGCCGCCGGTTTCCGGTCGCGTGCTTATGACATTACGTTGATCGACCGACCCGCCGTTTTGTCGTTCGATGTACAGTTAAAGTACCCGGCTTACCTTGGCAAACCCAACGAGCAGTTAGCCAATGTGGGCAACTTGTTGATTCCGCAGGGCACCGAGGTAACCTGGAATTTCATGGCCGATCATACCGATTCGCTGGCACTTCGGTTCACGCCGGGTAACGCCACGATGACTAGCCGGGAAGTTGAAATAAACCGCTACAGCCTGAGTCGCCGAATCACTCAGACCGTAAATTATTCGGTTGATCTGCGGAACAACCATGCGGGTAATGCCTCCAATTTACAATACACTATTCAGGTAATTCCCGACCGCTACCCGCAGATTACCGTTGCAAAGGCACAGGATACTATTACCTACAACATGATTGCGCTGACCGGCTTATTGGCCGACGATTATGGATTCACGAAGCTTAAATTAGTTGGTTCGGTCACTCGGGACGGTCAAAAGACGTCTACAGCCGTCGTAAAAGACATTCCCATCAATCGCACTTCGACCTCCCAGAATTTCGTTTACGCGTGGCCGCTGGATAGTATCAAACTACAGCCCAATGACCGGGTCGAGTATTATTTACAAGTGTGGGACAATGATGGCGTTAACGGACCGAAATCATCCCGCACGGCTCAGTTGAACTTTATCGTGCCCTCAACCGACGATATCCAAAAGCAGATTGAGCAATCGGCGCAGAAGACGGAGCAGCAAATTGATCAGGCAATCGCCAAAACACAGGCGATCAAGAAGGATCTGAACACGATGGAAAACCGGATGCGTACTAAAAAGGCTACTGATTTTCAGGACAAAAAGCAATTGGCAGATGTGCTCAAAAAGCGGGAGGAGTTGCTTCAGGAGGTTCAGAAACTTCAGGAACAGTTTAAGCAGACGAACGAGACACAGCAACGTTTTCAACAGGAGAACAGTGCGCTCCGGGAGAAGATGGAGCAGTTGCAAAAGATGTTCAGTGAGTTGATGGACCCCGAATCCAAGAAACTGTATGAAGAATTGAAGGCGTTACTTGAGAAGAAACAGGACGATAAAGCATCCGACTTGTTGGACCGACTCAGCCGTAAAGAACGCAATATGGAGAAAGAACTGGACCGGGCACTCAAGCTTTTCAAGCAGATGCAGATGGAACAGAAGGTCGACAAACTGGCCGAAGACCTCAATAAGCAAGCCGATAATCAGGACAAGTTAGCTGACGAGAACAGCAAAGATAAGAATGCTGAAGAAGCTAAAAAGGAGCAGGACAAAGCCAAAGAAGATTTTCAGAAGACCAAAGAAGAGATAGAGAAATTACAAAAAGAAGCTGAAAAAGAAGACCTGAACAAGCCTGACGCGCAAGAGGAAACGCAGAAGGATATTGATCAGCAGATGGAAGAAACGTCCAAAAGCTTGGATCAAAAGCAAAGTAAGCAAGCGGCACAGAAGCAAAATAAAGCGGCAAAGTCGATGCGCAACATGAGTAAATCCATGTCTGAATCGATGCAATCAGCCGAGATGCAAGAAAATCAGGAGAACATGGATGACTTGAGAAACTTGCTCGAAAACCTCATTACGCTGTCCTTTTCGCAGGAACGGGTAATGAAAGACTTCCGAAGTATGAGTCTTCAGGACCCCCGCTTTGTGAAACTATCTCAGGAGCAACTTAAGCTTCAGGATGATGCTAAAGTGATTGAAGATAGCCTCAACGCACTCGCTGGCCGGGTTATGCAAATCCAGTCGTTCGTTACACGCGAGTTGACAGATATGAAATACTATATGGATCAGAGCGTGCAACAGTTGAAAGAACGTCGGCTTGGACAGGCTGCTGCCCGGCAACAGTTTGCTATGACGTCGATCAATAATTTATCACTGATGCTGAACGATGTATTCAAGCAAATGCAACAGCAGATGGCTGGCATGTCGATGCCCGGCAGCGGGAAGGATGGCAAAAAAGGTAAGAAAGGCAATCAGCCCTCGCCCGGAGCCGGAGAGATGCAAAAGGAATTAAATGCTAAAATTCAGCAACTCTCAAAAGGAGGCAAGGGCGGTCGGGGTCTTTCTGAAGAGTTGTCTCGTCTGGCAGCGGAGCAGGCGGCAATTCGGCAAATGCTGAAGGGTATGCAAGATGGCAACAAAGGTACCGAAGTCGGCAAAGAGGTTAACAAACAGTTAGAGGAGTTGATGCAAAAGATGGATGAAACCGAAACGGATTTAGTAAATAAACGTGTCAATCCAACGACACTCAACCGCCAAAACGAAATTGTTACACGCTTGCTGGAGTCTGAAAAGGCGATGCGTCAGCAGGAGGAAGATCCCAAACGACAGGCACAATCGGCCCAAACACTATTACGTCGGAACCCGGCTTTACTCGACTCTGTTCTTCCCCAACGGACAACGCAGGTAGAAGTACTTCGCTCTGTTACGCCAGCTTACAATCAATATTACAAAAACGAAGCAAATCGCTATTTGCAACGTGTGTCGCAATGATGGGTTTCTGTAATATTTAGAATTTTCGCAAAAGTTTCCACGTGGAACATTTATAAAAACCAGTTCAATGTTTTCACAGTATGATGTGATTGTGGTGGGTGCGGGTCATGCCGGCTGCGAAGCGGCTATGGCAGCAGCAACGATGGGATCAAGAGTAATTTTGGTTACCATGAACATGCAGACCATCGCCCAAATGTCCTGCAATCCCGCAATGGGTGGGGTGGCCAAAGGACAGATCGTTCGTGAGATTGATGCATTGGGTGGGCAGTCTGGAATCATCAGCGATAAAACTATGATTCAATTCAGGATGCTGAATCGCTCTAAAGGTCCGGCCATGTGGAGTCCACGTTGCCAAAGCGACCGGATGCTGTTCGCGCAGGAATGGCGAAATACCCTCGAATCAAATCAAAATGTCGATTTCTGGCAGGATACTGTCACAGAAGTAGTCGTGAACGACGGCCAAGTCGAAGGGGTAAAAACGTCGATGGGCCTGACAATTCCGGGCAAATCCGTTGTATTAACCAATGGTACATTTCTGAATGGGCGCTTGTTCATCGGCGAAAAAACGTTCGGGGGAGGCCGGACCGGCGAACGGTCGGCGACCGGCCTGACCGAGCAATTAATCAGTTTGGGCTTCGAATCCGGCCGTATGAAGACCGGGACCCCCCCACGTGTGGATGGCCGCAGTCTGAACTATGATAAAATGGAAGAGCAGTTGGGCGACGAAAATCCTGGTAAATTCTCCTACTTAGATACAAAGCCGCTAACAAAACAGCGGAGTTGCTGGATTACGTACACAAACGAAAACGTACATAATATCCTGCGCGAAGGGTTTGACCGCTCTCCCATGTTCACGGGCCGTATTCAGGGACTGGGCCCCCGATATTGCCCTTCGGTGGAAGATAAAATAAACCGGTTCGCGGATAAAGATCGGCATCAAATATTCGTAGAGCCCGAAGGTTGGGATACCGTCGAAGTGTATGTAAATGGGTTTTCTACCTCACTGCCAGAAGATATTCAGTACCGGGCCATCACCCAAATCGCAGGTTTTGAGAACGCGAAAATGTTCCGCCCAGGCTACGCCGTCGAGTACGATTATTTTCCGCCGACTCAATTGAAGCTGACGTTAGAGACACTTTTGGTCGATAATTTATTCTTTGCCGGACAAATAAATGGAACAACCGGATATGAGGAAGCCGCCTGTCAGGGGCTAATGGCCGGGATCAATGCCCACAATAATGTGCATGAAAGATCACCATTTATCATCAAACGGTCCGAAGGGTACATCGGTGTTCTGATTGACGACTTGACCACGAAGGGGACCGAAGAACCATACCGAATGTTCACTTCACGGGCTGAATACCGGACGTTGCTCCGCCAAGATAATGCCGATATGCGGTTAACCGAAAAGGGATATACACTCGGTTTAGCCTCGGAAGAGCGCATGACTAAACTGACGGATAAGCGTACTAAAATCGCTAAACTGCTGGACGATGTTAGTCAGACCAAGGTTAAGCCGGAGGAAATAAACGACTGGCTGACGGAACATGGCAGCTCGCCAATCCGCGAAAAAGGCAGTTTATACACGCTAATGAAACGGCCGGAAGTAGATATGGAAGTGATCAAAAATCTGCTACAGTTCATACCAGAGCCAATTTATGCAGACACCGAATCGTTGGAGCAGGCAGTAATCGAAATCAAATACGAAGATTACTTGAATCGAGAACGCCTGAATGCCGAAAAACTATCGCGGTGGGAGGGACTCGAGGTACCCGTTTCCTTTGACTATGACCGGCTCGGAGCCTTATCGCACGAAGGCCGGGAAAAATTGAAACGAATTCGTCCCGAAACAATCGGGCAGGCAACGCGCATTAGTGGTGTAAGTTCGTCAGACATTTCAATACTTTTGGTTTACATGGGCCGTTAACACAGTAATAGCCCGGTACATCTCACCTTCGCAAGTTCATTTATTTTATGTCATTCGATTCTCAAATTGACAGCCGACTCACTAAATCAAGTCGGCTGTTTTTTTATGTCCTCTGTTTAGCGGTGCTGCCGATCATCCTGAATAACTGTGCACAGGTAGCGCAACCGCCCGGTGGAAAAAAAGACACATTAGCCCCTAAATTGATAGAAAGTAATCCAAAAAGTCGTCAGACCAACTTCAAAGGGAAGTCGATTGAGTTGTTTTTTAATGAATATATTCAGGCCGAAAACCTGAATCAGAAAACGATTATTACGCCCGGCACCGGCAATACATTCACATTCAAACTGAAACCGACCAGCCTGTTGCTTACCTTCAATGAGCCTTTCAAAGACAGCACAACCTACACGATTAGTTTCACGGATGCGGTTAGGGATGCAAGCGAACGCAATCCAGCGTCAAATCTGAAACTGGTTTTCAGTACGGGTTCCGAATTAGATTCACTTCGGGTGAGGGGGAAAGTTACTGACATCAACAGTGGCACTACCGTTACGGATGCGTTGGTAGGCCTGTATGCCGTGAAGGATACGATGGATGCGACCCGACAAAAACCAATCTATTACAGCAAGACGGATACCAGCGGCAATTTTTCGATTGAAAACGTTAAGGAGAATACGTATGAACTGATGGCTATCCGGGACGGAAACAGCAATTTTACCTTCAACCCACTTACAGAAAAGATCGGGTTTGTGAAGGATAAAATCGTCCTGACCAAAAACATAGGCAACGTCGTCATCAATATTTTCGGCCAAAATAACGCGCCGGTACGGGTAACCGGGAGTACCGGTCGCTACGACAGTTATACTCTGCCACTCGACAAGGGTATCCTTTCGTACTCGGTCGCCTTTCGTCAACCGGCCGATTCAGTTCCGTCGATCTTATCCTCACCAACGCAAATCAAATTCTTTCGGCCAAAAGCCACTGTAGATACAATACCCGTAGTCATTACTACGATTGATTCCATAGGGACGAAAACCATCTTGAAACAACGGCTCAATTTCCGGGTTAAAAATCGTAGAGACAGATCGGAACCGTTCTCGTTCGCCGTCGATCCGCAACCATCTGATGCAGTTGAACCAAAATTTATCTGGCGGTTAAAATTTAGCAAACCCGTTGACCAACTTGATCTCGACTCCATTCGTATAAACATAGATAGTAGCCGTACCGAACCATTCCGTCCGGAGTCGATGACCTGGTCAAACGGACATAGCGAGTTTATTTATCCATTTGATACCAAAGCCCGCAAGTTTATAAAAATCAAATTAGGGCGAACCGCATTCACCAGTGTGTTGGGAGATAGCATAACAGCGGTTGCTTATACGTACAACATTATAAACCCGGAAGACTTCGGCTTAATCAGCGGCAGCGTACTCACCAAGGAGCCGAGTTTTTTTCTGGAATTACTCAGTGAACAGGGACAGGTCGTGAAGCGATCCGATAACCAGTCCAACTACGTGTTCCGAAATATCAAGCCGGGAAAGTATCGACTCCGGCTGATAATTGACCAGAATAAGAATGGTCGCTGGGATACGGGCAACTATCAGGAGAAGCGCCCGCCGGAGCCAATCGTGTACTATTCGACTCAAATGATTATCCGGCAAAACTTCGAATCAGAAGGGATAAATATTGAGTACTGAAAAGGTCAATTCTAACTTAAAAATGTGTAAATTTTCTGTGGATAGTTCTGTTGATAACTCGCTTTAACCTGTGCATAAGTGGTGGAAAACTGTGAAGTGATTGTGTACAGTTTTTGAGTTATTCACTTCCTGACGGTATCCACAGCAGAAATAACCGGTAGCAATCATTTACACACACAGTGTCCACATCTTATCAACCTAACGTTTATGTGCAGAACTTTTGTGCACATATTCACAGTCAGTACTTAGCCTCAAATGTGTATAACTTGTCAAATACCTCACAAACAGGCCATTGCGTGTGGACAACTCAAGAAATACTGTGGATAACCTATATTAACAATCCACAATCAGTGTGAGTAATATGTGGACAGTTGGGTTATGAACATATCCACAGCCACAATTCTTATAATAGTTTTTAGTTAAAAAAGCTTTTTATAAAAGATAAGAAGGTGAAAGGACAAATAGGATTATTGGGTTTGCTGATCTGCCTGAGTATGTCAGCCTGGGGTCAGGGCGTAGACGAGTTGGCCGACGAGTATTACAAGACCGGTGCATTTGACAAAGCGGCCGTCGAATACGCGAAGTCGTTGCGGAAGGGGACAAGCTGGCCGGCGGTTTACCATTATGTGAATAGCTTGGTAAAAACGCAAAAATCGGACGACGCGCTGAAGTATCTAAAAAAACAGGTACGCGCCGATGAAATAAACCGGTCATACTACAATCTGCTGATCGGATTTGTAGCGAAACAAACCAACGACACCACGCGGGCGAAACAGTCGTATGAAGCTGCTATGTCGGATATTAAGTCGTCGCCGGAAGGATTGGCTAAATTAGCTACTGCATTTGTAGATGTTGCGGAAACCGATTGGGCTATTACGGCCTACCGCAAAGCCCGTGACGCCGGAAAAGATGAACGGGCGTATGCGACAGAACTCGCGGGTTTGTATCGGGCAAGCGGTGCTACTGAAAAATGGATCGACGAGTCGTTGCTGATTGGTCAGGAGAGTGATAAGAAAGAGACCGTGCTGAATAGTTTGCAAACGCTGATCAACTCGAAAGAGGAGCCAATTCTTGAGAAAGCACTTTACGACAAAATTCAGCGGTATCCGAATGAACTCTACTACAGCGAAACGCTGAGCTGGTTCTTCGTACAGAAACAAAGATTCGGTCGTGCCCTGATTCAGGAAAAAGCGGTCGACAAGCGGATGCACCTGAACGGAACAAAGGTGTACGATCTGGGGCAGTTGGCGCTGACTAACAAAGATTACAAAGCGGCCGTTGATGCGTTTGATTACGTCATCACGAATTATCCGCAGAGCCAGCTTTACCCCTACGCCCGCCGGATGGTGATCAATGCCCGCGAGGAGCAGGTGAAGAACACCTACCCGGTTGATAAACTTGAGATCCGTAAGTTGATCGCGAGCTACCAGAAAATGCTGGGCGAACTGGGGATAAACAATAAAACCCTCGAAGCACTCCAAAGCACCGCTAATCTCTATGCTTATTACCTCGATGAAAAAGATTCCGCATTATCGGCGCTGGCCTTAGCGAGGGATCTGGGCAAAGCCGACCGCAACTTTGCTGACCGGTGTAAATTGGACGAGGGTGATGTGTACCTGCTCAAAGGGGAACCCTGGGAATCGACGCTGTTGTACTCGCAGGTTGAGAAATCGCAGAAAGAGGAATTGTTAGGCTACGAGGCAAAACTCAAGAATGCCAAACTGCACTATTACAAAGGTGATTTTACCCTCTCGAAGTCTATTCTGGATGTGCTGAAAATGGCCACCTCCCGCGAGATTGCCAACGATGCCGAACAACTGAGCCTGATTATTCAGGATAATACGGGTCTGGATACGTCCGAAGCCGCTATGCGTGAGTATGCTGCTATTGACTTGTTGCTGTTTCAAAACAAAACGGATCAGGCGGTAAGCGAACTGGAACGGATGCTGGTCAAGTACAAGCAGCACAGTCTGTCGGACGAAATCTTGTGGCTTCGTGCCAATACTTTCCTGAAACAGGGCAAAACAGACGATGCACTGGCCGATCTGCGGAATATCGTCACTAACTACCCGTTGGACATCTTAGGCGACGACGCGTCGTTTCTGGAGGCTAAAACGGTTGAGGAGCGGAAGAAGGACAAGACGGCCGCGATGGAATTGTATCAGAAATTTTTGGTCGCCTATCCGAGCAGCATTTATGGAGCCGAAGCCCGGAAGCGTTTTAGAGCCTTGCGCGGTGATGTCGTAAACTGATAAACAGAGAAATGAAAAGCCCTGGTGGATAAGTTGATCTTATCCACCGGGGCTTTCCATTTCTGTTAGTAACTAAGCCGTTTGCAGCAAACTCTCCTTGAAAGCGTCAAACGTAGCCGGTATTTCGTAGGCTTGCTTCTGCCGATTAGCCAGAACCGCTAAGCGTTCGGGAACGTCGACGGTCTGACCCAAAACAGCCTCAACCAATGGCTTAAATTTGGAAGGATGAGCCGTTGCCAGAGCAATCCCGTAGTTATCCACATGGGTTTGTTGATAAGTGTCGAGACCAAGCAATCCAACGGCGGTGTGGGGACAGGTAACGTACTTGTACTGCTCAAACGTCTGTTTCATTGCTAGTTCAGTGGCCTCATCGGTAAAGTAATATCCCGTAACGTTTTGTCGGATCTTGTCATACGAATCATCGTAAAGGCGGCTCAGCCGAACGAAATTGCTGGGATCGCCCACGTCCATAGCGTTTGAGATCGTAGCAATGGACGGTTGCGGCTTGTACGTGCCGGAGTTAAGATAAGTCGGGACAGCCATGTTAAGATTAGTCGACGCAATGAACTGTTGAACCGGTAAACCCATCCGCTGCGCCAGAACGCCTGCACTCAGGTTGCCAAAATTACCACTGGGTATAGAAAATACGACCGGTTTATCTAACTGTCTGACCTGTCCGTATGCCCGGACGTAATAGAAGCTTTGGGGAATGAGCCGGAAAATATTGATTGAGTTAGCCGACGAAAGGGAGAATGTCTCGTTCAATTCAGGGTCCAGAAACGCGGTCTTCACAATGGCCTGACAATCGTCGAAGGTGCCGTCAACTTCAAAAGCCTGAACATTACCGCCAAGGGTGGTCAACTGTTTTTCCTGCAACTCACTCACCCGGCCTTTCGGATACAGAATCGACACCCGAACGCCCTCGACGTTATGAAAACCCATTGCTACGGCACCGCCCGTATCGCCGGATGTAGCCACCAGAATATGCACTTCCCGGTCGGAACGCTGCGAATAGTGCGACATCAAACCGGCCATAAATCGTGCTCCAACATCTTTAAACGCCAGTGAAGGACCGTGGAAAAGTTCCAGCACGTACTTCTTTCCTGCTTCCAGTTCCACAACCGGCGTATCGAACGGAAAAGCCTGTTGCACCAGCGTTGAAATGGCAGAATCGGTCAGGTCATCGCCTAAAAGTGTCTTGCTCATTTCGTAGGCAACATCCGCCAGCGAACCACCTGCAAACGAATCAAAGAATGATTTGTCCCGTTGCGGCATGGTAATGGGCATGTAAAGGCCACGGTCAGCGGGGAGGCTGTGAAATAGGGCTTCCTGAACGGAAACCGAAGCCGCAGGGTTATTGGTGCTGTAAAATTTCATAGAGTTACCGGTAAGACGGGCAATTTACGGCAAACCGCCTGAAACCGAAACAGTCAGCACCAACAATCAACGTGGCCGGGAAAGGTGCAGGTGAATCTGTACTTTTGTAAAAATTATCAACAACTATGTCATTCGGCTTTTTCAACGTCCCAACACCCCTCAATGAACCCGTCAAAGAATACTGGCCTGAGTCGGTCGAACGGGCTTTATTAAAAGAAGCGCTGACTGAATTGCGCTCGACGGAGAAGGACATTCCTATGTACATCGGTGGCCAGGAAGTGCGCACCGGTAAGGTCATTCGCATAACACCCCCGCACGACCATCAGCACACATTAGGCTATTTTCACGAAGGGGATGCCAGCCACGTACAGCAGGCTATTGATGCTGCCTTATCGGCAAAAGACGCCTGGGCAACTATGCCATGGGAACACCGGGCCGCTATTTTTCTGAAAGCGGCTGATTTGCTTGCCGGACCGTATCGCGCCCGAATCAACGCGGCTACGATGCTGGGCCAGTCCAAAACAGCCTATCAGGCCGAGATTGATTCTGCCTGTGAACTGATCGACTTTCTGCGGTTCAATGTCCATTACATGACCGAGATTTATCAACAGCAGCCAGCTTCCGGCTCGGGTGTCTGGAATCGACTGGAATATCGGCCGCTCGAAGGATTCGTGTTTGCTTTGACTCCGTTCAATTTCACGGCCATCGCGGGTAACCTGCCAACGGCCCCGGCTATGCTGGGGAACACGGTGATCTGGAAACCGGCCTACACGCAGGTATATTCGGCGCAGGTTATCATAGAAGTACTTCAGGAAGCCGGTTTGCCCGACGGAGTAATCAACCTGATTTACGTTGACGGACCCGTTGTCGGTGAGATCATTTTCAATCATCGGGATTTTGCTGGTATTCACTTTACCGGCAGTACTGGGGTCTTCCAACAAATCTGGTCGATGATCGGGCAGAACATTCACAAATACAAATCGTACCCGCGCATTGTGGGTGAAACCGGGGGTAAAGACTTTGTTCTGGTGCATGAGTCGGCCAATGTGGATGAGGTTGTAACGGGATTGGTTCGGGGTGCCTTTGAATTTCAGGGGCAGAAATGTTCTGCAGCCTCCCGGGCCTATGTACCAGATACGCTGTGGCCAGCCATTGAAGAGAAACTGGTTGCGGTAATGTCAGCCTGCAAGCAGGGCGGGGTAGAAGACTTCCAAAACATCTTTACCGCCGTCATCGACGAACGGGCTTTCGATAAAATCGCGGGCTATATTAGTCGGGCAAAAGATAGTGATGAGGTACGCCTTGTTGCCGGTGGAGGAGTCGACAAGAGTAGCGGATATTTCATCGAGCCTACTGTATTGAAAGTGAAAGATCCGGGCTACGTGACCATGTGCGAAGAGATATTCGGGCCCGTTTTATCTATTTATGTTTACCCGGCGAGTGAATACACAGACATTTTTTCAGTAGTAGATACGGCGTCTCCGTATGCGCTAACCGGCTCAATTTTCGCGAAAGACAGGGAAGCCATACGACTGGCATCGGACAAATTGATGAACGCAGCGGGCAACTTCTACATCAACGACAAACCGACAGGAGCCGTTGTGGGTCAGCAGCCTTTCGGTGGCGCACGGGCATCCGGCACCAACGATAAAGCTGGTTCATTGCTCAACCTGTTGCGTTGGGTTTCGGCCCGAACGATCAAAGAAACGTTTATTCCGCCGACGCAGGTGGACTATCCATTCATGAAAGAAAGTTAACTTTTTTTGATCCATGACTTGACAAAGGGCATAAATCGCCCTACCTTTGCACTCCCAAACAACGGGAAATGGCCGACAACGGTTGGCCACAATCTCGAAAGAGAGAAAGTTCTTTGACGTATTGACATCAATGATAAGCCTTTATCAGGCTAATGAAACGTCCCGGTGTATGGGACACAATTATTTACAATGGAGAGTTTGATCCTGGCTCAGGATGAACGCTAGCGGCAGGCCTAATACATGCAAGTCGAACGGAGTAGCAATACTTAGTGGCAAACGGGTGCGTAACGCG